>JBIJDM010000147.1:0-7279 GCA_044344145.1 Phycisphaerae bacterium
AGGCAACCGCACAGCACCAGCGCGATGGGCCACGATTTATAGCGGGGAAGCGGGTACTTCATGGTTTGCCTCCGGTGGGTGTGGCGGCCGCAGTCCCGAAGGCCGGCCCGCCCAGATGAAACAATCGGCCCGAACGCTGGTCGCATACGAGGACCCCGCCGCGCCAGGAAGTCAGCGGCCCACCGATCCCCACCACCAGCGGCAAGACCACATCGCCGCGTAATTCATACACGCATTCTTCGGTGGCAAAGAGCAGACGCCCCTGATGATCCACCAGGCCGATGATATCGCGCCCGGATTCGGGCAGGCTTAACACCGGGGCAATGCTCCAACTTCCGGCGATGTCCTCACGCGGGGCGAAGCGTTCGATGCGGCGGCCCGTGGCCATCAGCATCGCGCCTCCGGCCGTGGGGGCCAGCGCTGTAATCGGACCGGCATCGGGGTCTGCACCCGAGCGCGACAGGACAGTTCCATTCCCTCCGGCCAATGGTTGCAACTCAAAAACGGTTCCACTGTAAACCCATACCGAGGGCGTTTTAGTCTCGGCTGGCGCCAGATGCAGGGCGGGATTGATCCATTGCTGACCCAATTTCAGTTGGCCTTTATCCAAGGTGGCCAACTGGCCGGTGGCGGTCAACAGCAACAAACCATGGGGCGAGGCGGTCATTTGAACCACACGGTCGGTTTTGGGGTCTTGCAGACTTTGGCCGGTCAGCAGATCGCGTACCTGTCCATCCACGATTCCCACCAGAGCGCCCTTGGCATCGGTCGCCACGGCAGCCACCGCGTGGGCATGGTATCCGCCGGGCGCGGTGTCGGCACCGGCGGGCATGGGTACCGTTAATTCATGCACAGTGACATCGGTGCGAGGTTGGAGTGTGGGGGTAGCTCCCAAAGCCACCAATGGGGCGCTGATGGCTACCGCAAGACCCACGGGTTTATCTTCTGGTCCGGTGGTGGACAGGAGCCAGCCGACGGGGTCTTCCGCGCGGCGGAGCCGCAGGGGCCGATCGGCAGGCCACATCCACCAGACGCCGGTGGGAGGAGGCGGCATGGGGCCGGCCACCGTGCCTAGCCAGCCATAACGTGTGGCCCCGCCGGGGGTAAAGAGCAGCGGTCGACCGGGTTGGGGTGCGGGAGTGGTGGTGGCCGCACCGATCCAGGCGCCATCGGCGGCGCGGCGGGTCTCGATCCTGACCTCACCCGAGCCGACACCCAAGGGGAACACGCGGACATTACGAGCCTGTAGGGTGGTGGTATACGACCAATTCCGCGTCACCTCGGGATAAGTTACGGAAACGGTATAACGCAGGTCTTCAAGATACGGATTGATGGCCACCACCAGCCGTTCGTGGGTTGGGAGCAAGCCGCTCATGGCTTGGTCTTCCTGGGTCTTCTCCTCCGCTGCGGTGGGTCCTGCATCGGCGTGGAGGGTAATCTGGGACGGATCGGCCGGGGGCAGATCGGGTTCGCCCACCGTCAGGAGTGGCGGGGTGGTGGCGCCCGGAGATGGTTCGGGCCAGCCGACCACGCCGGGGACAGGGTAATAGGTCTTGCCAAAGCGATTGGACTCGGAGTGGGTTGGCTGGGCGAGTTTGCCGACGATTCGTATCGGCCCAGCACCGATGGGCACCAGATGCAGGCGGTTGGCCTGGAGCGTGAGGGTCACGGTATCCTGCCGCCAGCCCCCTTCGGGGGTATGGCGCGCCACGCGCACGCTGACGGCGCCGGGTGCGGTGGTGAAGGTGGTGGGCATTTCGCGCAGGCTGGCGCCGGGTCGCTCCAACCAGACGCGGACTTCGTTGCCATCGGTCGCCACCACCTGCACTGTGGCCACGGGAGCCACCGTGTGCGACCGCGCAGCCAAGGTGGTATAGGCCAGCCATACCAAGCCGCCTCCGGCGAGTAATAACAGCAGTGCGGTTAAACATACCGTACCCGCCGTCCACGAAGGGTTGTTATTCGGCTTTGTGGTCATACGGTAACCTCGGGAAAGTTGGTGCAATGACGCTTGAGATGTCCAAGTCTGAATGCGAATCCTACTGGGCATTATATTGCTACAAACCTCAACCCTCACCGACTCTATCGTAGTGGACTGGCCTTCAAAAGCAAGCCTATTTCCTGGGTTTCGCTGCTGACGGTGCCGTGTGTGCCAACCTAATTATGGTGTGTGCGAGTCGAAAGCCTTGGTGTATGGGAAAGAATCAGTGAAGTATGTTTCAGGTAAATTAATCAAAGCGAAGGTGAACTAATGGGATATTGAGGTAACGTTATTACAGTATATCTGCTTCTGGGTTATTACTGCCGTTCGCCCGAAGCCATCAAGAGCACCGCGGCCAAAATGATGGCCCCGCCCACGACCACTACGGTGGTGAGGGTTTCGGTCTGGAAGATCAGGGAGAAGGCGACGGCACAGAGAGGTTCCAGACAATAAACCACACTGGCGGTGGCGGGGGATACCCGGGGTTGGTAGGCATTCATCAGATGCAGTGCCACGATGGACGAGAGGATAACCAGACTGCCCATGGTCCACCAGACGGTGGGGTTGCAGACCAGAGCGGTCATGGCGGTGGGAGTATACAACGGGCCGCAACCCAGCGCGAGACTGGCCAGGCCGCTGAGTACCGCGGTGGTGGTGAACATAACCAGCGTCATGCGGATGGGATTGGCCCGAGCGCCGAAGCGATCAATGGATAAAATCTGGCCGGTAAAGAGCAGGGCCCCCAGCACGGTGAAGGCTTCGCCAAACCAGGGCCATGGCCCGGCAAGTACGGCGGGGGCTGTGTTCTGGGTTGGCCAGGAGAGAATCGCCATCCCAATCAGGGCAATCACCACGGCCAGCCAGATAATTTTTCCTACCGGCCGGTGCAGCAGTAAGGCCTGCGCCAGCGGCGCAAAGACGACCAACAGGGCGGTGAGAAAACCCGAAATCGAGGGTACGGTGTAACTGAGGCCGATGGTTTGACCCAACATGCCACCGGCATAGAAGGCACCCACCATATACCCGCCCAGCAACTCGGCGCGGTTAAAGCCGCGCAGATGGCGCCGGGCTAGCAATGCATAGACCAGTGCGGCCAGCCCCAAACGAAGGGCATTAAAGGCCGCGCCTATGCCGATGCGCAGGGATATAGAAAGATCACTATCCCCCCAATGCAGAGCATCCTTGAGCGCGGCATCAAAGGGTTTTGCCCCCAGTTGAATCACCGGAAAAGACCAGCCCCATAGGATGCAGCAAAAACACAGTACGCATACGGCCCATAACCAACGGGTCCGCGGTCCGGGGTCAGGTTGTGGCGTAGGATGAAGGTCCGAAGGCTTTGCGGTGCGTGCAGCAACAGCCATGCGCTAAATTCCTTACTGACTCACGCACCATTTAGAGTGAGGTGGCTGTATTATCGGTGAAATGGCTGTGGGGTCAACCGGGTCGGTTGGGCCTGGGGAGACGGCTTTACATCTTTGTGTTCACCTTCTACACTGGATCGCTATGGGTAATTTTACATTGATGCGTCATGGTGTGGCAGATTTTCCCTTGGGCCGGGCGCGCCAGCTGATCGGCGGGTGTATGGATTGGGTGCCATTGACGCCCGTCGGGGTGGCGCAGGTTGAAGCGCGACTGCCGCAACTCAAAGCTGGCCAGTTTACGCAGATTATTTGCTCGCCGATGACCCGGGCGCTGCATACCGCGGCGTTACTGAGTCGTGGGCTTAATCTGCCGTTGCAGGTTGAGTTTGATCTGCATGAGTGGTTGCCTGATCTGACGTTTCGGTTTGACAGCTTCGAACCCGTGCAGCAGGCGATTAACGAGCGGAAAGCGCATGGGAACGAATGGCCGCCAGGGGTGGCGTGTAATTGGGAGTCTTTTTCCAAGATCTGTCAGCGGGTCAACCGGGTGTTAAGCCGTTATGCCGAGTGTGAGTCGGTGTTGGTGGTGTGTCATCAGACCGTGATCGAAGCGCTGACCGGGGTGGAATTACAATGTGCGGAGACGCTGGCGTTCCCGTATCCAGCCGCGACCTAGCACCAAGACGGAAACCGAAAATTCCCGTTACGTCATTGCGGGCAAGCGGGTGCGCGCCGGTCAGCGGGTTGACAAGCGCGGGTTAGGGCAGGTAGCCTAGGTGTCAGAAGAATGCCGGTACCATCCGCATTCAGTATGTTGTTCACCACCTCCACAACGAGTTTCACCCACGAAACAGAGCACTGCGTGGGAGTCTGCTGGTCTACCCGGGAGTAACACGTCATGAACATAGCGCGTTTGCTGGTCTGGTTGGGTTGTTTGACTATGGTGGCCGGGTGCAGCGCTCCGCAAGAATCGCCGGTGGCGCCGGAGCCGGTGGGAGTGCCGGGGCATATACCGGTGACTTTTACCACGCCGGGCAAGGGGCTGGCCAGTGTGGCGTTGTATGACCGTGAAGGTGTACTGGTGCGTTCGCTGCTGTATGCCGCACCGGTGTCGAGTGGGCGCCAGACGGTAGATTGGGATGGCACCACCGATATGGGCAAACCCGCTGCCGTCGGGGAATATGCCGTGAAGGGCGTATTTTTCACGGAACCGCCCCAAGTGAAATTCGTGATGGAAGTGGGTAAGAGCGGTAATCCGCCGTGGCGCACGCGCGATGGCAAAGGCGACTGGGGCGGAAATCTGGGCGCCCCGGCTTCGATCGTGAGCAGTGGCAAGACGCTGCTCTTTGCCTACGGCTGCGTGGAAGACAACCAGATTACCGGCATCCAACAGATGGACGGGGACGGCAATATCGCCCTGCGTTACTACTCGTTCTATCCGTGGGACACGCGTTTGGCCGCAGCTATGGATGAGAAGAATTATTATTTGGGCATCTATAACTGGGATAAAAAGCGCGTCGAAATCGCGGAATACACGCTGGGCCAGCCGCGGGGCAGGATCCTGACCCAATTGCCGGCCAAGCCGATGCCGGACCGGTCGGAAAATCGCTGGCATGGGCGGCTGACGGGATCGCTGGATGGGCTGGTGGTGACAAAGGATACGCTCTATGCCAGTGTGGCCGACAATAATGCACTCTATATCGTGAACCGGACCACGGGCAAAGTGCTCAAGACGATTGCGGTGCCCGGACCGCGCGGGTTGGTCTGGACAGGGGATAGCTTGCTGGTGGTGAGTGGCACCAAGGTGCTACGGCTGAACCCTGCCGGTGCGGTGACCGGCACTGTGGTGGATCAGGGCGTACTGCAGAATCCCCATGCGTTGGCGGCGGATGCCGCAGGCAATCTGTATGTGGGGGATAGCGGTGGCGACGGCGGTGTGACCGTGGGGAGCCGGCAGGTGGTGGTGTTTTCACCCGAGGGGAAGCTGCTGCGCCGGCTGGGCAAAGCCGGGGGAACACCGCAGAATGGGCGTTTTGACGAGAACGGCATGGGCACTATCACGTCCCTGTGCATTGGCCCCGGTGCGAATGGCGCCGGCGCGGCTTTGTGGGTCAATGATATCGCCACAGGTTTTCCCCGTACCTCACGCTGGTCGTTGGCGGGACAACTAGAGCGGCAATGGTTTGCCCGCAAACTGTGTCTGTATTCGGATTGTTTTAATCCGGCCAAGCCCAGCGAACTGATTGTGACAAGCGGTCCGTTTGCCGATGAGCCCGGCATTTCGGCCTACCAAATGGATTTGACGGCCGGCACATGGAAACCGTCATGGCATTACGACAATACCTGGGCGGACATGTATCAGGAGGAGGTATACCTGTCGTTTACGCATGGTGGAAATCCCTACGATGGCGCCCGGGCGAGGACGTCGCGCTGGCCGGTATTTGGGTATGAGTCCCGCCACTTTGTGACCTATCAGGGCCGTAACTATTTTATGAGCGAGAGCGGTAATGGTGATGGCGCCGTGTTCACTTATGGTGCGGACCAGAAACCCAAACCCGTGGCGCTGGTGGGCTTCCATCGCAGTGAGAAAATCGGCAATAAAATCGAGAGTATCTATGATCAGGGGCCGAATAATTGGTTCACGTGGGCGGATCGCAACGGGGATGGCAAGATGGCGCTGGATGAGATTATTTATACGCCGGAACCCGCGGCACTGGCGCAAACCAAGCGGGTATCGTCGGCCCGACTGGACGAAAATCTTAATGTCATCCTGAGCCGGTTGGTGGAGGACAAGGATGGTCCGCGCCTGGTGGAATCCAAGCTGATGCTCAAGGAATTACTGCCCACGGGCGCACCGGTTTATGACTGGGGTCAGATGCGCGACACGGTTAAATGGCAACTCCCCGATCTGACCGGGGGCGATGGCTGGAAGCGGGTGCAGATGTGTAACATGGCCCTTGCCACGCAGACAGAATCCGGCGCCTACGCGTTGCTGGAGCCGGAATATGCGCAGAAATCGCGGGGCGACGGCAAGCCTCTGGTGCTGCCCGGCATTGATGGCAATGGCTGGTGGGCCAGCCGTAACTGGCGCACCAAGGTGGCCCGGTTCGACGCGCAGGGGCGCTGCCTGTGGGCCGTGGGTCGGCGGGCACCAGGACGGGCGTCACCGGGGCAGATGTATCATCCCTGTCATCTGGCCGGGGTGGCTGGCGGGGCGGTGTTCGTCACCGATACGCTCGGGCCGGTGTGGGTCTGGTCGCAGGACGGGTTGTATCTCGGGCGACTGTTCCACGATTATCAATCCGGCATCGAGGATGATCAGGTGCTGTATGGCGAGACGCAGGCTACCGGCGTGTTTACCGATCCCGCCACTGGTCACATTTATTCGGTGGCCAACGATACCGGCGCCCACATTCACCGGGTGATCTTACCCACCTTGACGCCTTTGACCGCACCGGCCGTGCGGTTGACGGCCGCGCTGGCCGCGGGGATAACGGCTTGGGACCCGGACGGCAAAATCCCCACGGAGCGTCCGGAATATACGGCGTTGTATACCCGCAATCCGCCCGAAATCGAGCGTAATTTCAATGCCTTCTGGCTGGGGGAAAATATGCCAGCAGTGCCGAGCGCACAGATTCTGCTGGATGGCCAGCATTTGGCGGAGGTGCAGGTGCTCTATGATGAAAAGAATTTGTATCTCCATTATGACGTACAGGCCCGTCATGGGCTGAAAAACAGCGGGAGCGAACTGCCGTACGCGCCGTTTGTGAGTGGCGCGTATGTGGATTTCAGCCTCGCGCCCCACTGGCCGGCGCCGCGTGCGGAAGTGAAAGCGGGGGATGTGCGTGTCCTCATGACCGACGTGGGCACACCGGCCAAGCCGGTGCCGTTCCAGCAGGGCTATTGGCAGGTGCAGCCCGGCGGGAGCAAACCGCAA
>JBIJDM010000086.1:0-10388 GCA_044344145.1 Phycisphaerae bacterium
AATTTCTTTGAGTTCTTCGCCCAGCCGCAGTCGCTTGGCTTTGGCGGTTTGTGGGCTGGGCAGGTCGTCGGCCAGAATGTGCAGCAGGTCCTGCACGCCTACTTCGCCTTTGGCATTGGTAAACAGGATCGGCACCACATGGCCGGCATTCATCGCTTTGACAAAACTGGCCCGCAGCGCATCGAGCCCCAGTTTTTCGCCGGCCAGATATTGCTCCATCTGGGCATCGTCCATTTCCACCACCGATTCGATCATCTCCTGATGGATGGCCGCAACGTCGCCAAAATCGGCGGTTCCGGCTTCATGATCAAAACAGTCAATCACATCCGTGCCACCCGTGCAGGGCAGGTTGATGCAGTGCAATTCCCCGCCGAAGGTGGCCTTGAGTTGCTCCACCAGGTCCGGCAGCCCCGCGAGGTTCTGATCCATCCGGTTGATCACGATCATCCGCGCCAGGCCCAATTCCCCGGCGGCATGGAACAACCGGCGGGTGTTCACTTCCACCCCGGCGGCGGCATTGACCACGATCAGTGCGGTTTCAACCGCAGGCAACGCCGCCAGAGCCTGACCGATGAAGTCGGGATAGCCGGGGGTGTCAATGATGTTGATTTCTTTGCCCTGATAATTGGCAAACAGCAACGTGGAACTGGTGGAGTGTTTGTGGGCGCGGGCTTCGGGTTCGAAATCCGACACCGTGTTGGCATCTTCCACGCTGCCCATGCGGGTGGTATTGCCGCAGATGTGGAGCATGGCTTCGGCGAGTAGGGTCTTGCCGGCCCCGCCGTGGCCGACCAATACAATGTTGCGGATGTCCTGGGGTTGAAAACCGGGTACGGTATTAGGCATGATGGGCCTCCTTAGCCGCTAAGTTGTCACCTGCACAGACAGACATGAGTACGCCAAAAAGAGTATACGTTTTAGCGAATAGAATACAAGACAAAAAGCCCCACTTTTTTCTTGTGGGGGTGGTCAGGCCTCCGACGGCTCATCCTCGGTGGTATCCTCCGGCCCCGGGGTTTCCGGTAAACGCAGAATATCCGCTGCCCGGCCAACCGGCATGGTTTCCACATCCCGCAGTTTGCGTTTGACGGCCTGGGTGCGGGTGCTGATTTTTTCAATCGAGGTGGAAGCGGCCATGATCTTCTTATGGGCATCGCCCAGGGCATCGGCGTATTTGCTCCATTCGGTCTTGACAGCCTGCAATAGCAGCCACACTTCCTGACTGCGTTCCTGAATGGCCAGCGTGCGGAAGCCCATTTGCAGGCTCGTTAGTAGCGACCAGAGGGTGGTGGGGCCGGCCATCATCACCCGGTACTTGGTTTGAATCTCATCGCTCAGGCCGGGGATACGCAGTACCTCGGCAAAGAGCCCCTCGCTGGGCAGGAACATCACACCAAAATCGGTGGTTTCGGGCGTGGCGATGTACTTGGATTGGATGTCTTTGGCGCACTGGGTCACGCGCAGCACCAGCGCCGCCCGGGCGCTTTCCACGGCTTCGATCTGGGCGAGTTCCTGGGCTTCGATCAGACGCTTGTAATCTTCGATGGGGAACTTGGCGTCAATGGGCAGCCAGATGGTGTGCTGCGGGTCGCCACTGCGGCCGGGGAGTTTGAGCGCGAATTCCACCCGGTTGGCGGAATTGGGCACCGTGGCCACGTTCTGGGCGTATTGGTCGGGGGTGAGTACCTGCTCCAGCAGGTTACCGAGTTGCACTTCGCCCCAGGTGCCACGGGTTTTGACGTTGGTAAGGACTTTTTTCAAATCCCCCACGCCGGTGGCGAGGGTTTGCATTTCGCCCAAGCCTTTATGCACCTGTTCAAGGCGTTCCGACACCTGCTTGAAGGAACTGGCCAGCCGTTCATCGAGGGTCTTGCTGAGTTTTTCATCCACCAGGCCGCGCATCTCATCGAGCTTTTTCTCGTTGCTGGTGCGGATGGTTTCCAGCCGGGTTTCCACGGTGCTTTGCAGCGCGGCCACGCCTTTATCCTGACGCTCCTGCATGCTGTGCAGGGTCTCGGTGAGGTGTTTGCTCTGTTGCTCCAGACTTTGGGCCACGGCCGTACGGAAAGCCTCGACCTGTTTCTTAAGATTGTCGTCCAATCCCACCAGTCGGGTCTGAATATCCGCCCGCAGCGCCTCGGCCTGTTTGTGCTGGGTTTCGGTCAGACCGGCCACCTGCGTGCCGAACTGGCCCAGACTTTCACGCTGCGCAGTACCAAGTTTTTCCAGCATCTGCAGGAGCAGGCCAACCTGGGCATTGAGCCCATTGGTAATTTGCTCCGCCTGCCGGTTGGCACTCTGGGCCTGTTCCTGCCGGGCGAGGGCAAAATCCTGCCGCATGTTGTTGCTCAGCGCCTGCACCTGATCGGCCACTTTGGCCAGTGGCACTTCCAGTGCGGTGCTATCGGTGGTGGTCCCGGTCGTCCGTTTCACCAGCACCACCAGCAGGCCCAGATTGGCCAGCGTGAGTAGCACCCCCAGAATAACCAGAATATCCAGCATAACATCCCCTTAAATGGCAACGCGTCCCAGCATAACCGTGGGGGGGACAAATGCCAACTTTTCCCCCCAAGCATTTGCCCACACCGGGTTACTGACGTATTCTTGTGGTTATGGATGAAACGAACACTAGGGACTTAACTCCAGCCCTGCTCGCGCAGGCCCGGGAAATCATCGCCAGCGAGGCGGCCGCCATTGGTGGCATGGCCGACCGGCTCGGGGATGATCTGGTGGCCGCGCTGCAACTGATCCATCGCCGTACCGGCCCGGATTTGCCCGGCGTACTGGTGGTTTCCGGCATCGGCAAGAGCGGCTTGGTCGGCCAGCGCATCAGCGCCAGCTTTGCCAGCACGGGCACGCCCTCCCATGTCCTGCACCCCGTCGAGGCTGTGCATGGCGATGTGGGCCGCGTGCGTAAGAATGATGTGGCTTTGCTCCTAAGCTACGGCGGGGAAACCGAAGAATTGTTACGGCTGATTGATGTGCTCAAGCGGATCGGCGCGCCGATTATCGCCATTACCAGCCGTCGGACCAGCAGTCTGGGCCGGCTGGCGGATATCTGTCTGGAACTGGGCCCCATCGAAGAGGCCGGCCCGCTGCAATTGGCACCCACCACCAGCAGCAACTGCATGAGCGTGCTGGGCGATGTGCTGGTGCTGGGCGTAATGGGCCTGCGGAAATTTTCGGCGGAAGACTTTGCCGCCTTCCACCCGGCGGGTTCGCTGGGGCGGAAACTGATGAAGGTTGAGCAGGCGATGTCGTTCAAAGTGGGCGAGAATTTTTCGCCCGCGCCCGATCATCTGACCCTGCGGGAAGTTCTGGCCCGCGATGCCCAGGGCGTACGCCGCGCCGGGGCGATAGTGCTGGTGGATGCGGTGGGGCGGTTGACGGGTATTTTTACCGATGGCGATCTGCGCCGGTATTTGCGTAGTGGTGACGGGAGTGTGCTGGATACCCCGATTAACAAACTGATGACCGCCGGTCCCAAACACGTGCACAAAGATGTGCCGGTGGGTACGGCGATGAGCCTGCTGAACCGTTACCGGATTGACGAACTGCCGGTGGTGGATGACGCCGGATGTGTGCTCGGGCTGATTGATGTGCAGGATTTGGTATCGCTGCGGTTGATGGATGGCAATTAATTTTTACTTGATTGGTAACGACCATGCAAATAGATTTGCTCGTGCTGGATGTGGATGGGGTCATGACTGATGGCGGGATTATCCGCGATGATGCCGGCCAGCAACTGAAACGCTTTCATGTGCGCGACGGCGCTGGCGTGGTGATGTGGCATAAGCTGGGCAAGAAAGTCGCCATCATTACCGGCAAGCAAAGCCAGGTAGTCGAACATCGTGCCGCCGAACTGGGCATCCCGTATGTGTATCAGGATATTGCCAACAAGAAGGAAGCTTTCACCCACCTGTGCGAACAACTGCAGATTACGCCGGACCGTGTGGCCTATATCGGCGACGATCTGCCCGATCTGCCGGTGATGAAAATGGTGGCCTGTCCGATTGCCCCTGCGGATGCGGTGGAAGAAGTGAAGGCCGTGGCGAAATACATCACCCCGAATCGCGGCGGTGATGGCGCTGTGCGTGATGGCATTGAATGGTTGCTGAAGGAAATGAATCTCTGGCAGAGCGTGCTGGAACGCTACCAGTAAGTGTGTTTCCGTGGGGGGGGGGCTAACCCATCGGTTGTTGTAACAAATATATCATTATAAATATATTAGTAATATCAGCATCAGGGGCGTTGCGGGTGCTGGCGCATGGTCGCTATTTTTCCGAGGTAGGCATCAAAAAATATGTCTTTTAGTCTTCGTGGGTTCAATAGGGGGCAAAGTGGGGTAGGTTTTAATCCCGGCGATTACAACTAATAGTGCCGCCTTATTGATATCCACAATATATAGTGGATGGTGTTTTTAAGGCCAAAAAGAAAATGTGGAATTGTGGGAGAATTATCTTGACTGGTGGGGCTAAGTGGGAGAAGATTGTGGCAACGAGTGGCGGAGTGGGAGACGTAAGACCCCACGACGCTGTACTCGGGACCGGGACCTTTCGCTGGATTGCTCGTTGTCATGGTCATTACCGATCGTTACGACCATTCGCTTGATGACAAGAACCGCTTGGCGATTCCCAGCCAGGTGCGTAATGCCCTGACCCCGGAAGTTGATGGGATCTGCTTTTATGTGGTCCCGAAGAACCGGTATTTAGAGTTGGTGCCCGAGAAACTGTTCATCAGTTCTTCGGCCCAGTTTCAGTCGGGTTTGGAAGTAGACGAACAACTGGCCAAGAAGAAACGCCGGATTTTCGCCTCCGCCACCCGCGTCGAAATTGATAAAGCCGGCCGGGTTTGTATCCCGGACCGTTATATCGCCGGCAGCAAGACTCAGGGCGACCTGCCCAAAGTCAGCTTGGGCAAGGATGTGGCCCTGGTAGGGGTCGGCGACCGCTTGGAGTTATGGAATCGTAGTGAATATGACGTTCACTATGCGGAAATCATGGCTGGCTGAGCCGGTCAGGGTGTTTCAGGTGGCATGGATGCCACTTTCGAACCCGCGAAAAACCGAATAATGGCCCGGAGGGCCGATCACATAGGCAAGGATTGCCTTTTTTCAGTTAGCGCAGGCCGATTGCTCCGACAGGGACGTTGGACGATTTTGCCCTGCGAGGTTTGCAAGCCGGAAGCTCGGTCAGGACGACTCCTTCCGGCTGTTTTTAAGCATCACCCATGGGCGCATGATGTGCCCGGGACGCGATATGCCGGTACAGGATGTGCCGGTCATGGATGGAAACAGGCCTAGGATGGGCCGCCAGGGATGGCGATGATGGAGGACACACAGGTCCAGTTGTGTCCTCCATCCTTTTGATTTCTCCTTCCCAACGCTGTCATGCTGACGGCGTTGGGGTTACTTCTACCAGCCCGATTCGGGTGGTCCCACCGCCCCGAAATCCGGGAGTTGAGCCGATGGATTTGCCAACCCATGGTCACGCGCCGGTCATGCCGGATGCAGTATTGCGGTTTTTACAACCGCAGGCGGGTGAAACCGCCTTGGATTGCACTGTGGGCCGGGGTGGCCACGCGGCTCTGATTGCCCAAGCCATGGGCACCGGCACCATGATCGTCCTTGATGCCGACCCCACCAACTTAACCTACGCCCGAACCCGCATCAAAGCTGCCGCACCCGGAGTGGAACTCAAGTGTTTTCACGCCAATTTTGGCGAAGTCAGTGATGTGCTGGCCACCGCCGGAGTGGGCAAAGTCAATATGCTGTTGGCCGATTTTGGCGTTTCCACCAATCAACTGCTGGAACCCGGCAAAGGCCTGAGTTTTCAGCGGGACGAAGCCCTGGACATGCGGCTGGACCCGCGGATCAAGAAATCCGCCGCTGATCTGGTCAACGGTATGGCGGAACGGCCGTTGGCCGATTTGCTCTTTAACCTGGCTCAGGAGCGGTTGAGTTTCCGTATCGCCCGGGAAATCCTGCATGCCCGGGCCCGGCAACCCATCCGCACTACCGGTGAACTGGCCGACATCATCCGGCGGGTCAATCCGCCCCGGCATGGCCAGATTGACCCCTGTACCCGGACCTTTCAGGCCCTGCGGATTGCGGTTAATGGCGAGTTGGACGTGCTGCAGGAATTGCTGGTAAGTGTACCCGCCCTGATGGCCCCCAACGGCCGGGCGGTCTTCATCAGTTTCCACTCCGGCGAGGACCGGTTGGTCAAACAGGCCCAGCGGGCATGGGCCCATGCGGACGCGTGTGAAATCCTCACCCGCAAGCCGTTGGAGGCCGAAGCTTTGGAACTCGCGGAGAATCCGCGGGCGCGCAGTGCAAAATTACGTGCTGTCACATTTGCCTCCACCCCGGGGGCTGTGGCATCATATCCTTTTTCAGAAGAGGTTCAGGATGAACCGTGACACAAAAATCGGGTTATTGATCGGCTTGGTGGTCATCATTTTGATCGGCATCCTCGTGTCGGGGGTGCTGGGTGACCAAAGTAAAACCAGCACTGGCAATGGCCAACTGCCCCAGTATGGCCAGCCCTATCGTGAGCAAATCCAGCAGGCACCCGGCGTGGCCCCCATTATCAACACACCCGTGGATGTTGCAGCGCAGCCCGCACCGTTGCCCCCGAGTAATATCGAGCCATTGAATCCCGGTAATACTCAGGACTTGGCGCTCGCGCCCATGACGCTGCCCAATCTGCCCACCAACAATCTGGTCACCTCGGTGCCGATGCCCGGCTTGGTCAGTGGCAATCAGACTCCCGTGAACTTTGTCGCCGGCCCGGTCGGCCTTAATCCCCAACCGCCCCAGCCCAACAATGTCACCGGGCTGGTACCGCTGCCCAATAAACCTGCCGACACCGCGTACGTTATTTCCAAGGGTGATACCCTGAGCAGCATCGCCAAGAAGTTTTACAAGCCTGCTGACGGTATGAAACTCAACGACGCGATTGCCAAGATTATCAAATCCAATCCCGGCGTCCTGCGTGATGCGAATACCGGTCTGGTGGTGGGCAAGAAACTCATGTTGCCAGCCATCGAAAATGTAGTTGTCGCAGTAAACGTTCCCGCCACCCGGCCGGCAACCCCGGGTACTGCGGCCCCGGTTACGACTCCTGTCGTGGCCCTGCCGCGCGGTGTTCTGCCGGGTACCGATGATAGTCGTCGGGTGGAAGCCGGGGATGTTGGCGCGCGGCCGGTGACGCCTGAACCCCGGCCGGTGCCGGTGGTAAAAACCCACAATGTGCAGAAGGGTGACACTCTGGCCAGTCTCGCGGCCAAATATCTGGGTAACGCCAGCGCGGCCAATATCAAGAAATTGGCCACTGCCAACGGTTTGAAGAACGCCAACGAATTGCAGATTGGTATGACCCTGAAAATTCCGGCGACGCAAGGTTAAGACTTATGCTCAAAATGCTGGTCGCTATCTGTGCCTTTCTGGTTATCGCCATGGGCGTATTGGGCCTGGCGCAATACCGTGCCGAGGTTCAAAGCCAGACCGTGCGTTTGCATCAGAATATTGAAGATAAACGCCAGGTGTTGTGGAATCAGCAGGTGGAAATCACCCGGGTGAGTAATCCCATTACGCTGGCCAGTAATCTGCGTGCAGCCGGGATTCTGCCAGTCGAGCAGGTTTCCCGTCCCCGCACTCCGCCCGCGGGCGCCCGGCCCACCACGCCCACTGTCGAACGCGATCTGATCGCCCCCTTGCGGCAATAACGACCCATACGGTATAACCCTTCCCTTACGGCCCTGTTGGGCGCTAATTATCATGTTTTTGATGGTCCACCATGATGTGGAGTCGGCTTATGTGGCTATGGCGTGGCTTGCTGGTTTGGCTGCTGATGATGTTCGGGGAATCCGTATTGGGCTTTCTGCGCGGGGCGTTTCTGGTGGAACGCATGGGCGATATGCCCGCCCGTCAAGCGGGCGCCGTGGTCAGTATCCTGTGGATTTACGGGCTGACGTATCTAACCTGGCGGTGGCTGCGTCTGCATCCGCCGGTGACACGGTGGTGGCTGGGGGTGTGCTGGATGGTCTGGACTTTGGGCTTTGAAGTGGCGTTGGGGCGCTGGGTGATGGGGGGGGGGTGGGAACTTATTATCCGTGATTATGATCTCCGGCAGGGGGGTCTGATGTTGCCGGGAATTATCTTGCTGGGGCTGGCGCCCTATTTAGTGGGCTTTTGGTGGGGACGGCGCGGGTTGGCTTAACCCGGCCTTAATCTATCTATGGACATTCGGGGTGGGATTCTGCTAGACTATGTTTTTAGCGATTCGCCGGAACTCAACTGGGAGTCGTCCTTATGGCCCATACGCCATCAGAACGTTGTGTGTCTCCTCGCTCGATCACCTTACCACAGTACCAATGCCGCCCAAATTCCGCGCCCGGGGCTGATTTACCCCTGGCCGTGGTGGATATGGGGGAATACGACCGCAAAGAAAAATGTGGCGTTTTCGGTATCGCCGGACCGCCGGATGCGGTCGAACGGTGTTATTACGGGATTTTTGCCCTGCAGCATCGCGGGCAGGAATCAGCTGGCATAGCGGTGTCCGACGGGCAAACGATCACTGCGCACACCGGCCTGGGACTGGTGGCGGATGTCTTCCGCAAAGATGTGCTGCGTGATTTGCGCGGCACAATGGCCATCGGGCACGTGCGTTATTCCACTGCCGGATCCAATCGTAAGTGCAATGCCCAGCCGATCTTGGAAGAATATATCGGCGGTCAGATCGCCGTTGCCCACAATGGCAATCTGGTCAATGCCGGTCGCCTGCGGGCGGAATATCAGCAATTCGGCCATATTTTCTTTACCACCAGCGATACGGAAATCGTCATCCACATGCTGGCCAAGCCGACGCATCAGGAAAAACCCGATCCGCTGGCGCATGTGTTGCAGCATTTACAGGGAGCGTTCAGCTTCCTGTTTTTGTTTCCCGATCGTATGAAGGCCGTGCGCGATCCGTGGGGCTTCCGGCCTCTGGTGATTGGCCGCACGCGTGATGGTTATTACTGCTTTGCCAGTGAAACTTGCGCCCTGACCAGCATTCAGGCCACTTTTGTCCGGGAAGTTGAGCCCGGCGAGATTGTGACCGTGGACAGCACGGGCACCAAACTGACCAGCCGCTTTTTCATCGAGGCCAAACCCGCCAACCCGGCGTTTTGTGCCTTCGAGCATGTCTACTTCGCCAATCCGGCCAGCTATATTTTCGGCGATACCGTCGTACTGGTACGCGAACACATGGGCCGGCAGTTGGCCCGCGAGGCTCCGGTGGATGCGGACTTTGTCATGCCTATCCCGGACTCGGGCCGTTCCGCGGCGCTGGGTTATGCCAAGGAAAGCGGGATTCCCTTTGAAGAGGGGATCGTGCCCAACCGTTATGTCGGACGCTCGTTCATCCAACCCAGCCAGCACATGCGGGATCTGGCGGTGCAGATGAAATTGCTGGTGATTCCCGAAGTCGTCAAAGACAAAAAGATTATCGTGGTGGAAGACTCCATCGTGCGCGGCACCACCACCCGCGGCAAGATTCTGGCGCTGCGGCGGGCGGGTGCGAAAGAAATTCACATGCGGGTAAGTTGCCCGCCGATCCGGTTCCCGTGCTATTTCGGGGTGGATTTCCCCACCCAGAAAGAACTCATCGCCCATCAACGGACGGTCGAGGAAGTGCGCGACTTTATCGAGGTGGATTCGCTGGTGTATTTGTCGCTGGAAGGCATGACCAAGTGCTTCAGCAACCCGCCCACAAGTTATTGTACGGCCTGCTGGTCGGGTAATTATCCCATGCCGGTGGACCATACCACGAGCAAATTCAGTTGCGAACGCCTGCAAATGAAGATGTTTGAGTAGCTGAACGTACGCGAAAGCGTTAATAATAATTCGCTCCCAAGGCGAAAGCTGTTAGCCTGCCCGGTTGACCTAGCGGCGAAAACATGTAAAATACTGGGCTTTGCTGAAGGAGCTCGATTATGCCTCACGTATGCGCTTATACTGGCCGTAAAACACGGATTGGCCGTCAATGCACTTATCGCGGTAAGGCCAAATACCTCGGTGGCGTTGGTATCAAGATCACGGGTCGTAGCGCCCGTAAGTTCAAGCCCAACCTCCAGAAGGTTCGGGTCGTGCTGGATGGCAAGCCTGTCCGCGTCTGGGCTTCGGCCAAGGCGATCAAGACCGGCTTGGTGGTCAAGCGCATGCGGCGCAGCCAAACCTATCGCAAGCCCGTAGCCGCGGCCTAAAACCGTCGCTATTGACCAAAATGCCGTTATGGCGTAAAACGAGGCACCGAGTGGTGTCTCGTTTTCTTTGCGCCCCAATGTGGGACAAAGTTCTACACTACGGCGAAATTCGCGATATAATGGACGGGTAGGATAGAGGA
>JBIJDM010000057.1:0-12987 GCA_044344145.1 Phycisphaerae bacterium
TGACCACCATGGCCGAACGCATTGATGTGCAACAGGTACAGCATGTCGCCAAACTCTCACGCTTGAAACTCAGCGGGGATGATGTGGCGCGCTACTCGCATCAGTTGGGGGCCATTCTGGAATATGTAAATCAGCTCAGTGAAGTGGATGTGACCGGGGTGGAGCCCATGGCGCATCCGCTGCCCTTGCAAAATGTTTTACGCGAAGACGTGGCCGAACCGAGTTTGTCGGTGGATCAGGTGTTAGCCAATGCCCCGGGCAAAGAGGGCCGGTATTTTACCGTGCCCAAAGTGCTCGATCAGGCTATGGGTGGCGGCTGATTCTGACGGTGGCGTCTGGTTTTACCAAGGAAGGTTTACCATGCGATACGGTTTGAAAATCATCGGTGTGTTGAGTGTGCTGAGTCTGGTGGCGTGTTCGACCCCCAATCCGATTACCCAGCAGCAAGGTGCCCTGCGCAGTCCGACCGAACTGCGGCCCTTGGATTATCGCGCACCGGCGGCGCCGTATAACCCGCCGACCACGGCCAAAGTGGAAGGGGTCAACCAGCAACCTTCCGCAGTGATCCCGCAGCAACCGTTGGCTCCCCAGTACACCGGCAAGTATGCCTTCACGGTACCCACCACGGTAACCCGGGTACTGACCAAAACGGAAAACTTCCAGCAATATCAGATTTACTGGGGCCAACCCGGCCCGACCGATACGCCGTTTGTGATTATCACCATCGGTGCGGATTTGCAGGCGGATGTGAACGCGCCCGACAGCTTCCTGACGGTGGAACGGCAACGCGGGTATGTGCTCAATGATCTGCCGGTGCAGGAATGGACCGGCTATACCACCGGGGCTAAACTCCCGTTCTGCGAACTCTTGGCCTCGCGGCCCGGCGGGTGGAAGTTACGGGCGCTGGGCATTGCTCGGACGCCCGAAATGCGTGAGGCGCTGTTGGCAATTTTGGGCTCGATCCGTTGGGAACCGATTACTCCCGCGCAGCCCTGAGTGTGTTTATAAGGTAACTATTGGGAATTTGGTCTATGCGTAACAAGTTGACAGCGGTGGAAGTGCGGAACCAAATTGCGGCGGGGGCCTTCTCCAGTACGGAAATCACCCGGGCGGTACTTGCCCAAGCCGAAAAACTCAACCAAAACCTCCATGCTTTCAACAGCTTCAGCGCCGCGCGGGCGCTGGCCGCGGCCGCGGCCGCCGATGCGGCACAGGCCGCGGGCAAATCGCTGGGCCTGCTCCATGGCGTGCCCATCGCGCTTAAAGACAATATGTGTACCACCTATGGCACGACGACCTGTTCGAGCCGGATGTTGGAAAATTTTCACGCGCCATATATGGCTACCGTGGTGGATAAATTGGAAGTCGCGGGCGCTGTGATTATCGGCAAGACCAATCTGGACGAGTTTGCTATGGGTTCGTCCACGGAAAATTCGGCCTTCGGGCCGACGCTGAATCCCTGGAATACCAAATGCGTGCCGGGCGGATCCTCGGGCGGTTCCGCCGCTGCGGTGGCGGCCCGTATGGGCTTTGCCGCGCTGGGTTCCGATACCGGCGGTTCGATTCGTCAACCCGCATCACTGTGCGGTATTGTCGGCTTGAAACCAACTTACGGCTTGGTATCGCGTTATGGGCTGGTGGCCTTTGCCAGTTCACTCGATCAGATTGGTCCGATGACGCTGTCGGTGGAAGATGCCGCGGTATTGCTGCAGGTGATCGCGGGCCATGATCGCCGCGACTCGACCAGTTGGCCGGCGGCAGTGCCGGATTATATCGGTGGTTTGGATACGCCGGTGGCGGGGCTGCGGATTGGTCTGCCCAAAGAATATTTGCAGGTCGAAGGGACCGACCCGGAAGTGAAAGCGGCCATCGAAGCTGCCATCAAGTGGTACGAAAGCCAAGGGGCCAAGCTGGTGGAAATCAGCCTGCCCCATACGCAATATGGCATCGCGGCCTATTACATCATCGCCCCTGCGGAAGCCAGCAGCAATCTGGCCCGCTATGACGGCGTGCACTACGGCCACCGTACGGCCAAGCCGGAAGACCTGGTGGATTTGTACGCGGCCAGCCGGGCAGAAGGTTTCGGCCCGGAAGTAAAGCGGCGCATCATGCTGGGCACGTATGCATTATCCTCGGGCTATTACGATGCGTATTACAACCGGGCGTTCAAGATTCGCCGGTTGATCAAGCAGGATTTTGATCAGGCCTTCACCCAGTGTGATGTGATTGCCTGCCCGACCGCGCCCACGCCGGCGTTTGAATTCGGCAGCAAGACCGATAATCCGCTGCAGATGTATCTCTGCGATGTGTTCACCGTGACCTGCAATATCGCGGGCATTGCGGGCCTGTCGCTGCCGTGCGGTTTTTCGGGGCAGAAATTGCCCATCGGCCTGCAATTACTCGGCCCTGAATTCAGCGAACAGCAACTGCTCCGCGTGGGCCGGATGTACGAAAAGGCCCATAGCTGGCACCGCGAACTACCGCCCGTGGTGGCACAATACTAACGCTTTGGCTGTGCCCGCAGCCTCTGGGAGTGTGGTAATGCCCTGTACCTAGGGCTTTACCGCTTTAGCAGCCATACATCCAAGAACCCCACCCCCTTCCCAGCTACAATACCCCAGTAATTTCAGGCGCCAACAAGGACCCAGATTATGACCTCGCATTTTCAGTTGCCGGTACTCAAGGGACACCAGACGGTAAGTCTTGATGTGGTGCTGGCGCGGGTATTACATGCATGGGAAATTTACCACGCCCCGCTGGGTGATTTGGTGCGGCTGGATTGCGGCAACGTGATCGTCAGCCCCTTGCTGAAACAGTGGCCGGACGCGAATCAGGCCTTGCATCTGGAAGTGTCCGCCGTCACGGATCTGGCGGCCATCCGCCGCGAAGTTGAGGCGTGCTATGCCGCGCGCGGGCTGGCCTGTCTGCAATGGACTTTCCAACGGCATGCGGACAACAATCTATTGGCTGATGCTTTGGAGCAGGATGGGTTCACCGATGAACCGCTGGAAATCCTGCAACTGGCCCAATTACCCGAATCTTATCCCACCCGACGGTACAAGCTGGTGCCTGCCCGCAGCGGGTATCAAATCTTGGCACAGGGACTGGTGAAACACGCGGGGATTACCGATCCCGCCCAGGCGCTGGCCCGGCAAACGGTGGCGGAAAATCACCTCGATGATACCCGGGTGGATGGTCTGATGGCCCTGACCCCCGCAGGGGACTGGGCAGGCTATGCGGCGGTGGTCACAGTGAATGAAACCGGGGTGCTTATTGACTGGGCCGCTACGGAGGCCGCCGATGCCCGTGAAACACTGCTACATGGGGTGCTGGAACTGACCCAATTAAGTCAATTTCGGCAATTATTGGCCGCAGTGGATGCCCCCCTGGCGCGGCAGTTGGAAAACTTTGGTTTCCGGCCCGTGGGACGGGTGGCACGATATCGCAAACAGCGTTAGGATGACGTGTTACAGCCCGGATGTGCAGATGTACCGGGTCGAGTTTTGAATGGCTTTGAGCTAGTTCGGAGTAGCCCGCAATGACCACTTTGGCAGATGTAACTTATAAAGTCCTGATTGGCATGGAAGTGCATGTCCAGTTGGCCACGCACAGCAAGATGTTTACCGGGGCCGCCTCCGGCTTCGGCGGGGAACCCAACAGCCAGGTGGACCCGATTATTCTGGGTTTGCCCGGGGTGCTGCCGGTGATCAATAAACGCGCTGTGGAGATGGCGATCATGGTGGGGCTGGCGCTGGAATGCGAAATTGCCCAATTCACCAAATGGGACCGCAAGAGCTATTACTATCCCGACCTGCCCAAAAATTATCAGATCAGCCAATATGACCTGCCGTTGTGCGGGGTGGGCGTGTTGGATATGCCTCTGCCCGATGGCACGATCAAACGCGTGAATATCCGCCGCGCCCATCTGGAAGAAGACGCCGGCAAACTGGGCCATGAAGGTTCGCCCGATGTATCGCATGTGGATATGAACCGCGCGGGCACACCGCTGCTGGAGATTGTGACCGAGCCGGATTTGCAGAGCCCCGAAGAAGCGCGGATTTTCGGCGAAGAACTCCGCCGCATTTGCCGGTATTTGGGCGTGAGTCAGGGCATTATGCAGCAGGGGAACATGCGTTTCGAGCCCAATATCAACCTGCACATCACCTGGCAGGGCAAGGTTTACAAGACCCCGATTTCCGAGATCAAGAATCTCAACAGCTTCCGTGCGGTGGAACGCGCGAGTGCGTATGAAATTCAACGCCAGTTGGCCCAGTGGCATGCCGATGGGCGCGTGCAGCAACCCATGGGCAAGGCCACCCGCGGCTGGGATGATGAAACCGGCCAGACGGTGTTGCAGCGGGAAAAGGAAGAGGCCCACGATTACCGTTACTTCCCCGATCCGGATCTAGTGCCGTTAACCACCACACCGGCATGGATTGCGCAGATTCGCACCGAGATGGTGGAACTGCCCATCGCGCGGCGCAAACGCTATATGCAGGATTACGGTGCCTCTGTGAAAGAAGCCACCGCGTTGGTTGAGGAACGCAGCGTGGCGGAGCTATTTGAAGATGCCATCAAAGCAGGCGGAAACCCTCGTCGGGTAATTAATCTTATTCTTGGGGTTGGTGCAAAACTTGCCAATGATCAGGGTGAATCAGCCACAATCAGCAGTCTAAAAGTTCCCCCTGAAGCATACGCTAAATTATCTGACTTAATGGAAGGTGGTGTGATAAGTGCATCATCGTCTGTTCCAGTTTTTACGACTATGTTCCAAGAGCAGTCATTTGATCCGCTTGACGTAAGTAGTCGCCTCGGTCTATTGCAGGTGCGTGACGTCGGCCAGACTGAGACATGGGTTCAACAGGCGCTGGACGCCAACCCCAAAGCGGTCGAAGACGCCAAGAATAATCCCAAGAAGCAGCAAGCTTCACTGGGCTTCCTGCGCGGTCAGGTGATGAAACTCAGCGGCGGCAAAGCCGACCCCAAGTTGGTCGGTGAATTGCTCGAAAAGAAACTCAAAAACTAACGCATAACCGGGGAGAGAACCCATGGCGCAGACACGAGTGGATGTGCAACCGTTGATTGACCGCGCGGTCGAGGCTTATAAACGCGGCTTGGTCGCACGCAAACCGGGGCTGGTGTGGGATTATCTGGTCCTCACGGCCGCCAACGAACATCAGGCGGCGGGGTATCGCCACGAACTCAGCGCCCGCTGCAGTGGCGTGGGCCCACATGGTTCGTTTTTCTCCAGCAGCCAGCATTTTCTGGTGGTGCCCGATCCCCCGGGCATCCGCGCCGGTTCCGGCGGGGCGACGTTCAACGTCCTGCGCGAAATCATCGCCCACCAAAAATTACTCAAAGACCGCCGTCCGCTGGAACAACTGCGCATCCTGCTGATTCACTCCGGCGGCGCCAGCCAGCGCTTGCCGATGTATTCCCCGCTGGGCAAGATTTTCTCACCCCTGCCGTTGCAACGCCCCGATGGGGCCTTGTCGAGTCTGTTCGATCACCTGTATCTGATGCTGGCACCCCTGCCGGAAAAACTCGGTCCCGGTATGCTGGTGGCGGCGGGGGATGTATTCCTGTTATTTGACGGCGCCGCGATGCCCGCCGGTGCTCATGGCATCACCGCGCTATCCATGCGCGTACCAGCCGCGATGGGCGAGGCCCACGGGATTTTCTGCGTGGACCCCAGCGATCGCAGCCCCATGCCGCGCGTCACGGCGTGCATGCAGAAGGCCAGCGTCGAACAGATGCAGGCCGCCGGTGCCACCGATGCCCAGAATCAAGTGCTGATTGATACCGGCCTGCTTTTCTTCGATGGTGCCACCACGCGCGGTCTGCTGCAACTGGCCAAACGCTACGATGCCCGTTGGCAGCTGAAACACCGCCAGCAGATTGACCTGTATTCCGATGTGGTCCCGGCGGCGACCAATCCCGGTCTGTCCTCGGGCAAACGTCCCAGCGCCGGCCACCCCAAGGGGCAACTGGAATTTGATCTGCGGGCCGCCCTGGCCAAGGTACCGTTGACCATGTATGCCCTGGCCGAGGCGCATTTCCTGCATCTGGGCACCACAGCGCAATTCCGCGATGCCATGGTGCAGGTGGATCGAGCGGTCGCAGCGCAATTATTTGATACCAATGTCCGCGCCCTGTCCGAACACAAAACCCCCGCATCCAGCCGTTTGTTCCAGGCTCTGCTGGAAGGCTCCGTGAAGGTGGGCCCCCAGTGCGTATTGGAAAATGTACAGTTGTCCGGTCCGCTGGAAATCGGCAAAGGCAGCGTGCTGAGTCGCGTGGTCTATCAGGCCACTGCGCCGCTGAGTCTGGCCGCCGAAACCCTGCTGTTTACCACACCGCTGCGCGAAGGCAAGAAACGCTTTAGTGCTATGGTGTTGGCGGGGGTGCATGATGACTTCAAATCCGACCGCACGTATTGCCATCTGGACCTGCGGCACTGGATGCTGCTGGCCGGGGTGAGTGATGAGGATTTATGGCCCGCCGGTCTGGCCCAGCGCACGCTGTGGACCGCCCGTCTGTTCCCGGCGCTGCCGTGGGGGGGCGAAGTGGCGCCGGAGTTGCCGTTGGCCTCGTACCTGTGGATGACCAACCCGCGCGACGCCAAGCCTGCCCAGCTTAAGGCGTGGCTAGCGGGTAAGCGCGTCAGCATGGCGGATATTCTGGAATTGGCCGATGCCGACGAAATGCACCAGCAACGCGACCGCATTGCCGGCCGTCTGCAGGCGCGGCAGTGGATTCAGGCGGTGGCCAAAGGGGTGACGATTTCTTCCGCGATGGCGGTGGACCATTTTTCGCTCCCGGGCTATCGCGAACTGGTGACGGAATTGTCTGCCGCGGCCCAGGATCCGCAGCGTCCGGCCTTGCAGCGGGCGCGACTGCACTGGTCCTTGCACGAAATTCAACAGCGTCCGGGCTTTCCCAAGGCGTTACAAAGTCTCATCCCACCCGGAACGTCGTTCGATGCGTCGTTCGCAGCGATCTCCACGGCCATGACGCCGATGGCCACAGCGATCAAACCCGCACGGTTGCAACCCTTCAAGACCATCGTCGCCAAAGCCCCTGCCCGGTTGGATTTGACCGGCGGTTGGTCGGATACGCCGCCGTACTGTCTGGAGCATGGCGGCGCGGTGATCAACCTCGCGGTGGATTTGAACGGTGATCAGCCGATTTCCGCCTCGGTATGTGCGATTGATGACCCGGTCTTGCGCCTGATTTCGCGTGATCTGGGTAAGTCCATGGAATTACACAGTCCCGAGCAATTTCCCGCCCACGTCGACCCGCGCGATCCCTTCGCGCTGCATCTGACGGCGCTGCGCCTGACCGGTCTGGCACCGCAGCCCAAGGAAACCAGCGCCAAGGCGTGGTTCAAACGTATGGGCTTGGCCGCAGGCGGTTTTGAGTTGATCACCGATTCCAGTCTGCCCAAAGGCTCGGGCATGGGCACCAGTTCCATTCTTGGGGCTGCCACGCTGGCGGTGCTCCGCAAGGCCGTGGGGCTGGACACCAAATTGGAATCCATCTACGAACAAACCTCACTGCTGGAACAATGGATCAGTACCGGCGGGGGCTGGCAGGATCAGGTCGGGGGCATCGCGCCGGGTGTTAAACTCACCCGCTCGGGGCCCGGCATTCCACAAAAATTACAGGTCCAAAAACTCGCGGTCAAAGACAGCATCCTCAAAGGGTTACAGTCCCGGCTGGTGGTGTATTTCACCGGCCAGCAGCGGTTGGCCCGCAATATCCTGCGCGAAGTGATGGGCCGTTATCTGGGCCGCGATCCCGCCACGATGGTGCTGTTCTCGGAATTGCAGCAATCCGTGGTGGCTATGGAAAAATTCCTCCAGCGCGGCAATTGGGTGGGCGTGGCGGGAGAGCTCAACCACTATTGGCGGATCAAAAAAGAACTCTTCCCCGGCTCTTCCACATCCGCAATTGACGCGTTATTATTGGAATTGCGTCCTTACTATATCGGAGCATCTTTATCCGGCGCAGGTGGTGGCGGGTTCGCCTTCTTCCTCTGCGAAAGCCCCGAGCAGGCGCATCGCCTGCGGACGGAACTGCACCGGATGAGTATGCGGCCCGGATCGCTGGGATTGAGCTTTACGGTCACGATCAATCAGGAAGGATTGACGATCCGTAGCCAGAATTGAGGAGTAGACGATGGGATCGTGGAAACCATTGTGGACTATAGTTGCATTATTGCTTGGGGTGCTGCCGGCTTGGGCGCAAACCACCAAGCCCAAAGCGCAGCCGGAATCCGTGCCCTTCCGGGTGATCGAATCCCCGTATTATAAGATCAAAAACGACCTGCCCGATGACCGCATGCGCGAAGTCTATATCCGCATGACCCGGATGTACGAGGAATATCAGCAACGCACCGCCGGGTTCTCGGGGCAAAATCGCGGGATGCTGAATTTTGAATTGTATACCAAGGCCGAGGATTATTATGCCGCCGGCGGGATGCCGGGGTCGGCGGGGGTGTTCATGTCGGGTGGGTTCGGCGGTAGCAGGCTGATGGCGATTGCGGGGGGACGCAATACCGAATGGACTTGGCATGTGATCCAACACGAAGGTTTTCATCAATTTGCCAGTGCGGTTATCCGGGGCAACTTACCCCCGTGGGTTAACGAGGGGTTGGCGGAATATTTTGGCGAAGCCATATTCACCGGGGACAGTTATGTTGCCGGGGTCATCCCCAACCAGCGGTTGAAAGAATTGCAGGGCATGATCAGCAAAGATGCCAGCAAACCGCTGTACGCCATGTTGACCATGACTCACATGGAATGGAACGACGCACTTGACCGCAAGAATTACACTCAGGCCTGGTCCATGATTCATTTCCTGGCCCATGGAGATGATGGTAAGTACCAGAAAGCGCTGGTGCAATTCATGAATAATCTCAGTGCGGGCGCCAAACCCCAGACGGCCTGGACCAATGTATTCGGCAATGACACGCTGGCGTTTGAGAAGAAGTGGAAAGAGTACTGGACCGGCCTCAAGCCCAATAGCACCCAAAATCTATATGATGAGGCCGCCCACCGGGTGCTGACCAGCGTGCTGGCCCGCGTGACCCTGAATGGGCAGAAGTTTGAAACTGCGGAAGATTTTCTCAAAGCCTGTGAAGCCAAGAAAATTGAAATCCCGTTAACGGCCCAAAATTGGCTGCCGGTGGCCTTATTGGATGAGCATGTGCCAGTGGCGCGGAAGTCCGGACAGTGGGAAATTATCCCGGCAGATAAAGGCAAACCCCTGCAACTCAAACGCACTACCAAAGATGACAAGGTGTTTATCAGCAGCTACCTCACCAATGGCACCAGCGTTACCAAGGTGAACTACCTCCTGCAGCCCGCGCCCACCTCCCAACCAACCGGGACCACCCCCAGTACCACAACCACCAAGACCACTGTGACTCCCACGACTCGGCCCACCCGTCCGCCGGGCATCTATTGAGCCCGACGCCACGCCACCTGAAAGAGGCCTGTGCATGAACTCATGGTCATCCTGCTGCGTGCTGCTGCTGGTGGGTCTGGGGATGTCCACAGGCCAGGCCCAGACCACTCAACCCCAGAGCCAACCCACTTCGCGTGCGGCCACCCAACCCTATCGCACCGTGGATTCGCCCTATTACCGGATCAAGCACAATCTGCCCGATGACCGCATGCGCGAAGTCTATATCCGCATGACCCGGATGTATGAGGAATATCAGCGCCGGACGGCGGGTTTTTCGGGCCAAAACCGGGGCATGTTGAATTTTGAGCTGTTTACCGACAGCGCCGATTATCACGCCGCCGGTGGGGTGCCCGGCTCCCTTGGTATGTGTACCACCGGCGGACCGCAGGGGGATCGGCTGCTGGCGATTGCAGGCGGGCGCAATTCTCCACGGATGTGGCACACCATCCAGCATGAAGGTTTCCACCAATTTGCCTATGCTGTGATACCCGGTGATTTGCCGGTCTGGATCAGCGAGGGGTTGGCGGAATACTTTGGCGATGCGGTGTTTACCGGCGATGGTTATGTCACGGGGGCGATCTCCAATCTGCGGCGGTTGGATATCCAGTCCATGCTCAAACTCAAGCTGACCAAATCCTGGGCCACCATGCTGGCCATGTCGCATGACGAGTGGAATAAATCGTTAAGCCATATCAACTACCTGCAGGTCTGGTCCATGGTGCAGTTCTTGGCCCATGGTGAAAACGGCAAATATCAACCGCTTCTGGTCCAGTTTGTGAATCGGCTGGGCACGGGGACCAAACCCGACGACGCCTGGCGCAAAGTGTTTGGTCGTGATACCACGGTCATCGAGGAAAAGTGGGCGAAGTATTGGGCCACCTTGGAACTGGACAGCACCAAGGACCTGTATGAGGAAGCCGCGCACCGCGCGCTGACCAGTATACTGGGCCGGATGAGCCTGCTGGGGCAGAAGTACGAATCTGCAGAGGTGTTTCTGAAGGCGTGCGCCGACCAAAAGATCAACATCCCACTATCCGCGAAAATCTGGCTGCCCATGTCGCTGTTAGATGAACATTTGCCGGTGGCCCGGCATGCGGGTCAATGGGAGATCATCCCCGGTACTACGGGCAAGCCCCCGCAGTTGAAACGTACCACGTCAGGAGGGCAGGTTTACCTCAGTACCTTCAGCGTTAATCGCGCGGGGTTCGTTACCATCGGGTATACCAAATCCAAAATACCCGCCACCCAACCCGTGACCAAGCCCATACTCCCGGCTACCCGCCCACAGGCGCAGTAACGCGGTTTGTCCGCCCCCGACTTGCATCCGACCGCATTCGCCCCGATGCTATACATCTATGGTTCAGACCGTGCCCCGTATTCCCGCGCAGCGCATTCTGGTCGTCATGCCCAATTGGCTTGGCGACGGAGTGATGGCCACCCCCTTGCTGCGCGAACTACGTGTGTTATACCCTCAGGCCCATATTGCCACCCTGCAAAAACCGTTGCTGGGGGCGGTGACTAGCGGTTTGCCGTTTGTGAATGCCGTCATGGAATATCCCACCCGCAGCACCGGCGGAGCCGGCCGGCAAATGGCCACCGTCCTGCGCTGGATGCGCGATAATCATTTTGACCTGGCGATTTTGCTGCCCAATAGTTTTCGTTCCGCGTGGCTGGCCTGGCGGGCAGGGATCCCGCGCCGGTTGGGTTATGCCCGTGACGGCCGGCAGATGTTTTTAACTGACCGCCTGCAACCGCTGAAACGCCGCCCGGAAGAAAAACTTACCGCCTTTGGCTACCATCTGGTCCAGCGACAAATCGCCCAGCAACTTGCCACCGGCAGCACCAATATGGCCGATCCGCAACCGCCGGTCTTGGGCCGTATGCAACGGCTGATGGCCAGCTATGCCCGGCATCTGGCCTGGCAGCCGTTGCCCACGATTGATTATTATCTGGCTTTGGCCAGCTATCTGGGCGGTAACGCCGATGACCGGAAGATGCAGTTGGGGATTACCCCGGAGGAAACCGCCGCGGCGCAGGAAGTATTACGCGTCTTACCGGCCCGACGCCCCTTGGTGGCTTTGGTGCCAGGGGCAAATTTCGGCGCTTCCAAGTGCTGGCCGCCGGAACGGTTTGCGGTGCTGGCGGGGGCGCTGAGTCAACAGCGCGGGGCAACCTCGATACTGATTGCCGGACCCATGGAACAGCCGATTGCCCAAGCGATCATGCGGGCGTATCAAGCGGGGGGGCATTCCCCCGAGGGGCTCATAGACCTGCGGCAGTTACCCAATATAACCCCGCCGGGATTGGGGACGATCAAGGCCCTGCTGTCCCATTGCCAACTCATGGTCTGCAACGATACCGGCCCGCGTCATTTCGCCGCAGCGCTGGACGTACCGCTTGTCACGCTGTTTGGGCCCACGGACCCGCGCTGGGCGGAAACCTTTACCAGTAAAGAACGGTTGGTCCGGGTTCCGGTGGGCTGTGGCCCTTGCCAGCTAAAGAAATGCCCCATAGATCATCGTTGTATGACGCGGCTGGATGTGGATCAGGTTTTAACCGCCGCGCTGGCCCAGTTGCCGGTCTAGGCAAGAAAGTATTTGCCACGCCTGCCGGTATCTGGTATATTTCTTGAACTGAACGTGCTTTTTAGCACGTTTCGGGCGTTTAGCTCAGTTGGTTAGAGCGTACGGATCACACCCGTAAGGTCGCAGGTTCAAGTCCTGCAACGCCCATCCCCTGTTTGGTTGTTACCTCCCAAAAACCAGCGATTACTGTGATAACGCGTATCTGTTGAGGGGCTATTTTTGGGAATAGCATTCTGGACGGAAAGTGAAAAATTCCCCTCGTCATTCAGAGCCACAGCCAATCTGACTAATTCTGCTTTTGTTTGGGCATTTCGCATCACTTTCACACAGTAACGCATATACGAAAATTCGTAGTTAAGTAAAAATTACGCAAAATACAACACGATTGAATAATGTGAGACATTATGTCTTGATATTGTGCACAGCTACGGATAATGTATTGAATACTAAATTGGTACTGTCCTCGTCAGGGCTGTACCAAATCTGTGCGCACGGATCATGTGTCCGGCGAGTGTAGAGAACTGACGAGTAATAAAATGCAGGTGACACGATGACAGTATTGCACGGCCGTAAAACAACCGGGTTGGTAACGGCATTGGCTGGGTTGGGCCTTACGGCCACGCTTAATGCCGCCACGGTCAACTGGCATTACACCTCGAACACCCCCAGCGATACCATTCGCCGGACCGTAGACGGGGGCACCAGCTATTTTACCACCAACCTTGGCTATTTTAACTGTGTGCGCGATGGTGGTGATTTCACTGGTACGCTGCGGGGGCCGGACAGTTCAACGTCCACTTTTATCGCCTTCTGTGCTGAGCCACGTGAGTTCGTGAATGACAATGTCAATTATTTCTATACCACCGCGCCCCTAAGTGAGGGCACAACCAATATTGGCGGTATGGGGACCGTGAAGGCCAATCGCCTCAAC
>JBIJDM010000150.1:0-7237 GCA_044344145.1 Phycisphaerae bacterium
CGGCAATCCACGGGAACAGGTTTGGCTTCACCACAGTGCAGTTACCGGACTTAGGTAGGGGGGCGTCAACGGTTGAAAAGAAAGATAATCGTCGCGCGATGCTATCCAGCGGAAGGCTGGTAGAAATACTTGCGTGGCGTCATAGCTGGTATTACACTTTCGTTGCTGAGAACCGTGGTTTAATAGCCCCTTGCGCGTGAGTTGGCATGAACCGGCAGAATTATCTTCAATGGCTCCATGAGCAGGCCCGGGGTGTGCTGGGCCAGCGGGAAAAGGCGGATGGGTTCCGTGCGGCACTGGCCGCGGTGGCCGCCTTGGAACAACACCTGCGCGAACAGTGCGGTATCCAGCAGGTTGAAGCTGTGACGCTGGAAGCCTTGCACTCCTTCACTTTTGACGACCAGCGCAACGATGACCACCATCTGCGTCGGCTTTTCGACTATCTCGCCCGGCCGGAACTGGTGCAGTATGTGGACGAGGTTTCGGCCCGGAAATACTTTCAGCGCAAGACGCTGGCCGTGATCTTCAAAGCCATGCCCCGGCACCGCGCCCAGAGCGCCAAACTAAAAAACGCGGGGATCCGCACCCCGGCAGAACTGGTTGAACGGGGGGCCACCCCGGCGGGCCGACAACAGATCGCACAGGCGACCGGACTCGCCCCCGAAACCGTGCTGGAACTGGTCCATTGCTGTGACCTGTGCCGGATGACGGGCATGGCCGGCCAGGCCCTGCGGCGCTCCGTGGCGCTGGGCTATACCACACTGGCCAAGTATCGGCAGGCTGACCCGGAGGAAATCCGCCGGGCGCTGGCCCAGTATCTGGCCGCGCACCATGAGCAAAGCAACACCATGATTGATTTTGCGACCTTCATTCATCAGGCCCGCCGCTTGCCGGAACAGGTTCGGAACTGACGGGCATACAAGCCGGCAAACCACGCTGCATGTTGCCCGGCACAGGCCGGGAGCCGGCGTTACTGACATAGTAATGCCAACGCCTTGCATGAACTTAACTATTGCCTCTTCCATCGTCCGATACCCGCTGCTGCGCCAGAGCTTGACACCCAAAAGAGAATTGGGCTAGAATGTTTACGGCGATGGAAGGTCGCCTCCAGCCTGCGGAAAGGACTTAGTCCACCTTCTTCGTAAATTATCTATTGACCTTCTTTTCTGCCCTTTTTCGCAGGCTTAGGGCGTTATCGAAAGGAAGGTTCTATGTCCAAGCTTCTCCCCATCCGTCCCAATCTTGAACACCTGAAACACGAAGCCAAGAGCTTGCTCAAGGCCCACGCCGCGGGCGACGTATCGGCGTGTGCCGTGCTGCGCCATCTGCGGCGGTTTAGCGGTGTTGCGGACGTGGCAATACTCGCCGAAAAACTTACCCTGACCGAGGTTTACTTTGCCCTGGCGCGGGAGTACGGCTTCAAAAGTTGGGACGAGTTACGCAAGCTGATTCTCCAGTCCGAGGGGGTTGCCGGTGCCGATGCCCCGCCGTACGCCGATGCGCTCCGGCTGCCAGACCCGCCTGCGGGGGGTGGGGGTAATCGCCTCACGCGGGCGATCTATATGGCCCTCTCCTACTGTGGCGCGGTTTGCGATTATGACACCATCGCGGGCGACAGCGGTCTGGCTTTTATCCTGCAGGCCGACAGCAAACACACCCCCTATGGCGCCAATACGCCGGAACTCGACCTGGGTTGGTGGCCGCTTGATGAATGGGGGGCCATGCTGCGGCTGGAGTTCCTCGGCCGCGCACACGGGATTCCCCTGCATCTCCTGCCGAAGGTGAGTGATGAATGGCGGGCTGATTCCGCGGCCCATTTTGCCAAGTATCACCGCGCGGCGATCCAGCAGTGTCTGGAAGCGGGTCGTCCGGTCGTGGCTTGTGCGCGGGAATATTACCTGATCACCGGAATGGATGAGGGCACGCCGCCGCTGCTGGGGCAGATGAGTTGCTCCTCTGAGGCCAAGATCCAACGGCCCGACCAGTATAGCTGGGTGGTCATCGCCCCCGGCGACATGATCGAGCCCATGGACCGTCTGGCCGCAGATGCCGAAGCCCTCGCGTTTGCCTGCGCCCTGCATCACGAGCGCTTCAGTCGGGATATACCCGGCACCGCCCCGGAATGGGCCGCGGTCAAATCGAGCGGGAAGGCCTCGTTTGCGCTGTGGGCACAGGTGCTGCGTGATGGCCGGTGCGGGCCGCATTTCTACAGCGGTAACGTGATCGGCTTCCTGAAGAGCAATCGCCGCAGTGTGCCACCCTATCTTCGGGCGATGACGGCACGGCATGGCGCCGCGGCCGCGGCGCGGTTGCACAATGCCGCCGGGATTTACGAACAGGTCCTGGAAGTACTGAATACAGCCAATGCCAGCAAAACGGCGTTTGAATCAGACGCCGGGCGCACCGAGCTGGCGCAGGTCGTTGATAAGCTGGCCGCGCTAGAGGCCCAAGCGATTGGCGAACTGGAACTGGCCGTGAAAGCCATGGCGCGATAAATGCACAGTTACCAACCCGGTACCACTGTTACCCTGCAAGGAGATTACCATGATGCGAACGATTCTCTGCGGTTTAACCCTGGTCCTGCTGGTCGCCGTGTCCGGTCAGGGGCAGAATGCCCAACTGCCCGTCAGCACCACGGCCCCGGCCACGCAGGCCAAGCCGGACGCCATCACCGGGCAATGCCACTGCGGCCAACTGAAATACGAGATCACCGGCCCGATTATCAAATGCAGCTACTGTGATTGTTCCGGGTGCCGGCGCGCCACGGGCACGCTCAAAGCACCGTTCGTTACCGTGGCCGGGAAAGACTTCAAAGTTAGCGGTGGCGAAGTGGCGCAATTCCGCACGGCCGCCGGGGAAAAGTGTGACGCCGCCGGGGCCTGGTATGCGTGTCCCAAGTGCCATTCCCCGCTTTACTGGCAGGCACATCAGGGCAAGGAAGTGGACGTGTTTGCCGGCACGCTCGACAATCCGAAACTGTTCGTGATCAAGAAGTAAAGCCCTGCGCGGTTTTGCGGTAAAACCAGATTGCACACCTGGCCATGGCCCGTTATCCCGGCCGGATGGGTTGGATGTGAGTTTTGGCCGCTCGTATCCCGGCTATGTCAATGGACTACCTTGGGCGGGGTACGCACGGTGGCTCAGGGGCGCATAGTTGCCTGACCTTCTCTGGCGACCAGATTGACAAACCCGACTATATAACGATATTGTTGTGGGCGTTACCTTTGGTGTTCGTTGTCTCAAGGAGTTCCCTGTGTGGCGTATTAATTGGGCTTTGATCCCGCTACTACTGACGGTTTGTACGGGCTGCGCCTCGATTAACGACACCGCCAAAGAATCAGCCCAATCCCTTCAAGGAACCGCCATGTCAGAATTACAACTCAGTACGCTGCAGGTTAAGCCCATGGAGGCCTGGTACGCCATGAATGATGAGCATGGCACGCCACAAGGCTATGCGCATCTTACGATTCGCCGGGCTGAGGACCAGACGACGGAAGTGTCCTGGCAACTGCGGTTGGCGTTTACCGATGGCACCTATGAGGAAGAACGCAGCCTGGTGCTGAACCGGCAGATGAAGCTCCTGAGTGCGGCTTATTCGGCGGGGCAAGAACGCTGTCAGGCGACCCGGGTGGGGGATGAATTGCGGATTTTCACCAGTACCCCAAACTTGCCCGAGCCGCAGGAATCCAAGGTGCCGGTTGCGGTTGATGCCTTGATGGGACTGGACTTCGTTTTGGCCATGGCCATGCCGTTACAAGCGGGTTGTACGCTCGCATATTCCGGGTTAAACGAAGCGAACGGATTCAAATCACTCGGCCCGGCCAGTCTGGAGGTCAAGGGTAAAGAAACCATCCAGTGGTTGAACGCCCCCCTGGAGGTATGGAAAGTTGAGCGGATCGCGCAGCGGGGTACGCAGACGATTCGTCTACCGATGTGGGTGGACACGCAAGGTCGGATTATTCAGGTGGATTGGGGCGGCGGTACCATGATGGTTCTGAGTCGCACGCCTACGCAACATCTGTTTCAGCCGCCGAAACCGTAACCGCTGGGCCTGGGTCCGTTGGTCCATGATGGCTATCCATATGGCGGGTAGCATATCAAGGAATCGGTCTGGCGACGTTGTAAACGTGTGCGAGACTGCGTACTACGGTTTGTAGTGATGGCCGCTACCGGTCTTTTCCGGTCCATGTTCAGGAGTTTGCATATGTCTGAATCCAAGGGCGAATTTCAGATCGTAGAATTTGGCCCGCTGCGCGGCATCGGGTTGGCCATGCAGGTGAAAGATGGCGCGGGGGACTTCGCCGGGCTCTGGCAGCAGCAGTTGTTCCCCCGGACAGGGGAGGTGGCGCGGCCAGTGCAGGCGGGGGCGCTGGGCGTGTACCGGTGTGTGCCGGGAGCAACGGATGGAACGTTTGAGTACCTGGCACTGCTGGAAGCCACGGCAGATGCCCCGGTCCCGGCGGGGATGCTGGCACTGGCCTTGCCGCGCACGCATTATGCAGTATTTCCGGTGGCGGGTTTGGCGGCCTTGGGCGCGGCATGGGCCCGGACTTCCGCCGCGCTGGAAGCCCAGAAAGTCTGGCTGCCCTACTGTGGCCGGCAAGGCTGCCGGTGTGCGGAGTGCCCCGCGTTTGAGTATCACGCCTGGGATTCCCGCACCACGGCAAGGTGTTGATTTACGTGCCGGTCTATCGGGCGTGATCGTTGTTCCCACCCCTAGCGTGACACTTTTTTACGGAGTATGCAGATGGATATTCACTCAGCCCTGAAGTCACAATATCATGCGGCGTTGCTGACTCTGCGGAATACCGTGGCACAATGTCCTGCGGCCATGTGGGATGACCCCGCCGATGGCCCGGCGCCATTCTGGAGGGTGGCGTATCACACGCTGTTTTATACTCATCTGTACCTGCAAAAGGATGAAAAGTCCTTTCGCCGCTGGGCGCAACACCGCGCCGAAGCCAATCTGATGGGCGGAGTGCCGTGGGATAATTTCCGCGCTCCCAAGCCCTGTGTCCCATACACCCAGGCGGAGATTCTGGAATACTGGCAAATCTGCGACAGTATGATTGACGCGGGGGTGGCCGCATTGGATTTATCGGCCCCGCAATGCGGGTTCCCCTGGTACAAAATGCCCACGCTGGAACACCAGATCGTCAACATCCGGCACATCCAGCACCATGCGGCCCTGTTGTCGGGCCGGCTCCGGCAGCGTGCTCAAATCGGTATTGATTGGATTGGCCGGGTCTGATTGAGCGTTATGGAATGTATACTTGTGTGCTTGGACTTAGGATAAGGAGTTGCTTGTGTTACAGGGTAAAATTCACACCGCACATCCGATTTACTACGTGCGGAATCTCGCGGCCAGCGTGGCGTTTTATCGGGACCAATTGGGCTTGGAAATGGCCTGGGAGATGCCCGAGTACAAGGTCGCGGGCGTATTGCTCAACGCCGGGGCGCTGCTGGTTCTGTGCGAAAAGGCCGGACAAGCCGGTGGGGCCGGTGCCCCCGTGTTTGTGTTGAATATCCCGGATGTGGATGCGGCGTATAACCAGTTATTGGCCAAAGGGGTGGTATTCTCCGGCCCGCCCAGCGACGAGTTTTATGGCCGGGCGGTGGATGTGACGGACCCCGATGGCTATCGCTTGTGCCTAGTGAGTTCGTAGCCGTAGGTGGGTTGGCTTCATCGGCTGATACGGGAAAGCGCCGCGTTGGGGTGGGGGGCATACTCTCGCAGCACTGGTAGCCCAAAAGTCTTAACCTTACCCCGCATCCACCGCGCAGCGGAAGCCCAGCGTGCCCGCGCGGTCGCGGGCGGGGGCCACCAGCAGGTATTTGCCGTGCTGATCGAGGCGATGGGCCTGGGGGAAGTACCACAGCGAACTTTCGGGCCGGTAATAACAACCGCCACGCAGCAGCACCGCGCGGGTATGGTCATCACTGAATTCGTCGGTGAATTGCCACACGTGACCCACCATGTCCAGCACCCCAAACGGACTAGCCCCGGCGGGGCGGGTGCCCACCGGCGCGGGTGGGGCCAGATCGCGGCCGGTATGTTGCGGCGGAACGCATGCGACGTCCCAGGTATTGCCCCAGGGATAAATCCGGCCATCACTGCCCGCAGCGGCATACTGCCATTCCCAATCATGCGGCAGGCGTTTTTTCGCCCACGCGGCATAGGCCCGGGCATCTTCCAATGAGACCCACGTCACCGGCCGGTCATCCCAGCCTTGCGGATAGTGGCCCTGCGTCCAGTCACGCAGGAAGTTATGCGCATCGGCGGGGGCATAGCCGGTGGCGGTCAGGAACACCTTGAATTGGGCATTGGTCACCGGGCTGCGGTCCAGATAAAACGCCGGGATGTCCAGCGTGTGGGCATGATGCCGACGGGGAGCATCTTCCCATGGGAATTGCACCCCCACCCCAGCGTGATTTTCACCCTCGACCATAATTCCCGACACGCGGAAATCAAAGCGCCCGGCGGGGATATTTACCATGCCTGCGGGCGCTGTGGCCGCGCGGGGGGTTGGCGCGTTGGGGGTCATAACTTGCGGCCGGGGTTTCCAGTCGCGGGAATAATCGGCCAAGGGACGCCGGGCCAGTTCCCGCATACGGGTCAGCAGGGCGCTTAGTTCCGGAGTTTCCGTTGGCGTGGCCAGCACGGCCCCGAAGCCCTGGGCTTCGAATGCAAAGGTTAACGTGGCGACGGTGTCGGTAATTACCGGGGTCAATTCCACGCCCTGCCACAGGTCATAGTAACGCAGACCCGCCGTGTGGTTAATCCGCAATTGGGGGCCGGAAACCGCGTATTCGCTGCGATTGACCATGGTCCAGAGCGTGCGCTCGCCCACGGGCCAGCGGCTGGCATAAATCCCTTCCTGCACGGTGGGGGCGTGGGGTTGCCACGCGGGGCTGGTCAGCAGGTTCGCACAGGCCCGGGCAATGGTCATGGTGCGGTGGGTGGCAGCGCTGTCGCGCGCGGTCATACCGTTCCAGATGCCCCAGACATTTTCCCACGTTTCCAAACCGGTACCGTTAAAGAAGGCGAATTGCAGCAGATTGGTTTTGTCCCGCGCCCAGCGGTCGCACAGGTGCAGCATGTGCCGCGTCTCGGTCCACTTATACCGGCTGACGGTGGGCACCAAGGGAAAATTCCAATAGCCCCAGCTCATCAGGTTCCAACTTAGGGCCGATTCTTCCCACGTGAAGGCATTTTCCGGCTCCAGCACGATATTGA
>JBIJDM010000151.1:0-7227 GCA_044344145.1 Phycisphaerae bacterium
AACCAACCGCCCCCCACCCACTATTTTTTTCTTGCAAACCCAGCGCCATCCCGGTATGTTTATTCTTGTCTCCCAAGCGGAGATAGTCTGGGTCGGGAGTATTGCCTTAACCGGCGAATGGATCCCCGCCCACACGGTCTGGGCCGGGAGTATCGCCTTAACCAGCGAGAGGATCCCCGGCCCGATTTGTTGGCACCCCCCATACACAAACCCAAAAAGCCCAAATTATCCTTGACGATGTGGGCGTTTTGGGTAGACTACGCATGCGAATTGATGGGAATGCTTCCCGGGGTTTGTCCATCAATCGGCCGCTTAGCTACCGGGATAGCTACTTGGCCGTCCATTCTTCATGCTATTCCCATTTCCCCCGTCCCCCAACCCCAACAACGGCTGCTTTTTTCTTGTATACGTCGCCCTTCTAGAATACAATCATGTTACGAGGCCTGTCTGCGGTACTGCCCCCAATTGGCGGGGGCTGAGTTCCGCATTCAGGCTTCTGCTTTTTTTGCCCCCCATCACAACAAACCACGTTTTTCCAACTCAAATTCGGCGTAATGATTTCCCGCCTCCATCGCTTCGCGAAAGCACCTAATTGCCTCCTCTTCATTTTGCGCCACGCCCCGACCCTTGGCATACATCACGCCAAGATAGAGCATCCCATCATCATTTCCCGCCTCTGCGGCTTGACGATACCACTTCATTGCTTCTTGATAGCTTTGGGGCACACCAAGGCCATCTTCGTACATCATACCCAAATTCATCATCCCCTGACCATATTCCGCCTTCACCGCCACCTGACCATAACCCTTCACCACTTCCATGTCGGTTTGGACCACGCCCCGTCCCTGCTCATACATTTCGCCCAGTATGAAAATTACTATGCTATCTCCCGCCACCGCTGCCTGACAATACCACTTCACCGCCTCTGCATCGCTTTGGGGTATGCCCCGGCCTCGCGCATACATGTCGCCAAGACTGAACATACCATCACGATCCCCCATTTCCGCCGCCCGACGATACCATTTCGCCGCCGCCTCATCACTTTGTGGTACACCTGCACCATACTCATACGTGTCGCCTAGACGGAACATCCCATCACGATTCCCCACCTCCGCTGCTCGTCGATACCACTCCACCGATTCCGCATAACTTTGATCCACGTGCCAGCCATGGCTATACATTTCGCCCAACTTGACCATCCCCGCTCCATTTCCCACCGCTACCACCTTGACCCCCAACGCCTGCATCCACACATCCACCACCCATTCAGCCTCTACTGCCGTCATCTGGGTTTTCTCCTGCGCCCGCTGCCGCCAATGCGCCAAGATAACCGGTTCCACCCCCTCCAAAGTTCTTTGGGCATGCGCATGCAACCCCGTCACCACCCCCGACCGCAACACCTTCACCAGCAGCCCCACCTCATTGTCATACCGATTTTGCGCCGCCTCCCGCAAACACCCCTCCAGTTGTTCGTGGTCTGATAATATCTCAACACCCCGCATCTCCAGTACGGCCTTAAGTAACCCTGTCACCTTGGTATCCAACATAATGTCCCCCAATTTTCCCAAGCCATAATTTCTCTGTAGGGTCGTCCATCCTACGGCTCAATCCCAATCACCACCAACGGCACCGCCGGTGACCCGCGCCCCTGCCGGATTAAATCATATAAACTGCGCTCATAATACGGCACCCCCGAGGACATTTGGTCGCACAATTTTTTAATCGGCAACACTTCAATCCCCACATCAATCTGATCCCCGACAAAAAACGCCATGTGTTTGACAAACATATCAAACGCCACAAACGCATATTTCCCGAACTGTATCTCAATCGCCACCCGATCTTTGACAAAGTCCGTTTGATTGAACGACGACAAAGGCTTTTGGCCTGCGTTCTCAATCTCCGCCTTTTGCGCCGCCGCATTCATTCCGATGGTCATACGAATCAACTTGGCATCACCCGTAACCCAATAACTGGTCCGTGCCTCATGCCAGTGCAGCGCGTTTAAGGCCGCTTTGAAACGATTGTTCATCTCCACCGGGCTGTATAACGCCGCGCCCGGCATGGTTTTTTCTTTGGATATTTTGGTTTTACAGGCTTTGGCGTCCACCTGTTTAATAACGGTTTCAATTTCCTGCCATAACTTGGGTTTGTGAAAGAGAATATGCTCCTGCCCATTCAAATGGGAATACACCTGCGCAATCTTCATTTATGTCCCCCATTGGGCAAACTCGGATCATACACCGGGCGATTCATGGGCCGCGTCCGCAGCAGACCCGCACGCCACGCTTCCACCCGCTCGCGGGCAATCTCCACATAACGCGGTACCACATCACAACCATATCCAATCCGGTCGTGCTTGATCGCGGCAATCACGCTGGAGCCTACCCCCATATATGGATCAAAAACCGCATCTTGCGGTTGCGTCATGGACAACACCAGCCGCTCCACCAACTCAATGGGGAACTGGCAGGGATGCTCGGTCTTTTCCACATGGTTCGACTTCACATTCGGGATCACCCAAACATCACCGGGATTTTTTCCCAGCGGATTACACGAAAACTGTCCGGCTTTGGGGCCTTTGAAATACTTTTTATTCGGATACTTCGCCGGCACCCGCACTGGATCCAAATTGAAGGTGTAATTGTCTGACTTGGTAAACCACATGATGGTTTCGTACCGCCCCGAAAACCGCTTGGAGCAATGCAGGCCATGCTCAAAGTGCCAAACAATCCGGTTCCGCAGCAACAGGCCATATTTTTTGAAGATCGGATACAACAACATGTCCAGCGGCATGACCTCGCTGGTTTTGGCCACATGATTGCCCACTTGCCAACAGAGCGACCCCGTAGGCCGCAACAAACGCACACATTCGGCAATAACCCGCTCCTGTTGCATCAGATACGCTTCAATCGGATTGCGCCGCTCGTACGCTTTGCCGATATTGTACGGCGGTGATGTCACCACCAACTGCACCGAGGCACTGGGCATACTGGCCATAAATTGCAGATTGTCCTGACACGCAATCCGGGCGTCGTCAGAGTGCCGTAGCTGATATAGTGGCTGCGTCATTGTTTGACCTTTGTTAGGTTTACTTCACTATAGCAGTCGGCACTTTTTTTGTAAAATAAAAAATGCGAAAAATTCACTGCCCCTCATTTCCGTGCCCTTCCGTGTCTTCCGTGGTTAAAACTCCCCACCTCCCCATCCTCTTCATCCCGTCCATCCATGTAAAAACCTTATTCCTCCTCCGCCAAAATCCGCTGCGCCTCTTCATGCCCCGCTTCCGCCGCGCGCTCCAGCCATTCACCCGCGCGCTGTTCATCCTTCACCACGCCGTGGCCCTCGTAATAATAAATCCCCAGCACAAACATGCTCGTCGCGTCGCCCGCTTCCGCCGCCTTCTGAAACCACTGCACTGCCGCCGCCAAATCCTGCTCTACCCCTGCGCCATCGGCATACAGCGCCGCCAATTTGCCCATCCCCGCAGCATTCCCCACCGCCGCCGCCTGCCGATACCACTCCGCCGCCGCCGCCAAATCCGCGCCCTTCAGCACCGTCCCCTGCGCACAGGCATCCCCTTTCGCCACCAGCTCCGCGCCCGCCGCCGGTGCCCCGGACTTGCCCTGAGCCTTCGCCTTTTTATCCGCCATAATCATCATCCTCGTAAAAGTACGCGCTAACCCACCTGCCCGCTGCCGCCCGATTATACTCCCCCGCACCATTACCCCGAAACCCGTCGGCCCGCATCCTGCCCCCGGCTTGCCATTCCCCTCACCCCGTCTTACCATGAGCACATGACCCCGACATCCATCCTTCCCGATCTCACCACCGCCCTCCCGTGTGTGCAGTGCGGCTACGACCTCCGCGCCACCGCCCCCACCGGCCGCTGTCCCGAATGCGGTATGGCCGTCGCGGCCAGCCACGCCCACCAGCGCGGCGAGCTCTACGCGCCCCATCATCTGCGCCGCCTGCAACGCGGGGCCAACTACTGGGCTCTGGCCACCACCACCTGCGGGGTAATGTTTGTTGCGCTGGCCGCCACCACGCGCTGGCCCGTACTGCTGGGGCTCTTCCCGCTTCTGCTGCCGCTGGCGCTATTGCTGGGGTTGGTGGGCAATTGGAACATGGCCACGTCGCTGGAATGTTATCCCACCGGCCTGATCGCCGCCTTCTGGCGCCTGTGCCTGCGCTGGTGGTTGCCGCCCTTGCTGCCGTTCGTGGTCATTGTGCTGGTACTGCAACCACTCACCGGCCCATTCCCGCTGACCGCCCTGTCCAGCGCCGGCCCGTGGGTGGATACCCCCGTCATACTCATCGTGGCCCTGGGCATCATCGCCACGTTTTACCACGTGCTGGGCATCTGGCGCGGCGTGCCTGCACTGCGCCCATCCATCTTCGCCTTTGGCCTGCTGATTCTGGGCGCCTTTGGCCTGTTGGTCGTCGCGCCCCTCAGCTTTTACCTCGCCGACCCCACCCTCGCCCAACCGCTTTACCTGTCCCTGCTGGCCGTCGCCTGCTTCGCCCTGGCCAGCACCAGCGCCACCATGGCCCGCAAATTCCAGCGCCTCCACCACCCCAGCGCCGCCCAGTGGCCCACCCATCAAAACCATCCAACCACCCCCTGACCTCCGCGCCGTTGCGTGCGACTCCCCCCCCTGGGACCGCCGACGTCCCCGTCGGCATCCCCCGCCGTAACATGGGCATCTGCTGCCCATGATTCTCCCCCCATCTTTAATGCGCAGCATTTCTTGGAGTGCGGTAATGCCGGTACCCCGGCTTTACCGCTTTATCAGTCATTGGCTCATGATCACACCCTCTCCCCACCCGAACCCACCACAGTCACCCCCACCCAAAAATCATTCCCGTGCGCTTCCGTGTCTTCCGTGGTTACCTCCCCCCGTCCCATCTGTGTCCATCTGTGTATATCTGTGGTTTCACCTCCCCCCGCGCATGTTTCGTGGCGCCCACTACGCCAGCCCCGGAGTTTTGCTCCGAATCCAGCGTTCCACCTCCCGCTGGAATTGTTCCACGGCAACCAGCAAATCGCGGGCATCGGTATCACTAATCGGAATCGGAGTGTCGTAGGAAAAATCATTGCGTTTGTTGCGCGCCGCATCAAACAGCGCCGCAGCTCGTGCGAAAGCCGGGTCCGCCGTCTCCAAGGCCATAAAGGTATAGAAATGGTGCCCACCCCGCGCACTCACTCGGTAGCCACTGGCGCGTATTACCAGCGTCGCCACCAGTCGGGCCGCGTTATAGGCGAACTCATAACGCCCTTGTGCCGATAGACCCGCCACGTGTGCATCGTGCAAATTGGTAACCACCATCGCACGCAACTCATCCAGTTCGGCTTTGCTCGTGGGCTCCAACACGATCCGCCGTTCCGCCAATAATGCGCTCCAACTCATGTTCACCGCCAATTAAAAACAGCTTGGGTTTCTTCAGCACCGCCGTTAAAAAGTGATGCCCACCGGCAATCTTACTCGCAAACTCCGCGCGCGTGTAACGGGTGGTATTAATCTCGCGTCCCAGCCGCACCTGCACCGGCCGCAAGGCCCACGCCACATCCCCACTGGCCACCGTGCCCACGATAATCAAATCAATGTCACTATCCGCCCGTTCCCGCGCTTCGGCCACCGAACCATGGACAAACGCCAGATCAATCTTCCCCGCCAAGGGTGCCAGCGCCGCACGCAGCGGCTCGGTAAGCCCGGAAGTTTTGGTCAGGATACCGGCAAGTTCCGGCAGAATCGGACACGCCGGGTCGGCCCGATAGTAGACCCGGTTCCCACTTTTACGCCGCAGCAAAATCCCCGCCAGCGACAGCTTTGCCAGCGTCCGCTGCAACGACGACGGCCCCACCCCCAAATCCACCGCCAGGTCACTCAAATACCACTCTTTGTCGGGATGCAAAACCAACGCCCCGAGCACGTCCTGCACGGTCGCGTTAAATAGCGCAGAAATGATGGGAACCGACTTACGCATAATGCGTATATTCTTACACATATTGCGTAAATAAGCAAGCTAAATCACCAATAATGGCCCATTCGCCCCATCCCAAACCCATAAACACCCAATTTACGCAAAACGCGTACATTCTTACGCAATCTGCGTAAACACTAAACCACCCCGATCCCAACATCCTGCTCATCCTGTCCCTCCATGTAAAATTATCCCTCCGGTATTTTCATTGCGTCGTCGCGCCGTTGCGTGAGTCTCCCCCCGTCCCCCAACTCGTAATTCGTAACTCGCGACTCGTAACTCTTCCCCTCACCGCTCCACCCGCACCACCACATCATCATTCTGCTTGGCCGCACCCGACTCCGTCTTTTCCACGCCCCCATCATCCTTACCATCCGGCCCCACGCTATACAACACATACCCCGCCCCCTCGCGTCGATAGACCAGCGCCTGCCCACTGAACGGGTCCATCAACCCCGCTGGCAACGCCTCCGGATACGCCCCCTTATCCGCTCGTTCCCGCGCCAAGGTTAACATCCCCAGCGTCAATTGCCGTTGGGCTTCCGGGCGAACCAATGATTGCTCCGTGTGTTCTATTTTCCACATTAAGTTCCACTCACGAAACGGATAATGTGAGCCCAATAAAACTCTATACAAATCACCCGTCTGAGTTTCCGCCTCCGCTCGATCCAAAGCCTCCCGCCGCGCCTGATAAGCCGGCATTTTGACTGCCGCGACCCGCTGGTCAAAATCATGATTCAAGCTGCGGAGTAATGCATTGTAATTGATTGGAAGCCAGAGTTTGGACGGCAACCAAGCCTCCGCTTCCGGCGCCGCGCCGGTTAAATTCATAAACTCCATCTTTGTCCACAATTGCTCGGAACCATAACGGGCGTGATACACCACCATATCCAGATTCAGGTAGCGTTCCACCAGATCACCGGCCGCCGCGCTCCCCGGAACAGGTGGCATCTGTCGCACCACTTCAGTCAACCTTTGTGCCTCCCGCGCTGATATTGTTCCCGACCTCATGCCCGCCTGTAGAACCATATACCCCTGCACCTCCAGCATGCAGCCCAGCATCTGATGCAGCAAACTCTCCCCCTGCGCCAACAGACTCCCCAGCCGCAGCTGCGTTACCACCGCGCGCTCAAAGCCCGCTTCATCCCCCTCCCCCAAACATTTCATGGCGTGCACCTTCTGCATAATGTTCAAGTAATACCAGGGTGTCATTTCGCCGAATGAAACCAGTAGATTATTTAG
>JBIJDM010000152.1:0-7183 GCA_044344145.1 Phycisphaerae bacterium
AGGCTGTAGCCGGGAGGCAGGGTGAGTGCGATGTCGAATTCGCTCTGGTCATCCTGGGGCAGGAAGTCCATACCCATCAGACCCGCCAGACCGGGATAATTCATCCACGCCCGCTTTTGATAATGGGCTTCGATCTGGGCACCGCTGGCCGTGGCGGGAGGAGCCCCGGTGATCCAATTGCCAACGGGCAGGGGGAATACGCTCATGACGGTCAGAATGGTGGCCAGTACCACCAGCCAGCGCATATGCAGGGCATGACGCAAAGCCCACATGTAGGGCTTCTCGAAAATCCAGCCATAGACCCCACCGCTGTGGTGTTTGTGGCTTTCGCCGGCGGCGAACGCGGCTTTGGCCTTGGCGCTGAGTTTCAGGAACCGGCTGCACAACATGGGCGTGAGGGTGAAACTTACCAGCAGCGACACGGCGATGGCAAACGCCATGGTCAGACCGAAGGAATAGAAGAACCGGCCCACGATCCCCGACATGAAGGCAATGGGCAGGAAGATGACCAGCAGCGAGATGGTGGTCGCCAACACCGCCAGCGCGATTTCGCTGGTGGCTTTGTGGGCGGCTTCCCAGGCGGAATAGCCCTTTTCTTCCATCCAGCGGAAGATGTTTTCGTGCACCACCACGGCGTCGTCAATCACGATGCCCGTGGCCATGACCAGCGCCAGCATGGTGATGTTGTTGAGCGTGAAACCTGCCACATACATGGCCAGAAAGGTGCTGATGATGGAAACCGGAATGGAAATCGAGGCGATGACCATGGTGCGCCAGTCGCGCAGGAACAGCAGAATGGTCACGCTGACCAGCAGACCGCCATAGATCAAGTGCATCTGCACTTCATGCAGCGAGCCCTGAATAAACACCGATTGGTCACGCACCACGGTCAGCGTGACATCCGAACGGCCCTGGGCGGCCAGCGCGGTCCGCAGTTCGTCCAACCGCTTTTTGACTCGGTCAATTACTTCGACGGTATTGCGCCCGCTCTGTTTGAGCACCACCAGCGCCACGGCGGGTTTGTCATCCAGCCGGGCCAGGCCGCGGGGTTCTTCGAAGCTGTCATCGGCGCGGCCGATATCTTTGATGCGGACGGTTTGGCCATTGATCTGGGCGACAATGAGGTTGTTGAAATCGCGCGGGTCTTCGATGCGGCCGATGGTCCGCAGCACCAATTCACGGCTGGTCTGGTCCACGCGTCCGCCGGGGACTTCCAGATTTTCGGCCGCGATGGCCTGGCGGACCTGTTCGATGGACAGATGAAAACTTTCGAGTTTGTTGGTGTCAATGCTGATCTGGATGGCGCGTTTCAGCCCGCCGGTGAGGGTGACACTGCCCACGCCCGACAACCCCGAGAGACCGTCACGGATTTCCCGCCGGGCGATTTCCGTCACTTCACGCAGCGAACGCTGGCCCGATACCACCACGGTCAAAACCGGGGTGGCATTGACATCAAACTTGTCCACCACCGGCGCATCGGTATTGGGGGGCAGGTCCTTGAGTACGGTATTGACCTTGGCCTGGACTTCCTGCATGGCGATATCGCGGTTCTTTTCCAGTTCAAACTGGATGCGCAGCTGGCTGATGCCTTCCTTGCTGTTGCTGACCATTTCCTCGATACCGCTGATGGTATTGATGGCTTCTTCCAGCGGTTTGGTGACGCTGGTTTCCATTTCCTCTACGGACGTGCCGGTGCGCACGGTCGAGACCAGCACCACGGGGATTTCCACGTTGGGAAACAGGTCCATACCCATGCGGCTCAGGCCCACCAGCCCCAGCACAATGGGCATGAGCAGGAGCATGGTGGTGAATACGGGACGACGGATACATACAGCGGACAGTGACATCAGTAGCTACTCCAAAACATCCCCGACGCAGGACTGCGCCCGGGACTTCATGATGGCGCGACTTATTGCGGACGCGTGCTGGTGGTGGCCGGGGTGGCAATTTGTACCGGCGTGCCGGCCGATAGTTTGGATTGTCCGGTTACCACAATCCGATCATTGGCCTGTACGCCGGCGGGGATTTCCACCCACGTGCCGGTCTGTTGGCCGGCCTGCACTTCGACGGGTCGGGCCACCAATTGACCCGCGGGATCGCTGTCCACCACAAATACCCGCGTTACGCTGGCATAGGTGGTCAGGGATTCGACCGGGACAAACACGGTATGGGCTTCGCCCAGAATAATCCGGCCTTCGACAAAGCTGCCGGCATGCAGTTTACCCGCTTCATTATTGACCCGGGCTTCCATGCGGAAACTGCGGTTGGTGATATCCACCGCGGGATCAATCAGGCTGATTTCTCCGGTGAAGGTCTGGTCGGGATAAGCGGCCACCTGAAATTCCAGCTTCTGGCCTTTGGTGATCTGGGCCAGATAGCGTTCCGGTAGGCGGGTTTCGATTTTCAGGGTGGATTGGGCAATCAGCTTGAACGTTAGACTGCCTTCTTTCAGATATTCCCCCGCGCTGATTTGGCGCTGGGCCACGACATAATTGGCGATGATCTGGCCTTCGATGGTGGTGGCCCGGGGGGCCTTCAGCACCGAGTCGCGCAGGTCCTTGTTGGCCAGTTCAATCTGGGCCTGTTGATTGCGCACCTGTTGCAGCAGCGCTTTGGCTTCATCGCGGGCGGCATCGAGGGCATTCTGGCGTGATTGGTACGTGGTGCTGAGGTCGGCATATTCAAAATCGGTCATGATCCGCTGTTTGTACAAATCATTGGCCCGATCCATCTTGATTTTGGCATTGGCCAGTTCCGCCGCGGCCTTGCGGACGGAGGCGACCTGATCCACATCGTAATTATCCACCGGCACCGCAGTCAGTCCCAACCGCGCCAGGGTTTGGGTTTGGTTGGACTGGGCCTGCTTGACCAGCAGGTCGTAGCGTTGCGAATCAATATTGGCCAAAGGTTGATCGGGATGCACCACCGCGCCGACATCCACCAGCACCTGCTCGACCACGCCGGTCACGCGGTTGCTGAGCATGATTTCCTCTTCGCCGTTAAGTGTGCCGGTCACGGGGATGAAGCGGGCAATAGTCCGCGCCTGGGCGGGTTGCACCGTGACCGTGAGGGCATTATTTTTTGGCCCCTGTACTTCGGGGGCGCTGGAGCGTTTGCACGCGCCCAGTCCCAAGACCAAACCCAAGCCCAAACCAACCGACCATGACATTAGCTTCATATGGAGTTTCCCAAAAAGTTTGAGGTTAATCGTGTCCTAGTATGATTCGCCCATCGGGTACAACGGGGTCTTCCGCTACCGCTTCGGTACCTAAGCCCGCCTGTAATTTTTTCAACAACCGTGTGAAGGTGGCCAGTTCTTCGGGGTTCAACACGCCAAAAATACGCGCATGCATCTGAATGGCGGGTTCCTGAAGTTCACCGAGCAACTTATGGGCGGACCGGGTCAGCGCCACGCGTACAATCCTACGGTCTTCCTGACAACGCTGCCGCGTGACCAGTCCGGCCTCTTCCAGCCGGTCAATCAGCCCTGTAATCCCGGGCACCGCAGTCAGGGTGCTTTGGGCAATTTCCAGAATCGGCATGGGGTGGCCGGCAAATTCCAGAATTTTGAGGATCATGATCTGCGCCTGAGTGATGCCATGTTTACGCAGTACCCGGGCATAACGGAGCATGATCTGATCGGTGGTATAGACGAGGTTAATCACCGCTTCGTGCTGGGGCGATTCCATCGGAATGCGTTCCAGCAAATCCCGAGCCCGGGTATTGGGCACCAGTGTGTGCGGAGGAGTATGGTCGGGAGTCGTTGTCATATAAATAGTTTACATGTGAACTATTTGCATGTCAATGCCAAGTTTACTTTTCGCTCAATAGTGAATTTTGGGGCGTAATTAGCTGTTTACAGACCTTGTGGTGGTTCGCTGGCGGGGGGGATGTCGGCTGATTTGGGTGGGATGAAGGGCGTATTGCCGGTGAGGCCGACGGCTTTGCTGACGGCCTTGGTTTCCAAGGGCAAAATCACGCTGAATACGCTGCCTTTGCCGATGGTACTTTCCAGTTCGATATGGCCTTCGAGCAGGCCGGTTAGTTCCTTGCTGATGGCCAAGCCGAGTCCGGTACCGCCGTGCTGGCGGGTGTGGCTGGACTCAATCTGCCGGAACTTTTCAAAGATCATCTGTTGAAATTCCGGGGCGATACCCGGGCCCATATCCAGCACGCTGATCCGCACGTAATTTGTTCCTTCGCGGCTGGCTGCCAGAGTCACCTTCCCGCGTTCGGGGGTGAATTTAATGGCATTGGACAGGAAATTGAACACGACCTGTTGCAGCCGGCCGGGGTCGGTGATAATCACCGGGATATCCGGCTGGATGACCAGTTCAATTTCCTGCTGTTTTTTCAGGGCCAGTGGGCGCATGAAATTGGCCAGCGTTTCGCACAGGTCGCCGACATTCACGCGTTCCCACCGCAGGGTCAGTTTGCCCGACTCGATCTTGGCCAGGTCGAGCAGATCATTGATGAGTTGGAGCAGTTGTTTGGCGCTCAGGCGGATGTTTTCCATCCAGCGGGTGGTCTTGGGGTCCTCGGCATGTTTTTCGCCCACCAAATCCGTAAAGCCCAGAATGGCATTCAAGGGGGTGCGTAATTCGTGGCTGACGTTGGCCAAAAAGTCGCTCTTGATGCGGTTGGCGTCATTCAAATCCACATTCAGCCGGGCCAATTCGCCCGCGCGCGAATCCAGCACGCGGTTGGTGGCTTCCAACTGTGACTGGCTGGCCTTGATGGTGCTGAGCATGGTATTGAAGGTATCGGACAGTTGCTCGAATTCGTCGCCGGTGGTGATGGCGGAGCGGATATTGAAATCGCCTTTGGCCACGCGCGAGGCGGTGCTCTTGAGTACGCGTACCGGCTGGAGAATCAGTCGGCTGACAATCAGGTAGAACACGATGATCGCCAGTGTGCCCCCCAGTAGGCCCGCCACTACGATAACCACACGGTTCAGCAAGAGTTGGTTTTCTTCCACCTGCCAGGGAATATCCACCCGCACGACGGCGACCAGCGGTAGGTTGGAATCTTCATCCGATGAGACCGGGCGGGTGGTCGCGACCATGAGGACAGGGTTGGTGGTGGCCGGGCCGTCCGGCAAAGTGGTGGCGGTGGTTCGGGCGCGGGTGGTGGCGCCCTCGCGTGCTTCCAGCAGGGGGGCCCAGTTACCGTGACATTGGATGCAACTGGGTTGGACCCGGACGGCGGCGGCATAGCGGAAGATGCGTCCGCCGGGGGCGGGCAGGTCCAGCACTTTGCCCATCTCGCGTTCGCCTTTGCGGGTGCGCAGCATCCGGATCGCATCGCGGGCAAAGGCGTCATTGGCCGGGCCGGGATCATCGGGGCGGTTCAGACTGATAATGCGCGGCGGGGGGTAGTCACTCAAGTCCAGCAGCGAGACATCATTCCAGCGGGTCTCGGCATTGATGTAGTAATCCATATCCCGGAACATGCCGCGGCGCCAGCTTTGCATGTGAATCTGGCGCAGACTCGCATCGGCCAGCATGCGTGCGGCTTTGACATTCTGCTGGCCGGCGAGTTGTTCCATGCGTTGCCAGGGCACCGCCAGAGCCCCGGCAATGATGATGATCACCGCCAAGCCAAAGAGCAGTTGGCATTTTGTGGCCAGAGAGATGGAGAATTGCCGCTTGGGCATACAGTTAGGATAGCCCCAGCGGGCGTAACGGACAACCCTGCCGCGCGGTATTCCGGGGATAAAAAAAGACCGCCACACCCGAAGGTATGGCGGTCTTTGCTTTAACATTCAATCCGGGCATCAGCTTAGAAGCTGCTGCCACCGACGAAGGGCAGCAGGCCGATGAAGCGGGCCCGCTTGACGGCTTCGGTGATCATGCGCTGTTCCATCGCCGAGGCGCCATTGCGCTTGCGGGACAGAATTTTGCCGTTCATGGACAGCAGCTTGCGGAGCGATTCGCTGTCCTTGAAGTCCACGTATACCTTGCCCACGCTGCTGGTCTTGGTGACGCGCACCTTGGGACGTTGGAACGACTGGAACCGGGGTTTCTTGACCATTGCCATAATACGACCATCCTAACTTATGCGTTTCTGCACGCACCCGAGAACTCTTGCCGCCGGTACGAACACCGTAACCAGCGGTCGGGTGATGGGTGGCACATGCCACATGCACAACGCCGATGAATAAACCATGGCACCGCGAAACATCACGATGCCCAGAACCAACTACCCCCAACGGGATTCGAACCCGTGTCCACAGACTGAGAATCTGTTGTCCTAGGCCTCTAGACGATGGGGGCCACTGACCACTGCCACGCCCGAAGGCGCGTCTCAGAATGCTCGGGACAGGACTCGAACCTGCAAGGGTTGCCCCACTAGCACCTCAAGCTAGCGCGTCTGCCAATTTCGCCACCCGAGCGAGTATATTGATGCGGTTAAGCCTAATCTGCGCCCGGCCGGGGGACAAGTCCGGTTGGGGTCAAAATGCAGATTCAGCCCGCTTAGGCATACAAACCGGGGTAGTTCTTGACCGACCAACCCTTGATGCGGCCTTTGCTGGGCTTGCGGCCCTTGTTAGCCGCCTTGGAACGCCAACGCAAACGATGATTACTGCCGGGCCGGGACATAACGGGCTCCATTTCGCTTAAAGACTACGTAAATTCCTGCCTGTGACCCTCGGTGGGTCACTGCCTGACGAAACTTCGTATTCTAATGCCCACCCAATCCGCCTGCAAGCGCGAGCCGAGACATTCACACGTCGCAGGCTGCGGCGCGGGTGGTCGGCTTGACTTGTTTGCGCTGCTGTGTAAACTAGCTGACTTCCGCCTGCCAGACAGGCTTGCGGGCTTGTAGCTCAGTTGGTTAGAGCGCGTCGCTGATAACGACGAGGTCAATGGTTCGACTCCATTCAAGCCCATGAGTTCGGGGGAAGGGCGTCACCAACGATAGTTTACAGCGATTCAGTGAAATATCGGTTCTGGATGACGGTTCCTGTCATATTTGTGAAAAATCCGCTGTGGCGCTTGTTGCGAATCTTTGGACATAGGATGGCCCTCCCCGCCCATGAATTACCGTCCCTTTATTGATGGATTGCGGGCGTTGGCGGTGCTGGCGGTGTTGTTTTACCATTTTGATCTGGGCGTCCCCGGCGGGTATGTCGGGGTGGACGTGTTTTTCGTCATTTCGGGTTATTTGATTACCAGCATCA
>JBIJDM010000179.1:0-6269 GCA_044344145.1 Phycisphaerae bacterium
TTCCATGTGGTGGTGATGCGAGAACCGTCAACGGGACGTATAATTTCACACGGTTTGCCTTCGCCAAGTGCAGGCTTCCAAAAGGTCATCCATCCAAGGTTATACATTAGAATAAGGCCAGCAACCGTAAACAGAACGCCAACCATAATCTGCCTGTTTCTTGAACTCATTTTGTGTAACCTCGCCTAGCTAGACTGTGCAAACGCAAAATAATTACTCACCCGCGTAAAGGAATGTTACAGGAGGGCTGGCGGCGTCGGCGGGAGTGAAATTAATGCGAACTTGAGTTCGTGAATATACCACTTGCATTTCGGACGTTTTGCGCCATGTTGCTGAGCCATCGCCCAATAGAACACAACCCCCGGTAACATCTTTGGGTTTATTTTTCCCGTCTACGTCTGAGTTTGTTATCCATGTTCCCTGATATACATATCGCCAACTTCCTAGGACTTCTGTTGTATTGGTTAGTACAGCATTGCTTGAACCTGAAACCCAATTTGCCATCCAGTTTTGGGTTGTGGGATCGCGCATGATTATGTCTTGCATGATTACTTGACGCGGACTAATTCCCGCATACGTGCCAAATCGGTCATTAAACCGTTGCATGGCATCAGTGACAACCAAGTTAGATGTCATGGTACCTGCTTTGCTCATACCCCTGGGATTATTAAACCCTTTGAGACCATCGAGCGAGGTTTCGCTGAGGGCCTGATCTCCGGCGTAGCGAATTACAGGCGTATTAGATGCATCGAGATAGTTTCCTGGATCGTTTGCAAAAATAAGATAGGACGAATAAATGTAGGATCGTTGTCCGGCTGTACCAGTTATGAAATTCCCGGATGTTTCCCAAGCCTTGTAGGCAGTGCGGAAAGTGGTGCCATTGGTATCAAAAGGATGGTCAACAAGACAACCAGGAGAAATCCACACTTTGGACCGAACACCACCCAAATAATCAGCCAAGGAATGTGGGCCAATTGTAGCCATGTAATTAGTATGGTCATTTCTAAAAACATTGCGCCACAGATATTCAAAGCCGGTGCCGGTATCAACCCCCTGCGCGCTACTTAGGGTTTTTCCTGCTGTTTGCCCTGGGCTTGTTCCGGATGGCGCCGCCGCATTTGCGAGAAATGCTTGTCCAATATTTTTGAAATTTACAGCCCCGGATGCTCGCCGGGCTTGTTCTTTGATGTTACCCAGCACCGGTACTAACAGCGCAATCAAAATGCCGATGATCGCCACGACCACCAGCAATTCGATCAGGGTAAAGCCCGCACGCGGCTTACGATCTATACTCATTACCATGCTCGCCTCCAAAACTTGAACGGACCAATCCTGTTGGTCAAAGCGCACAACGTCACTGGTTATCCAATTTTCGCCACAGCGGAACCAATTGCGGGGTCATCAAACCATAATTTCCGCTGACTGTATCCGCATCCACGGCATCAAGTTCGGGTTGCATACTACCCTTGGAAACCCACACCACGCTGCCGTCAAATTTGCCGACGTTGATACCATCACCATGGTTGTCCGTCACCGTGTTGCTGGAACCCTGACGGAACACAATGTCCGTGACATAAGCGTATGAGGATGGTAACTCGGAACGAGTAGGCAGATTATCCGGTGGAGCGGTCGAATTCCAAATCCAGTTCCATGTTTCCGTGGCCGTACGGGCCGGGCCGGGCCGCAAGCCGTAATGCGCCCACACCTCCTTACCGCCTGCGTTGTTCGACCAATCCAAGGCGAGGTTGTCACTCACACTGGTCACATCCGTGCGAAAACTAGAACCCCATGACGGGCAATAAAATGTGCGTTTCTCTGTTAGTACCCCCTGATTGTAAATGTATCCGTAGGACAGGGGCTTGCCGGACACAAAGATACTGGCATTTTCCGCCCACGAACTGTCGCGACATCCGGCTGGGAGTCGTCCACCCCCAAAAGGCGCGTCGAGTGTTCCCTGATTTAAAGTCGCGATACCCTGACAGGCCTTGATAATCTGGCCAATATTGCTCGAACATTTGGCCCGGCGGGAGCTTTCCCGCGCCCGGCCCACAATCGGCATCAAGATCGCCACCAGCAGGCCGATAATACTGACCACGACCAGCAATTCTACCAGCGTAAAACCATGGCGGCGGGGCTGGCTACAGGTGGATAAAGGCTGCATTAACATGACCATACCTCGTGAATAAATCGGCAACAGGAAAAACGTCACCGAGGGTACAATGCGAACAACACGCGGCGTACACCGCACGAATCAAAAGGGACATGAAAACACTTGACTCGTGCAAACATCATCTTAACGTAAAATGTCCGCAAGACTCAACTACTTGTACGAGAAAATATGGCTGTCCGTCTAGTGGGGCGTAAGTAAAATTAGCGCGGAACTGAGTTGTGCTACACAGACATTTGCCAAGCTGCAAAGCTGACGTTATACTACTGATCTTTCGTGGTTGCGGTGAATAACCGTAACCCAGGCCGCTTGCCCCCATCGTCTAGAGGCCTAGGACACGGGCTTTTCACGCCTGTAACAGGGGTTCGAATCCCCTTGGGGGCATTTTTCATTTTTGCGAGGTTGCTTTTATGGCCATCAAGGCGATTGATCTCCGGCGCGGTATCGCGGTTGAATACAACAACAAGCTCTATGTTGTCCACGACTTCATGAAGGTCTCCAAGGGAAACTGGCGTTCCTTCATGCAGGTCAAGCTCAAAGACACCCAAACCGGCTCGATCATCGAACAACGCTTCCGCGTGGATGACCAGCTCGAACAGGCCTTCTTGGACACCCGCGAGTACGAATATCTCTACTCCGAGACCAAAACCCACTACTTCATGGATTTAATTGATTTTGAACAGTTGGAATTGGGCGATGATGTGGTGGGCGAATCCATCCTCTATCTGAAACCCAATACCAAAGTTCAGATCACCATGTATCAGGGCAAGCCCTTCTCGGTGGAACTGCCCAATACCGTGGAACTGGAAATCAAGGATTGTCCTCCGAATGTTAAAGGTGGTACCGCCACCAACGTCGGCAAGGAAGCCACCATGGAAACTGGTCTGAAGATCAACGTGCCGGACTTTCTTAATATCGGCACAATGATTAAGATTGATACCCGTACCGGCGAATATCTTGGGCGCGTGAACTAAGATTTGATCTTGAAATCGATAGCGTTGAAGCCCTGCGCTGGTGCGTAGGGCTTTTTTTTATGGAGTGGGACAACTTATGCTTGCCAAATTGCTCCTGCTGGCGCCCAATCCCGATGGTCCTAATTATGCGCACGATGCGGCCTTCCGCCTGCGTCTGTTTGATTTGCAAAACGCCTGGCGGTTGCGCGGTTTGGAAGTGAATATCTGGCAGCGTGCGGCCGGGCGCTGGGCGCGGCGACGCCAATGGCTGGAGATGCGGGCCCATGGTTATGAACTGGTGATCACCAAAAAACTGCTCTCGTCCTCCGAAGCGCGGATGGTGGCGAGTTTGGGACTCCGGGTATTTTTGGATGCGGACGATGCGATTATGCGGCATCAGAGTGAAGTTGGCTGGTTTACACGCCAACGCACCAAAGCCCGTTTTCTCTCCACGGGCAAAGTGGTGGCAGGGGTCGCGGCAGGTTGTCAGGAATTGGCCCGCGAATTTGAATCGGCCGGTTATCCCCGCGTCCGGGTTATCCCCACCGTACTAAACCCCGAAGAATATAGCTGCAAGCTGCACGAAACGGACAGCAAGCGTCTGGTATGGATTGGCAGCCGGGTTAATCTGGGCTATCTGACTATGCTGCAGGGAGCCTTTGCCACGTTGCAGAAAATGCATCCCACCCTGTCGTTGGTGGTCATCTGCGACCAGGCACCGCAGGATTTGAATATTCCGGTAATATTCCGCCCCTGGGCTCTGCACAGTGAAAAAGAAGATTTACTGGCCGGTGATATCGGAATCGCGCCCACCCCGTTGAATGAATGGACGTTGGGCAAGAGTGGGTTCAAAATCATCCAATACATGGCCGCCGGTCTGCCGGTGGTGGCCTCGCCTGTGGGGGTGAACGATGTGCTGGTCCGTCCGGGCCAAAATGGCTATGCGGCCAAATCCACGCAAGATTGGGTGGAACATGTGGACCGTTTGCTGAAAGACGCTGCACTGCGTGCCCGTTTGGGCATGATTGGCCGGCGTGATGTGGAGCAACGGTACAACGTGAACGAAGCCGTCAGATTGTGGCAGGAACTGCTCAAACGGGATTAAGTCGTTGGGCTGTGGGCATCCGTCCCGAGTAAACCACCATTGGCCCCGCCCCGCGCGGCGGTGTTCTGGAAATTGAGCAACTCATCCACGATATAGACCGGGCGGCCCTGCACCTGCTCGTAGGTGCGTGCCAGATATTCCCCAATGACCCCAATCAGGAAAATCTGCATGCCTCCGAGAAACAAGATCGCGATGGTCTGAAACGTATACCCCGGCAGGCGGTATGCCGTCCCATCGGGATTAACCCAGAAGAAAAACTGCCAAACCACCACGCCAATCCAAAGAATTGCCGCCGCGGCCACCAGCAGTCCCAGCCAAGTGGCAATTTTGAGCGGCATCGTGGTGAAACTGGTAATGCTATCAATGGCCAAACGCACGAGTTTGAGATAATTATACTTGGTCTGACCCGCAAACCGCGGCGCCCGGTCAAAGCGCACCCCCGTAGCCCGAAACCCGGTCCAGGTAATCATCCCCCGGACGAAGCGGTTGCGTTCGGGCAGGGCGTTGAAGGCATCCACCACCTTGCGGTCCATCAGTCGGAAGTCGCCGGTATCTTTGGGGATGTCAATATTGGCCAATTTTCGCAGTGTGCGGTAGAACAGCCAGGACGTAAATTTCTTCAGCGTGGTTTCTTCGGCCCGTTTGGAACGCTGGCCGTATACGATCTGGTAGCCTTGCTGCCACTGGCGAACCATATCACAAATGACGGTAGGGGGGTCTTGCAGATCGGAATCAATCAGGACGATCGCCTGGCCCCGGGCATAGCGCAACCCGGCGGAACTCGCGGCCTCATGGCCAAAATTGCGGGAGAAGCTGACCACCCGGATCCGGGTATCCTCTGCGGCCAGCGCCCGGGCCACGGTCAACGAGTTATCCCGGCTGCCATCATTCACCAGAATCAATTCGAAACTCAGTTCGAGAGGCGCGACCGCCGCGAGGGTTTGCCGCACGAATTCCGCCAGCCCCTCCTGCTCGTTATAGACGGGCGAGACGATGCTGAGTACGGGGATAGTGTCCATCGTTGAATCCTGTACACAAAGACGCCGGGGAAACTGCCGAAAAGTTATTATAACGGTCTTTCCCGGCCTGCGTCACGGTGTTAGTATAGCCGAAAACAGGGATGGGTTCCGGTGGTGAGTCCGGAACCCCGCGGTGGGCCCAACTTCGGCCGCGCCGTAAGACGAGGTTCCGTTACGGATTGGCCGACTGCATGAAAAATCACCTAATCCACCCCTCCTTACGCCGGGGCTTTACCCTGATCGAAGTGCTGATTGTAGTGGCGGCCATCACGATTCTGGTGGCCATCATGGTGGCAGTGGGCGCTTCGGCCCAGCGCAATGCCCAAATTAACCAGACCAAAGTGGTACTGAAAACGCTGGAACTCATTTCCGAGGAATATGCCCGTCAGCGGGGGGGGAATCCCTATCAGACCGACGCTGATCCCCAAACTTCCCGCACCCCGGAAACCGTGGTCAACATCAGCGATTTTGTCAGCAAGACCATTGATATCCCCGCCTGCAAACAGACTTACAAAAGTTTGCCCGAACGGGTTTTTGATGGCACCAAAGTGTACGATGCGTGGGGCCACGAAGTACGAATCTGGCCGCGTCGGCAGATTGATTCCGGGGGCACGGCGGAATTACGTCCGGCCTATTTCGAAAGTGCCGGACCGGATGGCAAGTATGGCCGGGCTTTTTCCACCCCACAGACGCCCGGGAGTACCAATGATAGTCTCCAACGGGAAAACGCCGATAATATCACCAGTCGCGATATGTAATACCAGCTATTCCAACGGATACAAAAACAGCCCAGGTATGGTCTGCATACCGGGGCTGTTCATTAATTTCCTACGTGCCGTTTAAGAGGGCGTTTCCGCCGGCGCCGTGGTCGTGGTCGGTACCGTGGGGGTTTCGGTGGGAGTGGCGGGTTGAATCCGCTGGTCTTTAAGAATGCCCAGATCGGGAGTGGCCTGCGGTGGGGGTGTTACACCATCCAATTGGGGGTTGTACTTCTTCATTTGGGCATCCACACTGCTATTGTCCTT
>JBIJDM010000153.1:0-7108 GCA_044344145.1 Phycisphaerae bacterium
TGATAACCATACTTGAAGTATGGTCCCCCGCCGATGGTGCAGGCACCCATGGCCATGACATACTTGGGTTCGGGCATCTGATTGTAAAGCCGGCGCACACGCTCGGCCATCTTATAGGTTACGGTACCGGCGACAATCATCAGATCCGCCTGCCGGGGCGTGGCGCGGAATGCACCCATGCCGAAACGGTCCAGATCATAACGCGAGGCCCCGGTGGCCATCATTTCGATGGCGCAACAGGCAATCCCGAACGTGACCGGCCAGATCGAATTCTGGCGGGCCCAGTTCAGCGCGGTGTCCACGCTGGTGATAATCAAACCTTCTTCGAAACGATTTTCAATCCATGCCATAATGCAACGCCTTCACGATACCGCCAACCGGAAGCCCAAAAGCCTCCAGCGGGCCAGGTTAAAACTCCGAACTGCGCCGGGCCTGCTGCCGCAGAGACTCGGTGCGGGCAGCATTGGCGCCACCGGCCTGCAGCCCGGTGGTCACGTGCGAACGCACCCATTCCAAATACCCAAACCGCCACAGATACATAAAGCCGACAAAAATCACCGCGACAAAAATCAGCATGTCAATCAGGGCCGCGGACTTATACTGGGCATACACGGTCGCCCACGGATAGAACAACGCCAATTCCACATCGAACACCAGAAAGACCAGGGCCACAATGTAGAAACGCAGATCGAACTGCACCCAACTGCTGCCGATGGGAACTTCGCCGCATTCATAGGGCATCAGCTTTTCCGGCAGTTTCATGTCCGGCCGGATAATTTTGCTCAGGACCAAATTCATGATCACAAAGCCCACGCCGAGGAGCGTAAACACCAACATGGTTACCAAATTCGTCATATGACCTTACCTTTTCGAATCTCTGGTTGGACGTAAGTTTACGAATTGCCGGGGAAAAGACAACTCCAGCGTCCGCCCCCAGTCAATCAAGCCCCACTGCGGTGTGAAGGCCTGCGTCTGACGGTTCAGATAGGCTGTTTCCTGCCCGGCAGCGCCGCCTTTGCGGGTGTTATCGCGCAGGGACTGCTGATAGGCGGTGTATTGCGGGCTGATACCATACACCTGAAATTTATCCGCCACGGTGATGGGCCGATTGCTCTGCCGGCGTTCCCGCAGCAGGGCCTGCATTTCGACTTCGCCCACGGGTACACCGGAAACCACATTATCAACCACGTTATAGGCCCAGCTAATCAGCACATAGGCCACCATCAGGGCAAAGCCAGCCTGCACAATAACCAAGGTCCGCGCGACCAAGATACAACCGAGTTTCGTGGGCAAAGTCTTACATTGGGGCCGTACCCAGCGTCCCAAGGCCCACAGTGCAGTCGCCCCAAGCGGCATCCAGAGACCATACCACGCCAGAATCAGCGCGGGCATACCCCAGTTCGGGCGCAACGCCCGCAAGGCATCAGGGCCCGGCAACAACCATAACGCCGCCAGCATCAGGACTGCGCCAGCGAAAATCCATGTACCCACCCACCGCCGATCCATTGGGGCTGCGGGGACAGAGGCAGGCGAGGCTGACGGTGTCAGGGCGCTCATTTGCGTTTCGCGTTCTCCGGAGTGGGAATATCGGCCGCATCGGTGGCCAGTTCGCCCCGCAGGATACGATCTTTTTCGTCCTGAGCCCACTTGGGCAGCTTATCTTTTTGCATCCAGAGCGGAATGGGCGTGTGCAGCTTTTGTTCCCGATCGAGTTTCAGGAATTCCACCACCGTGTCATCCCGGGTATAGCCCGACAAGTCATGCAATTTGCCCATGTGGATGCAATCCACGGGGCACGGTTCGGTACACAGGGCACAGAACATGCACTTGGAGTAATCAATCGCAAAGCGGGTTAATTGGGCGTTCTTACCCCGGCCGGTGTAGTCAATGTAGATGCAATCCACCGGACAGGCTTTGGCGCACATGTCGCAGGCGATGCATTTGGAGGCTTCGAATTCGTGGATGCCCCGGAAGCGCGCGTGCAGGTCAATGCGCTGATTGGGATATTGCACCGTAACCGTCTTGGTGAAGGCATAACGCAGCGTGATCCCCATGCCGATGGCGATGGATTTCAGGCTGAGGTAAATATCCGAAAAATAGCCACGGTTCGATACCGCAACAGACATAAAAGCATCCTTTCTACAACGCCCCGCAGGCCACCTTGGCCCCGGAGCCAGCAAACCCGGATTGTAACCGATACCCAAGCCACGATGCTAGGTGCGCAAAGGCGAAAAAACTACTTTGGGGTAGGTTTTTCACTATTCACGTTTTCCCAATCCCGACGCAAATCTTCTCCTATACGTAATAATTCCTGATTTACCGCACGATCAGAAACAATTTTCGGTAACGTGGTTGGTTGACGTGTGGGGCTTACTGTTTGCATGTACTTTATATATCGCTGCGTGTGGGTTTCAAAGGCAAGTGATTCACACACACCTTTAACATCTGCCAACAGCAATCTACGTCTTACATCAATCATGCTTTTGCATGAGTCTAGCTTATCATTCTCGCTGATATCATAATTTTTTCTAATCCAATTGTTGTATTCTCTCACCTTATGAGTTCCTATTTGATTGATTGCGTCAACAATTGGCTTCAAAGTAGCCACAAAATCATTGGTACAAGATACTAGCTGTGTGTGATCACGAGCCTTTGCGACTGCTGTCTCGTAATTGATGTTTTCGCGTAATAATTTCTGCTGTAATATATCAATGGTCATCAGCCGTAGCGAAGCTTCAACCTCGTCGATTGAAATGGTACCTAAAAGTAACGTCAAGTTATTGATGCGATTGGCCGTCTTTTCTAGCAGTGCAACAGAATCCTGAGCACGTTGTTTTGATATTTCCGACTCCTCGTTAATTGACTTGGCAACCAGTCCGAGCGAATCAGTGAGTTGTTTGCTTGTTTCCTGTAGACTCATTTGATGCTCCTTAGCCACATCAACAAGCTTTCGTTGAAGATTGGCTACACCAGACGATAATGCGATATTTGCTTCACGTGTTAGTGCAAGGTTTTCTCTACTCGAGTCCCCCAAAATTGCGGTTTGCTTATCAACCAATTCAAGGGTGTGGTCAATTTGACGCAATCGCTGCAGAGACAAGGAAATAGCCTGCTCGTTCTGAAAACCTTGGTCTTGAAGAGTTTTGTTTGCAATTCCAAGGTTTACAAGTTGCTGATCAATCTTGTCTTGTTGACGTTCTGCGAGCCAAATATTCGCAATCGTAGCAACAAGGAGTATAACGATAAGAACCCATCCCAGCGGACGTATCCTACTCAATTTTGAGCCAATAAGCGGAAGTCGGTGAATTATACTGGCCACATTGTCATGTTCTTCAACACACTTCCACCAACCAGCAATAATGGCACAGCTAGCAATAACGATATTGAGCACAATCGTAATCACGACCATCTCCATGAGATGTGAAGAATCATTATGAATTATTCCGTTTGATTGTCTACCGTAGTTGCCACCACGTTTGTCTCGGACAATTCTTTTGGAGCCACGGGGAGCGCCACCGGACTTGGGACATACACCTCATGCAAGGGGAAGCCGTCGGTGGCTTGCCGGAGCAGGCCGTAGATGATCGTGGTTGCCGTGTGGTAAAAGGACAGAGCAAAAGCGATCGGCAGCGTGGCCAGGGTATAGGCGATCAACATAATCCCCATGGCCCCAATGTATTCCGACCAGCTCAAGGCCGCCAGATTCACTGCGGGGACCAACTGGGCAAATTCCGGCTTGGGCCAGATGGCCGTCAGCTTGTCCACCCCGTTGTAGTCTGCGGTCACATTGCCCCACAGGCTCATCCCCGCGCCCAGCAGGCTGTGCGTAAGGGTCATAATCAGCCACCATAGCGCGGTCACCGCCAGCAGGCAGATGCAGCCATAAACAGCGCTGACCACCAGATATGTCAGCGTACGCCAGGGACGTTGCAAGGTGAAAGCACCGCAGCGGGTCACGGCATCAAAGGCATCGGCATCGTCATAACTCACCGCGGGCAGCAGCGTGTGACCGGCGCCCAGATAACCGATGATCAGCAGCGCGATGAGCAGGCCCAAAGCCAGCGTGACGACCATCAGCACAGGACTGAGGAGCGCCCCCAGCCAGGGGATGGCCCCCACCAATCCCACGGCGAAGCCCACCACCACCAAGGCCAGTAGCAAGGTGGGTCCCAGCGCCAGAGTAGTGGCATAACGCCGCCACTGCGTGCGCACGAACCCGGTCACGGTTTCCCACTCGGTGTCGGTCTGACCGGACAATTCCAAAGCCGTCATGCGGCTGATCCAGGCGCCACCGCCTACCAGCAACCCACTCCATACCAGCAGCAGCACGCCCAAACTGCCCCAATAAACCAGACGCATACCCGAGCGCACGGTCCAGTGCGCCTCGGGCCACATTGCCCCCTGCGCCGGTGCGGTGCCAACCACCAACCAGGCCAGCGGGTGATAGACCATACCGATGGCGGTACCGAGCAATGTGTCGTTGGTGGCGATCGCGGTCGGTTCCGTGGGAAACAGGCCATTGATCAGGCTTTGAGTCTCGGTGAGGTTCTGACTGCCGGTAAACCGCACGGTTCCCCAGCGCACCGGATGCAGGGCGTGCTGGATGAGGATTTCCAACTGATTGCTTTCATATTTGAGCAAACTGGCAAAGATGCCCTGACCGGCAAGTTGGTCCAGATCGCGCAGGCGCGATTCCAACTGATTGGCGGCGGCGGTACGGTCCTGACGGCCGCGCTGGGCGGGGGGCAGGGCATTAAGGCCCGACGAAAAAGCGCCGGGATTATTCGCCTGAAAGCTTTCGCTTTCCTGTTGGCGTTGGTACGACTCGTTGATCGCGGTATAGAAACGATTTTTCTGCCGGGTCCGCAGGATCGCCAGCGCTTGCGCCGGATCGGTCGCCACCAGTTTTTCCGCGCTGACCTCGGCGGGCAATTTGGGCTCCCCCGCAATCATCAATAGCATCGAAACCAGTTCGCCCTGTGTACGCTCGCTGCGTTCCTGGCGCAACTTGCCAAAGACATCGCTCCGGTTGGTGGCAAAGGCTTCGATCTCGCCCTCGAAAACCACCCGGCCCCACACCAGATCGAACGTGCGGCCGGTCAGGTATAACCCGACCAGCACAAGCAAGGCCACGGCCAGCTTGCCGGGATGGATACTCAAACGAAACGCCCGTAACAGGGTGGCCATTTCCGTGCAGAATTTTTCCAGCATGAAATCCTCTCCGACTAAGATTTAGGCCGAACCAGCCCCCGCCGACTGCGGGGGAGAAAGTTGAAATACCACCGGCGAAGTGACACTGGGCCGCACCGGCGGTGCGAACGCCTGGGCAAATTCGAACACATCGTCAAAATCGTGCAGGTCGTCTTCTTCGGTCTTGCGCATGTAGCCGGTATCAATCATGAGATAGACGATATTGCCGAAATCATTGCTGCGCTGGATGCCCATGTGACGCAGCACGGCCTGGGCCAGCGGGCCATACCGCATGAGCGCATAATCGCGCAGGCCCAGCGATAGCTGCTGGCCGGTGACATGCCGGTCCTGCGCTTCGGCCTCACTGACCTCGTGACCATCGCCATGGATTTTCTGCACCACGTAGGATAAGCCATCACGCACAAATTCGAACGCTTCCACGGAATAACGTCCGTCCGCGTCCACGATATCTTCCAGCGATAAGCCGGGTTTTTCCGTCATCGGGCGCCCCCTTAAGCCAGTTTATCCATCGGACAGGGTTCGGAAATTTCCCGCCCGGCTTCCCGGCCCAAAACGCGCAACCGGCGCACATGCTCGATACCCTCGGCGGCGAGTTGGGCAAATAAATCGCGTACGTTCGGGTGTTTGGCGTGGCCGGCATAGCGATGATAAAAACTTGCGGTACGCTTTTCGCTGCCGATCACCAGCCGCAGGGCCTCATCAAAGCGGGCATCATCACGGGCATCTACCAGACGTGGTCCGACGCATACTGCGGCTTTATCTTCATTGGCGAGAAAGAAACCACTGCCGGGAGAAATTTGATCCAACAGGCGCTGCACCAAATCGCGATGGCCGCGCTCTTCCAGAGCCATGGCTTCAAACGCCGCGCGAAAATGGGTGGAGCGGGCTTTTTCCGCCAGCACGATATAGCGATAACTCGCCACCGATTCCCCATAGGCGGCAATCGCCAAGGCTTTATCATCAGCGAGGGTGTCATACGGATATGTCTTAAACTTCCGGGCCATATACGTATATTAGCATATTTTTCAGGGCTGCGGCACCCTTGTGCCTACCCCCGGCGGGTGGGTCTGGAGAATCTCGGCAAAATATCCGCGCAAGGCGCTATTCAACTGCCGTTGTTGGGTATAGAAAACATCGTTATGGCCTGTGCCGGGCAGGACGACCACCTGGGCGTCGGGGCGGATTTTGGCCAGTTCGGCCTGCATCCGAAACGGCACCAAGTTATCCTCTTGGCCATGAATCAGCATCAGGGGCATACGCATCTGCGACAATTTACTGGCGTTATCAAACCGGTGCCGGAGCAGGAGATCAATGGGCAGAAAGCCATAACGGCTTTTGGCGGCATCGGCCATGGAGGTAAAGGCCGAGAACAACACCAGACCGGCGGGTTGCTTGCGCAGGGCCAATTCGGTGGCCACGCCGCTGCCCAGTGACCAGCCGATAATGACGATGCGGTTGGGGTCTACCTGCGGCTGCTTGAGGGCAAAGTCCCAGGCGACTTCCGCGGCGGCATAGCAGCCCGCCTCGCTGGGCTTGCCGTCGCTGACGCCATAGCCCAGGTAATCCACCCCCACCACATTGACATTGTGACAACGGAAAAAGTCATACAGCGGTTCCGCCCGCTGCATATTCTCGCCATTGCCATAAAAGAAGATTACGGTGAGTGGCTTGGGCGTACCGGCCACGACGGGGGCATCATTGGCCGGGGCATAATAGACCCCCACCTTGGGCCCCTCTGCGGTCGGCAGCATGACATGCCCCCGGCCCGGTGCGGCGGCGGTACCTCGGCCGATGATGGCTCCGGGGAAGACCAGAAACTCCTGCCCCCACCAGCCCAATAAGACGATCAAACCATAAGCCGATACCAACAGGATGAGCAGGCGTATCAACATGCAGC
>JBIJDM010000016.1:0-22810 GCA_044344145.1 Phycisphaerae bacterium
TGGTGTTGTTCTCGCTGGGTAAAGATGTGCTCTTTTGGGCCACCGGCATCGGCGGGCCGGTTGCCTATATGGCCCATATCGGCGGGGTGCTGATCGGCATTGCTGTGGGCCTGCTGATTCTGTGGCTGCGCCTGATTCCGCGTGATTTGTATGATCTGATGGCCCTGCTGGACCGCTGGCAGCGCCGCCAGCAACATCGGGCAATTGTGGCCCAGGGGTATAACCCCTTTGAAGGCCGGACGCGGCTGCATCTGGACGCCCGCCAGCAATTTCCCCAGGGTGTGGACTTTACCACCGGCACAGACGATGCCACCAGTGCCCTGCGCGCCACGATTGAAACCGCCGTGCGCGGCCATCAACCCACCGAGGCCACACGCTGCTATCTGGAATTGCGCCAACTGGACCCCAAGGCGGTACTGCCCGCCGAGGCGCAATTGGATGTGGCCAATCAACTGATGCATCAGGGCAACCACACCGAAGCCGCGCAGGCCTATGCGGATTTCCTGACGGCCTATCCCCGCTCCGCCGAGACGGCCAACGTGCATCTGATCAAAGGGCTTTTGCACCTGCGTTATCTGAATCAACCCACGCTGGCCAGCACCCATCTGGCCGCGGCCGTCATGGCCCTACCCGAAGGGCCCACCCGTGAACTGGCCCGCCGGGAACTGGCCAAAGTCTCTCCCCCACTGCCCGGAACCGCCGCAACTTAACGGGAAAATGAAATAACTTGCCATCGGTGCGGGTCCGCGTTAAACTTACGCATTCAAAGAGGGCGTTTAGCTCAGTTGGTTAGAGCGCATGCATGACACGCATGAGGTCACAGGTTCGAATCCTGTAATGCCCAGTTTTCCCTGTCAATTCCCCGCCTAATACTCACAATACAGCCATTTTTAGCGGTTTTATGCTTTGCCGTCTTTTTCGCTTTTGGTGAATTAGCGTCTATTTTAGTCTCTCGCGCAGCGCTTTTTGCAGCGCATCTAAACGGCTACCTATCGACTGCGACCACCAGTTCAGCACCACTTCATACTATATTCCTCCTATGACAATCCTAGGGTCTAGGTGTTTGCCATTTTTTTAATGCTTCGGGGTCGAAACATGTATATATTTTACACCATCACTATTCGCGACGCGTCACAGCTAGTTTTCTACTACGTACTACGTGGTTGGGATAACCGTCTTCGGCTCCACACGAGAATTGGGGTAATGTCCCGCAAACTTCAAGGTGGACAACAATCGAAGTAATGCACGCTTCGAACCGGTCATTTACGTGTAAAGCCAACAGCAAAATCCTCATCCAATAAACCAACACAATTGCATCGTATTGCAGTAGGCCCGTGACGAAGAGCTACGAATTATTCCCAAATATGACTAGTGCTCCATTGCTGCCAATGTCGAGAATGCTCAAAACGTTCACGGGTTGAGGCTAAAACTAAGTCCTCCCGGTTCGAATAGCTCTTTCTTCCCACTATCTCGAATCCAGCTCCAAGATAGAACTGTTGAGCGCCAACATTTTCAGTCGTGTCATTAGTTTGGCAATAGATGCGTACCGTTCCATGTGCGAATGCATTGGCCATAACCTGTGAATTTAAAATCGTCCCAACATAACGGCGTCGAAAATCAGGAGCCACCGCAAGCCGATGTATGTAGACGCACTTTCCGGGTACGGTGTCATTTGATACGATTTCAAATGCCACACAGAGTGCAATCGGACGCGTTCTGCTCTTTTCAAAAGCCATAAAGCTCAATTCCCATTTTCTCGTGTATTTTCGCACATCATCGCTAACACTAAGCAGTTTATCCTTGTCCCAATATTGGAATGGTATTTGATTATGTATAGATATTAATGATGCCATATGCGACATCGCCATATTTTCTGTCAGTTGAGTGATAAATATTGCCTCTCCATCACGATCTTTGAACATTTTCGATTGCCCAGTCATAGGTACACTCAGTATTTTCATGCATAATTATGGTCGATTTGAACGCACAATATCTGTTAATACGGCCTCTATATCACTTTCTGAAAGTATATCAGCATCAGGAACCACTAAATCAAATAGCTGAGCATGTACAAGTTCGTCCTGAGCGTGTGCAATGCGACGATTCAGCTCATCTCCTGTGTACCCGCGTTCGTGCAGTCGTCCATGCAAGACCTCGGACTCACCCGATGTGAGTAAGATTGAAACACAACGTGCAGAACGCATCCTAAGTCTAACCGCCATTCTCGCAAGAATCTGCACAGAGAAATCTTCACCAATTTGCTGACGCTGCGTAAGCGTGTTACCGAAGCCGTAATAATTTCCGAGCGTGTAATCCCACTCGGCAAGTTGACGGGTCCTAATCATCGATTGAAATTCTGCAATCGACAAATAATGATGGTCATAATTAGCTGTTTCACCAGGTCTCGCTAACCTTGTTGTGTACGGTACCTCTCGTGGAAATCCTATTTTTTCAGCCACCTTGTGCCACACACTCTTTCCTATCGTCGATGGTCCAGAGATGCACAACAACATGTTAGGTCTCCTTACTACAAATTGAACAATGTCGGTTCAACTTTCGGCCAAGTCATTTGCTCATTCCGTAATTGCGTCAGGAATGACTCCGCGCACCGCCTACGATAATCGTAACGAACAAAGCACTTCGCGTCCATTTCTCCTAGCGTCTCTATCGCTCCATCTGGAACAAATATCGAGTGAAAATGATTCGGATTTGATCGGGGATAATCCCGTTTTGCTTTTTCGGATATACGAGGCGAATCTGAAATGTTGCCTCCCGCAGTATAGCGATCAAAAACATACCGGTGTGCCCCAAGATAGGCGCCAAGTTGACACACATATCTTGCAGCGCGATTTTCGTACCCCTCCATAAGTCGAATGACGCCTGTATCTCCGAAATTAGCCCACCAATTTTTTGTGTCAGCTCCCGGCAGACCATTTGAGGCAATTGGATTGGCGCAAAACGCCTCGATGAAAAGCATCGTATCTTCAATCATGTATGGAAATTGTCCTAATCGCGTCAGGAACCTAGCTGCAATTCTCAGCGGGTGCGCAACAATATTAACATCACTGCTTGGTTCATCTGTCGCTTGAGGCTCAATTAGGATACTACTGACTGAGGTTGCCCGTCGTAATTCCACCCCGTGGTCGGCAAATATCACAGAATACTGGTCGAACTTTACTTGGCTCGTTGTGGCAAAGTAAACAATTTCTGGTAGCTTAAGCAGTAGCTGCGTCATACTTGTCAACATCCACTATGTGAGCCAATATCCAAAAGACTATCCAACTAAAAGCCATTTTACCCTAATGTGGCGTTCCGGCCCAGCCTTCCGCATCCGGACCACAATCGTGACTGTGGTTTTCGCCGGATCGTGTGGATCCGGCGAAAACCTTGCGGTCAATTGTTCGATATCATCGGCGCTGCCCTCAGGGGCCACCCAGGCACCTTGCGTATCCCGAGCAGAACGCGCGACGGTAATTTCCTTGGAGGCTAACGACTTACCGGGTTCAATTGAGATGTCAACGGTGCCGGAAAAAGGGATTCTATCCAGTTTAGAAGAAAAATCCTGATATTTCGTATAGCAAATCCATAGGGCTCCACATATCACCGAACCAGATAGCCCAATGCCAACGATTTTCTTCCAATACGATTTGGCATTATCGAGGAAGCGAATCCAGCCCCGAATTTTCTCAACTTTGTAAGGTTCTTTGCGTCGAGGTAGTGGATCAACTTCTTCGTTGATAATTTTATTCCAGTTATTTCCAAAGTGGTGACTCTTTGCAGGGAATTGTTGCTCAGTTTGTGGATCGACCACTCCGTCTATTCGATAGAAACGGCATATGGCAATTTTCTCGCACAAATCTAATCGTATCGGTTGCGAACCAATATTTACGATTACACCTTGCAATATCCCATTCCAATATGGGTCGATGTATGTTGGTATGTATACTAGTCCAGCATCCACTGTTGTTAACCGCGGTAAGATGGTGGCTCCAATTTTTCCCTTCAGAGCGATACGTTCATTTGTGGCAACCGAGATGACTTCGTTCGGTTGGAGAAAGAAACCGTCAGTGTCGCGAATATCATAATATCCTGGTCTCGTCTTAAATATCTTGCGGCCTGAATATTTCGTATAGTTATGTGATCGTACAATTGGCCCAAGTGTTAAGTTAAGTCGGTCACAAAAATAATTTTTCTCGAAGAGCTTAGTCGCCAAACTTTCACGCACATCTGGATTCACCAGTTCTTCGCCAACAAATGAAAACTGCTTCTCTGCAGTTTCCAAGAACGAGTAGGCAATGGTAATTTCCTTCGCTACAATTAGTTTTTCCACTTCAAGTTTTGCTAGCATTACAACCCTCCAGCCTTTATGACAGGTGATCAAATTCAAACCTTCTCCACGAATGGTGGGCACAAGGTTCGCATCACAACGATTACGGCCCATTCCCAAGTCATCAGACTTAATCAGGACCGGTCGCCGTTCAATGCTAGTTGCGATTATACTACCTTTCGATCTACCTGAGCAAGCGAGACCACGCTACAATACGTAGCATTCTGGTGGTGGTGGTGGTGTACGTTCACGCTTCAATTTAACACAAAGGTCTTCATGACATTATTCATCAGCAACAGCTTACTCCTGGACTTTTGCCCCCCTCAACCGACGTTGCACGTTGTGGTATTAGACTGAATTCATATCAGGATGTTAGTTATGAACCATGATCTTTCGCACTTTCGTTGCGCGACGGCCATCGGATTACCTCCGTGCTGGGACACAAAGTAGACCCCACAAAGAAGCAAGGATGTGCGCCAATTTCCACCGCATGAGTACTTAGGTAACAGCATAATCTGGAGGTACTTAAGTAGGGACACACTTTTTGTGCAAATTTCTCTCCCCCTGACTGCTAAAGCGGTAAAGCCCGTGTACCGAGAATTACCGCACTCCAAGATGCCGGGGACCGGCAAAGTAGGGGGATTACCAGCCGCGGTGGCCGCGGAGGGTGAAGCGGTGGGTGAAGGGGGTGCGCAGGGGGATGATCACCCGGGCGGTGCCGGTGAGTTGCAGTGAATCACGCATCGCCCAGGTGCGGTGGGTGGGGCTGCCGCCGGTGATGGTGATGGTATCGTTGCCATAGCGCATCGTGCCTGCAGCGCCGTGCAGCATCAGGACCTGATTGGCCACCGGTTGCAGCGCCATATCGGCAGTGGACCAGACGCCGCCGGGGGCGAAATCCAGCGCGATCTGGGCCATGACGCCCTCGGTGCCGCCCCGCGTGGTCAGTGTTCCGGCCAGACCATCAGGCAGATTCTCCAACTGCAAATCCACTTCGGCAAACGGCAGCCGGTGCTGGGTGCGGCCATGCTCGGTCTGCATCCATTCATGGATATCGGCGATCCGGCGTTCCAGTGGCAGATCATACCCCGGCCGGCGCGGATGCCGCACGCCGCTGGAATGCAGCGAGATCCCCTGCTGGGTCACCGTAAAAGTATCGCCGACAAATTCACCCGCCGGGCCAAAATAACTCTGATGCACCGACACACAGTGCAGATGCGCCGCGCCATATTTCATACTCAGCAACCGCCGGGTACCGCCGAACACACTCGCCGATAGCAGCCCCGCGCGACGGCGCCAGAACTTATTGGTGGGATACCAATCGTTATACTCGGTGGGCAAGCCGGGCAGATCGGCCAGACTGGCCGGATCGGTGGCCCCCAAATCCAACACCGCCTGCAGCAGATGACACAGAGCATTGAACATATCGCGCGGGGAATGTTGCCAGATTTCATCGGCCACTTTCAGCCAGTGCCGATCGCCACTGACCTTGCCAGCGCGGTAGTAACAGTAAATCAAGCCCTGCGGCACCAGACTTTGCCCAAAATCAAAACGATGCGACAAACCCGTTTCCACGGTGTAATCGGCGTGGAACAAATGTTGGTTGAACTTCAGACACGCCAGCACGCCGCGCAGGGCCTCGGGCCACGTCCGCTGCTCATGGGTCAGCAACAGCGAAAACAGATTGACCGTGTCATACACCGCCGGGCTGCGTTCGATGAACAGGCCATCGGCATCCACATCCACCCCTTCCGCCTGCAGGCGTTGCATGGAGGCGGAGAGGTCCAACTGCGGAAAGATCTGATTGACCAGAACCAGCGCCGACAGCACCACCCAACGATGATTGGGCGTATGAAAGCCGCACGTGGACAGGCCGGGGATGGTACGTTTGAGCACCTCGGCCAATGTGGTTTGCACGCGCTGGGCCGGGGCCCCCACCACCGTAAAGTTGGCCCATGCCGCGGCCAGATGTTGTACCGAAAAACCCGTGTCCGGCGGGGAATCATAATTACAGTCAATAGTATCAAATAGCCCGCTGGGGCGCTGGATCCGCAGCAGATACTCCAGCGCACGCGTTAATGCCGTCTCCAGCGCGGCCACCGATGCGGCCGGGATCAAGCCCGGATGCTGGACTTGTAGCCGCCATTGCAGGCTCAGGCCATGGATCAACTCCGCCGTACCGCGATGATCCGCCATGCGGCTTTGGGGCTGCACGCGCCCGCCAAATTCCGGCGCGTCCGGCTGCGTGCACTGCTGCACCCGGGCCGAGTCCAAGGCTTGCATCACCGCCGTCGCCACATTATCCAACGTCAAATGATTTACCACGCATACTCCTCAGCGCGAAAGTTCTGCCGCATTGCTGCACCCGCGGCGTGATCGAAAACCTGATAACTTACTTGGTCCGTTGCGCCATCGCCCGCGACAATTCCGCCAGCAAGCGGGCATTGGCGCCCAGTTCCTGCGTCACGGCATCGGTCACCGCCACCTGTTTGGCCAGATGTTCGCGGCTGGCCTCCAAGCCCAACAGGCTCGGATAGGTCAGCTTGCCCTTGCCAGCGTCTTTGCCGGTGGCTTTGCCCATTTGTTCGGCGGTGGAGGTTACATCAAGAATGTCATCCACAATCTGGAACGCCAGCCCCACGGCATGGCCATAACGGTCAATCAGCGCGAGCTGCGCTTCGGTAGCGCCCCCCGCCATAGCGCCCATCCGGCAGGCCACATTAATCAGTGCCCCGGTCTTCAGCCGGTGAATATGTTGCAGCTTGCTCAGGCTGGCCGCGGTGGTGTCGGCTTTCGCCTCTTCAGGGTGACAGGTGTCCAGCACCTGCCCGCCGATCATGCCTTCGGGCCCGGTGGCAAAGGCCAGTTCGGTGACCAATTTTCCCGCCAGTGCTGCGGGCTGTACCCGCGTGGCCAGCAGATGAAACGCCAGCGTATTTAGCGCATCGCCAGCGAGAATCGCCATGGCTTCGCCGTAGACTTTATGATTGGTGGGCCGGCCCCGGCGGAGATCATCATCATCCATCGCGGGCAGATCATCGTGAATCAGCGAGAAACAGTGAATCATCTCTACCGCCGCGCCCGCCACGAGCCCCTGTTCCATGGTCCCACCCACGGCCAGCGACGATAGTACCGCCAGACCGGGCCGGATGCGTTTGCCCGCCCCGAGCAGCGAATACGCTATGGCATCGGTAATCTGTTGGGGTGAACCCGTCAGGCTTTGCAGATAACGGCCCAAATAGGTGTCCGTCTCCTGAGCAATCGCGGTAAGTGCGGTCGGTACGTCCACTTGGGACCAATTCAACGTCATCCGGGTCTCCTAACTGATGTGGGGAGGATTATACCCCAGGCCAGAATATGCGTCAGCCGCCAATTGCCGTCCGCAGCGTGGCAATCGTGTCCAAGGTTGCCAGTTCGATGGCCTTCTGCCAATCACCGCTGCTGGGACCGGCCCACTTGGGGTCTTTATACGCAAAGATGATGCCGCGACTGGAGTTGATGATCGCGCCGGTACCATCGGACTTAAAGGCCTTGGCGGCATCGGCCGCACTGCCTCCCTGCGCACCGAAACCAGGCACCAGGAAAATGGTGTTGGGCATGCGCTGCCGCAGGTCGGTTAGCTGCTGAGGATTGGTCGCCCCCACCACCGCGCCCAGCGACGAATAACCGCTCTTGCCACAATCCGCGGTGCCCCACTGGTTCACCAATTCGCCGACCAACTGATACACGGTGCGGCCGTCTTCCAGCTTGGCATCCTGCAGTACCGCCGCCGAGGGATTGCTGGTGCGGACGAGGGCGAAGAGTCCCTTGCCCTGTTCGCGGGCGACTTTCAGAAACGGGGACAGGGCATCGAGGCCCATATAGGGGTTCACCGTCACCGCATCAGGGCCGACGTGATCCAGCATGCTGTCATACGCGGGATTGGCCAGACAGCCCTGGGCGTAATATTGGGCCGTGTTACCGATATCCCCGCGTTTCACATCCGCAATGACCACCAGTCCCAGCGCGTGGGCTTCCTGAATCAGCGACTCGTAGATTTCGATGCCTTCACTGTGATACGCCTCGAAAAAGGCACTGTTGATCTTGACTGCCGGGACCAGGGGGGCGACCACATGCAGCACCTTGAGGCTGAAATCAAATAGGGCATCCACGCCGGCCTGCATATCGGTAATCCCTGCCGAGATGGCCGGCTGGCGCAGGGCCTCCGGGAGGCTTTCCAAAACCGGGTCCAGACCCACCAAAAGGGGTGTTTTTTTGCTTTTAACAGCCGCCATCAGACGATCCGCAAAATGTTCAGTCATGTTGGGTGTTGCTCCGATAGTAAAGTATGCGGGCAGACTAACCGCCCGCAGGTCAGATGTAAACCCTGCTGGATACAGGAACTGCCGCTTGTAACAGCGGACCTTTTATGCCATATTAGTAGCAGTCAGGTGCATTCTCTGGTGAGCGTACCGGTTACGCGACCGTTTCTAAGAAGGCGTACGAATTATGTCTGTGGTCATTCAATGCAATAAATGCCGCACCATTCTCGAAGTGGATGATGGGTTTCGAGGTGGCGTGTGCCGTTGTTCTGAATGCGGAACTCTCTTGGAAGTGCCGTTGGCGACGCGTACGAGTACCCGTCCGGCCTCCCCGATTGCGAATCCTGGCGCCAATGCCCCCCGGCGTGAAGCCACCACCGCCGATGAAGTACGCCCCAGTTCGGGCCGCAATTCCGTCCCTGAGGGTGCCCGGCCCAGCAGCGCCAAACGTCCCCCCAGTAAAGAAACCCTCGCGGCCGTGGAAAACGTCCGCCCCACCAGCAATCCCAAACCGGCCATGAAACCCGCCGTAGAAGTACGTCCCAGCGCCGCCGAAGTTGAAAATGTCCGGCCCAGCAGCGCCAAGCGCCCGCCCAGCAAGGAATCACTGGCCGCGCTGGAAAATATCCGGCCCACCAGTAATCCCAAACCCGCCAGCCGACCAGCGGAAAGATCTGCCCCAAAACCCACTCCCACGGAGTCGGTTACTCCGCTGCCCAATCCCATCACCAGCCCGATTGCCAAACGCACGGCCAAAGTGGCGCCCAAAAATCCGGCCCGCAAGCCCGGCAACCAACTTGCCGCCATCGAAGAAGCTGTGGATGTGGAAATTGCCGAACATCATATCCCCATCACCAAGGCGGAAGGGGTCAACCGGACCGCACTGATGATTGCGGGGGCGATCTTTGCCGGTCTGGTGGTTATTGGTCTCATTATTTTCATCGCCCTGATGTTCAGCGGTAACAGCAATTCAACCTCTGGCTCCGGCAGTGGCAATGACAAGAATCCGAACACGAACAACGGTACCGTTGTGGAGGTAAAAGTTGGCGCTATCGGGCCAAATTTCCTCTCCATCCCCATCGTGGGCAAACGGGTCATATTCAGTATTGACGGCTCCAATGCCAATGGTGATTATTTTGATCTGGTTTTGAAGAGCGTATACGCCGCCGTCAACTCCCAGGAAACCAACGGCCAGCATGCCGTGGTCATCTGGCGGGAAGGTGGCATCCGGCGCGAACCCGCGCACGGATTCCGTGGCCGCAACGAAATTGCCGCCACCCGCAATGCGCTGGAAGACGTCCGCGCGCTGGGCATGAGCGACGCCGCTATCTGCATGACCCAAACGGTGTCGGAACCCGATGTGGACCAGATTTTCTTCGTCACAGCGAAATATGGATTAAGCACCAATATGGCCGTCCCGGTCATGAAGGCCAACACCCGCAAGGTCCGAATTGATGCCATCAAACTGGCCAGTAAAGATGACAATTCACCCCTGCAACGACTGGCCGATGAATTCAAAGGCAAATTCCTCCAACTGGATCGCACCAGCCTGCAAAAAATCTCGGATAGCAGCTACATGCGTTAAACGACTTTAGGTAAATCACCCAAGATTATCATCCCATATTCACCTTGGTGAATATAGGACTATTTTTGTGCTCCATAACGCCAGATGTCGCGTATAGTTGAGTAGGTGGTAGACCACCGGCGTTATTGGGAGGTGCAAGATGTTTACCCAAGCCATTCACGGTCCGGTTCTGCTGGACTTCAATACCCAGTTTGAACTCTTTGATCCCCACGGCGGTCGCCCCGTTATTGATGTGGCGCCGGTGGTGAGTCAATTGCGTTGTCTGTTCCAATGGGCCACGCGCCGCGCCGTGCCGATTGTCAGCACCCGCCTGCGCGATGTGGCCCTGCCGATCACAGGCCACCAGCCTCTGGTGCTGGGCCAGTTTGCCAGCGCTGGTTATCACAAAATCCCCACCACATTGCGGCCCAATCCCCTGCTGCTACCGGCGGATAATCGCACGGATGTCCCGGCGGATTGGACCAAACACCACCCGCAGATTATTGTTGATTTACTCGGCTTTGATCCCTTCGAAGCGCCGCGTATGGACCGCATCCTGACGGAAATGCCCGTGGAATTATGGCTGTTGTGCGGTGGCCCGATCGAACACACGGTGCGCATCGCCGCACTGGGCATGCTGCAACGCCGCGCCAAGATTGTCATTGTGCGCGATGCCATTGCGATGTGGGATCGGGATCAGGGTGATATGGCTATCCGTCAATTGCAGTCGAAAAATATCACCTGGATGACTACCGCCGAAGTGCTGCAACGCTGGCCGGTCATGACCAAACGCCCCAGCGCTGTGACGGCACCGATCAAACCACCGGCCTTGCGGCGCCTGCGCAAAGCCAGCGTCCGCAAGACGTTTCGCACCTGAACCTTACACCTTGCCCACCGCGGCCAGTTGCAGATAGGTGCCATACCCGCCGGAGAGATTCTGCGCTTGGTAGCCCATTTGGTTGAGCATCCGCACGGCGTAATAGCCACGTTGCCCCGCCGCGCAGTAGACGCGTATCACCTGATCGCGCGGCAGTTCGCCGGTGCGCTGCCGTAGCTGTCCCAGCGGGATCAGCACCGCGCCGGGGATATGCCCGCGGGCAAATTCACCCGGTTCGCGCACATCCAGTAATACGCCGGGCGCTTTAAGTTCCGACCACGCGGCCAGGGGATGTTCGTGACGCTGATGATTCGACGCGATCATGCCCGCCATATTGATGACATCTTTGGCGCCGCCATATTGCGGGGCATAGCACAATTCTGCTTCTTCCAAGTCGTACACCGTGCCATCTTTCTGCATGGCCATGGCAATCACATCAATCTTACGGGCCACATCGGCTTTGCCCACGGCCTGCGCGCCCAGAATCCGCCCGTCGCTGGGCCGGAATATGAGCTTAAGCCGGATGGGCTCGGCGCCGGGATAGTAGCCCACGTGATGATTGGGATGCAGATAAATCACTTGGTAATCGGTCACTTTTGCGCGTTGCAGGGCTTTTTCACTGGCCCCGGTACTGGCGATGGCTAGATCAAACACCCCGCAGATCGCCGTGCCTTGCACGCCCCGGAAACTGGCCGCGCGGCCACAGATATGATCCGCCGCCACGCGGCCCTGCCGATTGGCTGGCCCGGCCAATGCGAGCAAGGTCCATTGCTGTAAAATCGTATCGAAAACTTCCACCACATCGCCCACGGCATAGACCGCCGGGTCGCTGGTTTGCATGTGGGCATTCACTTTAATCCCGCCGCGCTGCCCGAGTTCCAAACCGGCGGCTTTAGCCAAAGCTGTATCAGGACGCACCCCGATGGCCAGGATCACCAGATCGGCGGGATAGGCTTTCCCGACTTGTGTATTAACCAGCAAGCCACCCGCAGGATTAGACTGCATACCTGCCACGCCATCACCCAACGCCAGTTTGATGCCATGGTCGGTCAGGTGCTGGGCTACGTACTGCGCCATTTCCGGGTCCACCGGGGGCATCACCTGATTGAGCATCTCGACGACGGTTACATCCAGGCCCCGGTGCTTGAGATTTTCGGCCATTTCCAGCCCGATAAATCCGCCCCCTATCACCACCGCGCGCCCGGCGGTGTGCGCTGTGATCCAACTGCGAATCGCTTCACTGTCAGGAATCGAACGCACCACAAAAATCCCGGGCAGATCAATCCCCGGCAACGGTGGCCGAATCGCCAGCGCCCCGGGTGACAGAATCAAGTGTGTGTAAGTATCGGTAAGTTCCTGCCCAGTGGTCAAATCGCGCACCCGCACGGTTTTGGCCGTACGGTCAATCGCGACTACTTCGTGGCGGGTTTTTACCGCGATATTGAACCGGTCCTTGAACAGCTTGGGGTTGGCCAGCAACAACTTGTCCTGTGTGGCGATGACTTCGCCCACATAGTAGGGCAAACCGCAATTGGCGAACGACACAAACTCACCACGCTCGTACATGGTAATCTCGGCCTGCTCATCCTGCCGCCGCAGTCGCGCTGCCGCAGAAGCGCCCCCGGCCACGCCACCCACGATAATCACTTTACGTTTGTCTGCCACGGTCACGACTCCTGTTGTTTGAATCACGCTCTATGATACCCTTAACGGCTGCAACTGGTGCCACAAATCTGCCCACGATTCCAGGGCATGTACGCCAAGAAGATGGCCAATCCGCAAATGCCGGTCAGACCCGCGAACAATAAACCCAGCCCCACCGCAGCGGGTAGCAGCGCCCACAAGGGATGCACGGTCAACGCCAACACCGCGCCCAACAGCCCGCAGAATCCCACGACGATCTGCACCTGACGCATGATCGGCAGCCCGGTTGATTTGCCTGTGTTGACCACCACCGGCAAGCCCGCCTGCATCCAGCCATCGGTACCGCCTTCCAACACCACACAGGACTCCACCCCCGCATTGCGCAGCACTTCATGCGCCTTACGCGCCCTACCGCCACTCTTGCACACCAGCACCAACGGTTGTTTACTCCCGCGTAGTGTGGCAATCTGGCTACCCAGGTCCGGTAGCGGAATATTCACAACCCCCGGGATGTGCGCTTCGGTAAATTCACCCGGCGTGCGTACATCCAACAGCACCGTCTCGTCACCCGTGGTCTGCAACTGCCGTTGCAGTTCCTGCGGGGTCATCGTCTTGATTGCTTCGGTCATTTCAAAGCTCCTTGGGTTAACGCCTATATATTACTACATCATCATATAGGAATATCTATGAAAGGGCAAGTGCCCACCGGTAATTTATTCTCCCACCCACCGCATACCGGCCTGATAGACGCAACCTGCCCTTTGGGCTAATATGCCCGCTTCGCGCAACGTGTTTGTGATATTGTATTTACACAAGGTTTTCCCATGGCTGCCAAGCTCCCCTTCGCGTTTCCGATGCGTCAGATTCATCTGGATTTTCATACCGGGCCGCAAATCCCGGACGTGGGTGCAAATTTTGATCCCAAGCAATTTGCCCAGACCATGAAAGACGCCCAGGTGAACTCGGTCACCTTGTTTGCCAAGTGCCACCACGGCCATCTGTACTACAACACCAAACGGCCAGAACGGCATCCGGGCTTGAAAAAGGGGTTGGATCTGGTGCGCCAGCAGGTCGAGGCCCTGCACCGCGTGGGCATTCGCGCCCCCATCTACCTCAGTGTATTGTGCGACGAATATGCCGCCACCACGCATCCGGAATGGATCGCGCGGGAATCGGATTCCTCGCTGGTCAAGCGCTCCGATCCCAACAACAAGGCTTTTACCGCTGGCTGGCAGATCATGGATATGACCAGCCCCTATCAGGAGTTTCTGGTTGAGCAGACGGCCGAAGTTTTGAAGCTATTCCAGCCCGCCGACGGCATTTTCTTTGATATGTGCTGGGACCAGCCCTCGACCAATCCGTACTTTCTGAACGCGATGCGTAAGGAAGGCCTGAACCCCGAGTGTGCGGAAAGCCGCGAGCGCTTCGCCACTGTGGTCGCCAAACGCTACATGAAGCGTCTGTACCGCCAGGTCAAAGCCAGCAGCCCCGATGCCACGGTGTTTTTCAACTGTCGGCCGCTGTTCCAACTCGCCAGTGATATCGAATTCATGACCCAGGCCGAAATCGAAGCCCTGCCCACCGGCGGTTGGGGTTATATGTACTTCCCCATCAACATGCGCTTCGCCCGCACCGTCAGCCCCAAGCCCGTTTTGGGCATGACCGCACGGTTTCATAAGAGCTGGGCTGATTTCGGCGGGATGAAACCCCATGCGGCGCTGGCCTATGAAACGGCCTCGATGATTGCCCATGGCGCAGCCTGCTCGATCGGGGATCAACTGCACCCGCGCGGCGTGCTGGATAAAGCCGTTTATGAACTCATCGGTCATGCTTACAGTCATGTAGCCGAGTGCGAACCGTGGTTGGTGAAGGCCAAGCCGGTCACCCAGATCGGCCTGTTCCAGAAGCCCACCGGCGTGACCAGCACCACCCAATCCACCAGCCAGACCGATGAAGGCGCGGTGCGGATGCTGACCCAGTTGCGGCATCAGTTTGATGTCGTCCAAACCGGCTGCGATTTATCCAAGTATGATTTGCTGATCGTACCCGATGGTCTGGCGCTGGATGCCGCGCTGGCCAAGGAATTGCGCACTTATATTCAGGCCAAAGGCCGGGTATTATTCACCGGCAGCAGCGGGCTGGGGACCAATGGTACCGGCAGCTTCCTGCGTGAGTTGGGGCTGACCACTAGTGGCGAATCGCCCTATCAGGCCACCTACATGCGGTTCCTGGGCAAGTACAGCAACGCCGCCGCGCCGACCGATCACATCATCTATGACCGTACCGTTCGGGTCACTGCCCAGCGCGGCACTCAGGTCATTGCCGGGGTGGTCGAGCCCTATTTTGATCGCACCTGGGATCACTTCTGCAGCCACAACCAAACCCCCGGCGATAAACTCAGTCCCTACGCCCTGGGCAGTGTCCATGGCCGCGTGGGGCACATCGCCTTCAACGTGTTTGAAGCGTATGCCAAACACGGCAATCTCCCCTACCGCAATCTGGTCAAGACTGTTCTGGATGCCCTGCTGGATACCCAGCTCATCACCGTCAGTGGCCCCAGCTATCTGGAAGCCACCGTCACCCAACAAAAGCAGGACCGCAAGCAGACGCTGATTGTGCATCTGCTGGGGTATCAATCCGAACGCCGCGCGCCGAGGATTGATATCATTGAAGATGTGGTGCCGTTGTATGATCTGGATGTGGTACTGCAAACACCGACCCAACCCAAAGCCGTCACCGTAGTGCCGGCAGGTGAACCCTTGGCGTTCACATGGAAAAATGGTGCGTTGGCCTTTACCCTGCCCGAGCTCAAGGGGCATGGTATGATCGCGGTAACGTTGTAATCCGGCGTTGTGTAATTAAGTTAGCCAAGAAGTAATTATGGCCGGACATTCGCATTGGAAATCCATCAAGCACAAAAAAGCCGTGGTGGACGCACGCCGGGGCAAACAGTGGGGCAAGCTGGCCCGCTTGATCATCATCGCCGCCAAGAATGGGGCGAATCCCGACGATAATCTGGCCCTGCGCTATGCCATAGATAAGGCCCGCGCGGCCAATATGCCCAATGACACCATTGACAAGAACGTCAAACGCGGCTGCGGTGAGTTCGGCAGCGACAACTTTGAAAACATCACCTACGAAGGCTACGGCCCCGGCGGGATCGCCATTCTGGTCGAAGCCCTGTCCAATAACCGCAACCGTGCTGCAGGTGAAATCCGCACCATCTTCGATCACAACGGCGGGTCCATGGGCGCCACCAATTCCGTGGCCTGGATGTTCAGCCGCAAAGGTGTGATCAATATCGAACGTGCTCAGGTGGCCGAAGACAAGCTGATGGAACTGGCCATCGAAGCCGGCGCGGAAGATGTGCAGGTCTCCGAAGAAGGCTATGAGATCATCACCGCCATGACCGACTTTGAACCGGTGCGTAAAGCGCTGGTGGCCGCCAAAATTGCGCTGGTCTCGGCGGAGTTTGTCTCCATCCCCAGCCAGACCGTACAACTCAGCGGGGAAAAAGCCGAATCCATGCAGGCCCTGATTGAGATGTTCGAAGAAAATGACGATGTGCAGAACGTCTTTACCAATGCGGATTTCCAGTAAGCCACCGCATAAATTCAGGCAACAAAAAGGGCCACGGTTTTCACCGTGGCCCTTTTTTATTTGATGTTCTGCGGAGGCAGGCTTATTGGCCCTGCAAGGCCTGTGCTTCCTTGACCAGCATCTTGATCGTGCTCATCGGCATGACAATTTCCGTGGTCAGCGCCGTGTCGGTCGCACCCATCCCCATCATCATCGGCAAGGCCGTGGTCTTGGGGGCAGCCGGGTCTCCGGCGGGATCGGCCATTTCCGGCAGGAAGGCCTTCTTGGCCAATTCCACCCAACTCGCCACCGGCATATACGCCACCATCATGTTGCTGTTCTTGAGCATCTTCTTGCCCGCGATGACACCCGCATCTTTTTCCAATGCGCCATCATTGGTCTGATAGCTCGTGACGGCTTTCTTAAGCAGGTCTTCGTTACCCATTACGGCCAAGAGATTCTTGGCATCAAATCCGATGTAATAGGTAATCGTGCCGTTTTCGCCATACATGGCGGTAATGGTTTTCTTCAGTATTTCCGCTTCTTCAGGCGAAGCGGTGGTTTCATCCACTTGCGCGGTGATCGTCAATTTATCAAAACTCATCCCGGCCACTTTCAGCGCATCCTTTTCCGCCTTGATGGTGGTCTTAAGCCCCTTGGCCTGCGTGCCAAAATCCAGCGCGGACGAATCGTAGAATTTGTGAATCAGACCCTTGGCCTTGGCCGCATCGGTCAGCGCGTAAATTCCGACAAAGTTCAGCTTGCCTTCTTTGCTGTCCAGCACGGGTTCCAACATAACGCCCTTGACGCCGCGCGTCAGCTTGGCAATTTCCGCCTGCATGGTCATGGCTTCGGTGGCCTTCGCGGCCATGGGCGATTGGGCCAGGGCGGGATATTTCAGAATATCATTGACCGCCTTGGTAATCTGGGCGCCCACCGAAACATCATCCCAAGCCATGGAGAATGCGGCCATATACTTACCCGCGGGCAAGCCGGTCAGGTCTACCACCTTGGCAGCCTTTTGCGCCGCCACCAGCTTGGCAATATCACTGCCGGGCTTGAAGTGGCCACTGACACTCAGATTCACACTGTCATCGGTCAAACGAATGCCCACCACGCCGGCATCCGACTGGGTCAGATAGTTTTTGACGCCATCAAAGCAAAGTGCCGCTAGCGCCTGAAACAACGGGGCGTTGGGGTCTTTCTGCATCTTGATCAATTCCATAGCCGTCAATTTAAACCCGGCAATCTGGTTGCCGTAGGCCTTGTTGATTTCGGGGGTATTGGCATAGATCGTAAGATCATTGGCGCTGAAGATTTGCTTCAGTTCCGCCTTCAGTGTGCCATCCAATTTATTGGGACTGGCCAAAAACTGTTTGACCACTTCCGGGGTTTGTCCCACCACCACATATTTATCCAGCAGCGCCGCGGTCATCTCGTCGCCCTGGGGGCCGGTGATGGTAATCAGACCATCCTTGGGGTCCGTGGGCTGAAAGGGGGTCAAAAGGGCTTTGCCATCTTTGGCGGGAATCAAGACCACCATAGGAGGCTTGCCCTGCGGCTGGTCCTTGGATTTGGGCAGCAAGGCAATCACCAATGCGCCATCCATATCAATGGCGTCCGCCACCCCAAAGCCTTCCACCAGCGAAGTGATAGCATTGGGCGGGGCCTGCACACCCAACTGGGTGGTCATATTCCCAATTTTGTTGTCCAAACTTTTCAGGCTCTTGGCCATAATGATGGCCTGGGTATCCGAAGGCAATAGTTTCAGTGCCGCCTCCTGCGCCCGGGCCAAGCCCACACCTGCCACTGCCACCGTCAATACCATCGCCGCTGTCATCCACTGCCGGGTTGTCTTGAACATGAATAGCTTCCTTAAAAAGAAATTGCCACAAGTCTAATTATAGCCAGGCCACGAAGCCTGTGGGTAATAAGACAATGTTACCGCCAAAAGGTTATTCGTGCAAATATTATTATGCTTCACTGCGTCCGAACACCCCCCTACGCGTCATCCGAGGTTAGGCTCCGCAACAGGCTGGATGAAAATCTCATTCAAGCCCCAACGCCCGACAAATTCCCATCAGTTCCAATCGCCTATAAACCTACTAAACACTCAGTATTTGCCCATATTTTGGGCATGAATAATCTTTTAGGAATTTGCTTGCATCGGGTGCCGGGATGCGTAAAGTTAGTAAGTGCCGGAAGCAAGTTACTGCGTCCTTTTTTACAGGAGTAGTGGTTATGCATCGTCGTACCTCCGGGTCCAAAGTGCGTTCGCACAAAATCGGTATCGGTAACGGTCGTTTCCAATCTCACAAACAAGCGCGTTTAAGTGCCCGTCGGGCCTTGGTCGCTTGGGAACAGGGTAAAACCAGCGAATAAGTCACTCTAAGGGGCGTGTCTGGGTGTGCCGGGGTGTCCCCTGACGGGGATTTACTCCCTATCTGCCACGTTACCATTGGGCAAGAATTATGGGGGCGGTTATACTGGCACCCATGATATCTTGTCTGCGGACTCGGTAGTTCGCGGCGTAATTGCAGGTGGAGCTTTATCATGACCCAGGCCAATCCGGGCACCCAGACGCCCCTGATTCTGATCGTGGATGACAATGCCCAGAATGCCGAACTCATTCAGGCGTATCTGGAGACCATTGACTGTACCACCCTGGTGGCCGTGGATGGGGTGGACGCGTTGGAAAAGGTCCGCGCCAAATCCCCCGATCTCATCCTGCTGGATGTGATGATGCCCCGCATGAGCGGTTTTGAGGTCTGTAAACGTCTCAAGGCCGACCCCCAGTACCAGAATATCCCCGTCATCATGGTCACCGCACTCAATGAATTGGGCGATGTCGAACGGGGTGTGGAGTCTGGTACGGACGACTTTTTATCCAAGCCCATCAATAAGTTTGAGCTCATCACCCGCGTGCGCAGCCTGCTGAAAGTCCGCCATCTGCAAAGCCAATTGGAACGCACGCTGGCCTATATGACCGATGTCGAACAAGGGGGCCTGACCCGTCCGTCCCAATTGCCGCGCTAACCCAGACCTATTATGTGGGCGCCACACTTTATCTATCCCCGTGGTTGGGATATACTTGCGACTACATTGTCGTCCTCCGGGTGCCAAGGCACTTTGCCGATGCCAGTGGTGAGTTGATAGATTTTTTATAGAACAGGCACACTGGTAATGCTCCGTTTTTTAGTATTTCGCGATGGCGTACCCCCCCCCGCACTTGATTTGTCGGCGGCTTATGTCATTGGCCCCGATCTGGTTCCCATCAAAGCGGAATTTACCTACACCAACGGCCAACTGATTATTCGCAAACGCGCTGCGGGCCCCGCCTCCCTCTGTCTGATGTGGGATGTAAAGAATTTTGGCACCGTCTTGCTCGATACCACGCGTCTGCCCGAGCGCGATGATCCCTATAACCTGAATATTGAACTGGCCCGGGGTCGGTTGATGCGTTTTACCATGAAACGCGAGGAGTGGGGCCTGCACGACCTTTCGGAAGCCCAGATCATCAGCGAAAAAGCCGACGCTTGCCGCGACTTGCTCATTGAAGCCATCGTGAATAGCGATAATCCGCCGGTTGCCTCACAGTATGCGGATCGGTGCCTGACCGCAACGCTGCCGTTATCAGAACAAGCGGCCTTGACCCACGCCGATATTCTGCTGCAACGGCGCCTCCTGACCGGCAGCCTGCCCAAGAGCGCCTTTGGCTTGCGGGTTGACCTGCATACTGTGGAAGAGGACTATCGCAAAGTGGCCGTCACCGCCAGCGACTTTGTCTGCCTGCCTATGCCGTGGCGCATGATTGAACCCGCTGAACAGGAATTTGAGTGGACCCTGTCGGATGACTGGGTGGAATACATGTACAAGCGCAAAGTGCCCATGATGGCCGGGGCGCTGGTCCAGTTCAGTGATAACAATGCCCCCGACTGGATTTACACTTGGGAACATGATTACGAAACCATCCGCGATTTTCTGGTCGAACACATTGACCGCGTGGTAAGCCGTTATGGCACCTATGTTTCCATCTGGAACGTCCTGAGTGGTTTGCATGTCAACAATCAACTGAGTTTCTCGTTTGACCAATTGATGGATTTGACCCGGTTGACTGTACATCTGGTCAAGAAAATCGCCCCGGGCTCGCGTACCCTCGTGGAGCTGACCCAGCCCTGGGGCGAATATTACGCCCTGAATCAACGCAGCATCCCTCCGATGCTCTACGCGGAAATGCTGGTTCAATCCGGCGTGGATTTTGACCTCTTTGGGCTAAACTTCCGTTTTGGCGCCCCCCGCGATGGTGGTTGGCAGCGTGACTTATTCCAAATCAGCGGTTATCTCGACCGCTTTGCCGCGCTGGGCAAGCAAGTCATCGTCACCATCGAAGCCCCCAGCGACATGAACCCCGAAGCCATTGCCGCAGGCTGCTGGCGGCGTACGTGGAACGAAACCATCCAATCGCGTTGGCTGGAATCGGTCACCGATATCTGCCTGAGTAAGCCGTATGTCGAAGCGATTTGCTGGGGCCAATTGGCCGATCATCCCCAAGGCACCTTCAAACACAATGGGTTGATGACCCATAATCATGTGGCCAAACAGTCACTGCAAACCTGGTCGGCATTGCGTAAAGCCGCCGCGAGTTTTCGCGCCCGTAATGGCAAAACGACCTGAACCGAGACCTGATTCGGAACACCGTGATGTCCACCGTGCCCGCTCCTGAATCCGCTTCGGATGATCTGCCGGAAGCTATAGCCGACCCCGCTGGCTGGTCCCGACGGCAGCGTATCGGCTTGGTTCTACTGCTGGCGGTGCTGGCCGTGGTGCTGACCTGCCTGTGGTGGCAACGTGAACCCTATCAGGGCGTCACGGCCAGTCTACAAACCCTCGAACCCCTTCCGCAGCAAATTGACCCTAATACCGAGTCGGTCGAATCCCTGAGCCGTCTGCCGGGCATAGGCACCCACTGGGCACAAAAAATCGTATCTTTCCGTGCGCAGCAACTGGCTGCGGGACGGCAACCGCCCATCTTCAACCGCCCCGACGATATGAAAGCCATCCCCGGCCTGCCCGATAAAGCCATTGATGAAGCCGCCTACTTCATGCGCTTTCCGGATACCACTTGGCAGCGCACCCCCACCGGCCTGAAACTACCCGCAACCCTACCCGAGGCGACCGCCCGTCCGTTCGGTGACGATTAAATCGGCACCGGCACAGCCTGCACGGCCGGGGTCATTAAGGCCGCCACTTGCAACCGTGCTTCCGCCATGGGGACCTCGAGCCGACAACCCGCCGCCCGGGCATGACCACCCCCGCCGAACTGGCGGCAGAGCGCATTCACATCCAGCCCGTATTTACTGCGCATCGAAACCCGCACCCGGCCATCAACCATTTCCGTCAGTAACGCCACCGCCATACAGCATCCCACCTGCTGGGGAATATCCACCAGATATTCTGTTTCCGACGACACCGCGCCCGTCTGCCGGAAATCCTCCTGCGTGATGCACATCAGCGCCAGGCGTTTATCGGCGTGCCACTGCAAACTTTCCAAGGCCCGCACGGTCAGCGCCAGCTTTTCCGGGCGTTCATTCTGCATGATTTGCTGATACAGTCGGGCCGAATCCAATCCGGTGGCAATCAGCCGGGTAGCCAGTTCCATCACCGCCGGCGTGGTATTGTCAAAACGGAACCAACCAGTATCACCGGCCAGCCCGGCCATAATCGGCAGCGCCAGTTCCCGATCCAGCGTCATCCCCGCCGCTACCGCTAGCGCGGCCAGTATCTGACAGCATGCCGCAGCGCTGGTATCGGCATAAATCACCGGGCCGATGGGATCGCGGCTGAGATGGTGATCCACCGCCACCACTTTGGCGCTGCAGCGTTTGAGCAGGGCACTGGCCTTTTCCATTTGCTGCCAGGTGCAGGTATCCACCGCGACAATCGTATCGCAGTCGGATTCAATCGCCGCTTCGGTTTCCGGGCTCCACGTCCGAACCCGGACGGGCGAAAATTCTTTCAGGAGAAAGGCGTATGCGGGTGGGATATCGCCATATTCCACCCAGGTAATCTCGGTGGCACCCAAGTAACGCAGAATCAGCGCCATGGCACACTGGGAACCCAGGGCATCAGTATCTGGGCGTTGATGCGTGAGAATCGCCACCCGCCGGGCCAAGCGCAGCCGTGCAATCAATTCATTCATACCCACCAAAGGTACCGTCGTAGCCATTATGCAAACTCCTATTCCACCGGCAGGCACATGGCCCGAACCCCGGCGGTATCACGTTCCAATTGTCGTTTAAGTTGTTCCACACCACCAAATTTCATCGTATCCCGCAGCCAACTGAGCACATCCAATTCCACTACGTGGCCATAAAGCTCACCGCTAAAGTCCAGCAAGTGCGCCTCGACGGTAATGGCTTTACCCGCAAAGGTCGGATTGCTCGACACACTCAGGGCGGTAGCATATTTGCGTAATCCCACCTGCGCAGTGGCCGCGTACACCCCCACCCCCGGCAGCA
>JBIJDM010000155.1:0-7043 GCA_044344145.1 Phycisphaerae bacterium
GTAAACGATGCCCAGACCGCGCAGCAGCTCGATGACCCGCGGATTGTAGGTTCCAAAGGGATAGGCCATTCCCCGCACCGGATATCCGACAATTTCTTCCAGTTCGATCCGGTCCTGCAGTACTTGCTGGGCGATCTGGCTGGCGTCTATGAGCGGTAAATGCGGATGGTCCAGAGTATGAATCGCCACTTCATGCCCCTGCATCAATTCGGCCACTTCACTGCGTTCCAGATGTCGGGGTGAGTCGGTGGGCAGACGGCGCAAGAATGCGGAATTCAGGTTAAAGGTGCCTTTCAAGCCGATCTGATTGAAGTACGCAATCAACCGCCGGTCATGCACCGTCCCATCATCCCATGAGGTGGTCAACGCAATCCGTTTGTCCCCCGGAAAATACGGGATTTCAATCCGTGTAATGGGCATTATTTTACTCCTATAACGTGCAACTAGCATAGTGCCACCGCCCCCCGGTGACAACCCAATTTGGTGCCCGGCCCACAGCGCGGTATGATTCACCCAGCATATTGTTATGACCACATGATGACAGGAAGGAATAACCATGGCGGCCCATCGTATTCTCGTATTATCCGCATCCGCAGGCGCCGGTCATGTCCGTGCCGCCGATGCACTGGTCAAGGAATTCGCCCGGCAAGGCAATGTCACCGATGTACAGCACTGGGACATGCTGAAATACACCACCAAGATTTTCAGCCATCTGTACTCCAAAACCTATCTCGATCTGATCAACCGCGCCCCCACCATGCTGGGCATCCTTTACGAACATACCGACAAACCCTGGCAGAACCAGCGGCTGCGGCTGGCCTTTGAGAAATTCAATGCCGGCCCGTTTCTCAAAAAGGTGGAAGAGTACGAGCCCACGATTATTGCCTGCACCCACTTTACCCCCGCGTTCCTGCTGGCCAATCTGGTCGAACGTAAACGGCTGGCGGTAAAACCCTCGGTCGTTATTACCGACTTCGATGTGCATGCCATGTGGCTGGTCTCGCAATATGAACACTACTTCTGCATGAACGAAGAAGCCAAAGTCTATCTGTCCCGCATGGGCATCCGTCCCCAACGCATCTATGTATCGGGCATCCCGGTTGATCCAGTCTTCCGCCAGACCAAGGACAAAGCCCTCACCCGGCAGAAACTTGGACTGAAAGAAGATGTATTCACTATTATGGTTTCCGCCGGTGGTTTTGGGGTGGGTCCGGTGGGTTTGATTATTGAAGAGCTGATGGCCTTGGATCATCCGGCCCAGATCGTGGCCATCTGTGGGCGTAGTACCGAACTTAAGGCCCAACTCGACAAAATTGCCCACCAACACTCGCGCGGCAAGATTCGTCTGCACCCCGTAGGCTTTACCACCGAAATGGACGAATACATGGCCGCCGCCGATATTCTGATCTCCAAGCCCGGCGGGCTTACCACCTCTGAAGCCATGGCCCGGGGCCTGCCCATGTGCGTCATGAATCCCGTCCCCGGCCAGGAAGAACGCAATAGCGACCATTTATTGGAGTCCGGCGCCGCCATCCGGTGCAATGCGATCGAGGTATTGACGTTTAAACTCAAGCAATTGTTGGATAACCCCCAGCGGTTGGTGAAGATGCGTCAGGCTGCGTTACAAATGGGCCGGCCCGATGCGGCGGAAGTTATCGTCAAACGCTTGCTGGACCTGCGTAACTGATCAGACTGGAGTAATTATTATGGCAACCCCGGCACATACCAACCTGACCGCAAGTGATATTTGCGATCAGTATTTCATGGAAACACGCTGCAAACTCATCGAAATTGCCGCTACTCTGGACCGTATGGATCGCGCCGCAGAGCGCAGCAAACTCAACGGTGATGCCCGGCTGGCGTTTATTCAAGATGCTCTGGCGATCTTAGCCTCCGCTGCCCCAAATCGGGCGGAAGCAATCCTGCGGCGGTATTCGTTACCCGCGACCGACATCCATACCCAGTACCCACTACCGAGTCTACCGCAATGATGATTATTGATCCCCATATTCACATGGTCTCGCGGACCACCGATGATTACGAACGGCTGGCGCTGTCCGGCGTGGTGGCCGTCAGCGAACCGGCTTTCTGGGCGGGTTTTGATCGTTCGCCGGAAGGTTTTTTTGACTACTACCGGCAATTGACCGAATTTGAACCCAAACGTGCCGCCCAATTTGGTATCCAGCATTACTCGTGGATCTGCCTAAACCCTAAAGAAGCTCAGGATTTGGGCAAAGCCCAAGCGGTATTGGAGGGTATGCCGGAGTTTTTGAACCGTCCCAATGTGCTGGGCATCGGAGAGATTGGTCTGAACAAAAACACCCCCAACGAAGCCCGTGTCTTCATGGAACATGTACAGATGGCGATCAACCACGGTAAAAACTTGCCGTGTGGCCATCATCTAATTCTGATCCACACCCCCCATCTGGAAGACAAACTCAAAGGCACCCGTTGGATTATGGACATGCTGGCCGATTTCGGCAGCCAACTCGACCATGGCCGGATCTTGATTGACCATATCGAAGAGCACACGGCCAAGATGGTCTTGGATGAGGGATATTGGGCGGGTATGACGATTTACCCGATCTCCAAATGTACCCCGCAACGGGCAGTGGACATTATGGAAATGTATGGCCACAAGCAACTTATGGTCAATGCGGCGGCGGATTGGGGCGTTTCCGACCCCTTCAATACTCATCGCACCCTGCACGAGGCCCGTCGGCGGGGCTATCATCTGCCCACCTTGCTGGACATTTTTTACAATAATCCAGCCCGATTCTTCGGCCAATCAGCGAATTTCCGCCCCCGGCCCATGCAAATTATCCCGGCGGAATAAGGGGCGATAATTTGACGTAACCGCCTGTGTGGGCTTACTATACGGGTCGGTTTTTAATTGGAATCCGCTGACGATGATGACGACACGAACTACGAATCGGCACAACTAACTGACCGCAGGTCATGGATTACTCATGCCCTAAGGCCAGACTGGTTGTGCCGCGTCTGTTTTTGCGTAGCTTGATTTATTGCCCACTTATACCCTACGAGGTTTGCCATGGTAACGATTACGCTCCCGGATGGTGCCCAAAAACAATTTGAACAAGCCGTTATTACCCCTATGGATGTGGCCAAAGCCATTGGCCCGCGTCTGGCTGCGGCCACCATTGGAGCCGTCGTGGATGGTCAGCTTTGTGATGCCAACCTGGCCATCAAACAGGATGCCACGCTGGCGCTGGTTACGGCCAAGCCCGAAGATGCCCATGCGTTGTATCTGATTCGCCACTCCACGGCCCATGTCATGGCCGAAGCCATTGTGCGGTTATTCCCGGAAGCCAAACTGGCTTATGGCCCACCGGTGGAGAATGGTTACTACTACGATATTGAGTTGGAACATAAACTGACCGCCGACGATCTGCTGGCGATCGAAACCGAGATGAAGAAAATCGTCGCGGAAGATCGCCCGTTTACCCGTTATGAGCTGGCCCAGGATGTCGCGTTGGCCAAACTGGCCCACGAAGGCAATCCGTACAAGGTAGACAATGCCCAGCGGGCCATCAACGCCGACCCGCAAGCCGTGTTGACGTTCTATGCCACCGGCACACCTGGCTCAAACTGGGAAGACCTCTGCCGGGGCCCGCACGTGCCCAGCACCAGCCGCGTGGGCGCATTCAAGCTTATGTCCGTGGCCGGGGCGTACTGGCATGGCGATGAGAAAGCCCAGCAATTGCAGCGGGTCTATGGCACGGCGTTCCCGACCCAGAAAGATCTGGATGCCTACCTCAACGCACTGGAAGAAGCCAAGCGCCGCGACCATCGGGTCATCGGCAAGCAAATGTCGCTGTTTACCATCAGTCCGCTGGTGGGTGCGGGGCTGATTCTCTGGCTGCCCAAAGGTGCGGTACTGCGGACCGAGCTGGAACAATACATGCGCGAAGAGTTGATGCGTCGCGGTTACAATATTGTCTACTCACCGCAGATCGGCAACATCAATCTGTACAAAGCCAGCGGCCACTATCCCTACTACAAGGAATCGCAGTTCCCCACGATCCGCATGAATGAGCGTGATCCCAGCGACGATTCCGAATATCTGCTGCGGCCGATGAATTGCCCGCACCATATCCAGATGTATGCCCACGAACCCCGCAGCTATCGCGATTTGCCGTTGCGTTTGGCCGAGTTCGGAACGGTCTACCGCTATGAACAGACCGGCGAACTTAATGGCATGACGCGGGTGCGCGGTTTCACTCAGGATGACGCCCATTTGTTCTGCACGCCCGAACAGGTGGAAGCGGAATTCCGCAGTACCGTGCAGATGGTAATGCACGTATTCAACACGCTGGGCTTCAAGGACTACGATTGCCGCGTCAGTCTGCGCGATCCCGCCTCTACCAAATACATGGGCGAAGCGGCGGTTTGGGACAAAGCCGAAGCGATCCTGCGTAAGGTGGTGCGGGAAGTAAATATCCCCCATGTGGAGGGCATCGGCGAAGCCGCGTTCTACGGCCCCAAGATTGACTTCATGGTCAAGGACTGCATCGGCCGCAAGTGGCAATTGGGTACGGTCCAACTGGACTTCAATCTGCCCGAACGTTTCCAACTGGAATACATCGGCGCGGACAACCAGACCCATCGCCCCGTGATGATCCACCGGGCCCCGTTCGGTTCGATGGAGCGGTTCACGGGCATTTTGATCGAGCACTTTGCCGGGGCATTCCCCACATGGCTCAGTCCGGTACAGGTGGCGGTTTTGTCCATCTCGGAAAAAACCGAAGCCTATGCCCGGGAGATTGCGGCCCAATTGCAGACCCAGCTCATCCGCACGGAAACAGATTTCGGTCCCGACAAGATCGGTGCCAAGATCCGCCGCGCCCGCGAGACCAAAGTGCCCTATATGCTTATTCTCGGCGCCAAGGAAGCCCAGGACGGGACTGTCGCCATCCGCACGCGTAAAGACAAGGACCTGGGCACGATGCCCGTGGCCGATTTCGTGCAACGTCTCAAGGAGGAGATTCGTACCCGCCAGCTTGAATTGATGGGCTGAGCGCTAACGAAGCAATACCGTGGCGACATTGACGGAGCAACTTCTCGCCCCCGACGGACTTATTGCCCGGCGCCTGCATGATTTTGAACCCCGCCCCGAGCAGATTACCATGGCTCACGCCGTGGCGGATGCGTTCAATCATGCTCATCACCTGATCGTGGAAGCGGGCACCGGGATCGGGAAATCTTTTGCCTATCTGGCTCCGGCCATCGAACAGGTGGTCGTACATCAACGCCGGGTAGTCATTTCCACACACACCATCAGTTTGCAGGAACAATTGCTGCACAAGGATATCCCCCTGCTGCGCAGCGTCTGCGGGCATGAGTTTTCCGCTGTATTGTGCAAGGGGCGAAGCAACTACCTGTGCCTGCGTCGCATGCATCAAGCTCTGGAACGCATGACGGGCCTGTTTACGGATAGCCGTCATTACGATGACCTCATGCTGGTGCGCGACTGGTCCAACGAAACCGAAGATGGTTCACGTTCCGATCTACCCCGTACGGTGGCCTGGCAGGTTTGGGAGCAGGTATGCGCAGAGCATGGCAACTGTCTGGGCAAGCGGTGCAAATATTATAATCCCTGCCACTATCAACAAAGCCGTCGGCGGATGCAAACCGGGCAACTGCTGATCTGCAATCATGCCATGTTTTTCGCCGACCTGGCGGTGCGCCGGGCCGGTGGGCAATTACTGCCGAATTATGATCTGGCCATTCTCGACGAAGCCCATACTATCGAAGCTGTGGCGGCGGAACATCTGGGGTTGAATGTCTCCGAAGCTGGCCTGCGCCATACGTTATCCCGGTTATATCAACCCCAAACCCATCGAGGCTTTCTCGCCCATCTGGATAAAGTGGATACTACCGAAGCCCGCGATGTAATCGCCCAGGCACATGCCGAAAGCCTTAATTTCTTCGATGATGTGCAGCGTTGGATGGAGTCGGACAGTCCCCCCAATGGCCGGGTACGGCGCAAAAATATTGTGCCTAATACCGTGGGCCCTTTGTTGGATCAGGCGGTACACCATTTGCGGCGGATGTTGGCCCAACTGGGCAAACTTACAGGCACGCCGATAGATATCGATGACAATCCCCAGGCAGGTCAGCCTACGGGTAACTTTGAAAACGAACGCGATTGTTTCGAACTGCAAAGCTATATCCAGCAAATCCAAGGTAAGAGCGTGGCCCTGAGTGCCTGGTTGGCCCAGGAAATGGATGATTATGTGTATTGGGTCGAGTCGGCGGGACGAACCCATCGCCGGATCACTCTCTCAGCGGCCCCGGTATGTGTGGGGCCCCATCTGAAAACCAATCTGTTCGATACCACGAAAAGCGTCATTCTGACCAGTGCCACACTGGCCACGGGACGCAGCCAGAAATCCTCCAGCCCCTTCAGTTATCTCCGCCAGCGCATCGGTCTGGCCACCGGCCAGGAATTGCAGCTCGGATCCCCGTTCAACTACGAAACCCAAGCCACGTTGTTTTTGGAAACCGGTTTGGGCGACCCCGACAGTCTGGATTTCATCATCAACGCCATGGCCCGGGCCATGGATTACCTGCGGCAAACCCATGGCCATGCGTTCATCCTCTTTACATCCTATCGGGGACTCCAGGATGCCGCGGCCATACTCCGGCAACCTTTGGCGGAACTGGGCTATCCTCTGCTGGTCCAAGGGGCGGGGCAGGACCGCAGCCAGATGCTTGATTCCTTCAAGAAAAACGCCCATAGTGTGCTACTGGGGACGGATTCCTTTTGGCAGGGGGTGGATGTCCGGGGTGAAGCCCTGCGGAATGTCATTATTGTGAAACTTCCCTTCTCGGTACCCGATGAACCGTTGGTGGAAGCCCGGATGGAGCAGATCAAACTTACCGGCGGTAATCCCTTCCGGGACTATTCGCTGCCCGAGGCGATCATCAAATTCAAACAGGGCTTTGGCCGGCTGATCCGAAGCCGCACCGATCACGGCATTGTCGTCGTCATGGATCACCGCATCGTTACCCGCCCCTAT
>JBIJDM010000213.1:0-4925 GCA_044344145.1 Phycisphaerae bacterium
CTTGGTGCTTGTTAGGGCATTCTTGGGAGTGGTTGTAACGCGTGTATTGGGCGTAAGTTAGGGGCGGCTGGCGGGTTGGGTGGTGGGGGTGGGTAGCACCAATGTCCAGGGCCCTTTCCACTGATACGGCTGCCAACCCGCGGCGATCCGGGCATGATTCGACTTTGCGAATTCCGTCTCTATATCATCTTCGCGAATAAATTTCACCGTTCCATCGGCATATGCGAACAGCCAGACATCTTTACTCATGCGTGGTCCGTTGGTGTACGCCACGATAATGTCGTTGCTGGGCAGACTGATTTGTGGGGCCCAAGGTTCCCCCATGGTGGCCACATAATAATCGGGTTTGTTATCGTAGGAACGTGGCGCTTTGGATAGCGGCGTGCGAGTTTCGCGCGCCGTCAATACTTCAGCCGTTACCATTTCTTCCAGTGTGCTGGGCAGATGCCCGGTGCGGAATACAAACGCACCCATGGCCTGAGCGATAGCGCGGAGATTATTGCTCTCCGCTTGTTCCATGGCCCGGCGCCACTCCACGGCTTGCCAGGAAAAACCGATCGCGCCCGCCGGGCCAACCAGAATCATCATCCCGGCCAGCAGTTTGATCAGCAGAGGCCCGCGCTGACGCACATCAAAGAGTACCGCGACCGCCAGAATGGTGACGATGAATCCCAAGGTCAGCCCCAACATCGACGGTGGAGTCAACGACGCAGGTTGGGGCCAAAGCCAATATCCCGCCGCGATACTCATGAGCAGGGCCACCAGCAGACCGATAAGGGTACGGGATTTCATATCAGCATCTTAGCCTAGCTGCCCAACGGTTCCAGTTTGGCGTATTCCAAAATCAGCGTCTTGCGGCCGTGGGTGTTGAAGGTCACTATGGTCCGGGTCTGATTGCCGGCCTTTTCCAGATTTTCAATCCGGCCAATGCCGAATTGTGCGTGCCGAACCATCATGCCCCGGCGGAAGCGATGGCCGGAACTCTCGCTGCTTTCGCTGGAACTGGAGCTGCTGCTGGAACTGCTGGCTGGACTGCTGCTGGTGCCGCCAAAGCGTTGCTGCCAGCCGGAGCGGAATGATTCGCTACGGCCACTGCCCCCGCGCGAGCCCAACGGTTCTTCCCCGGCCAGATCCAGATGATTGTACGTTTCTTTGGGGAGTTCACGCAGAAATTGCGATGCGATGGTGCGCTGGGTTTCGCCCCGGATCATCCGGCAGCGGGCGTTGGTCAGCAGCAGATGCTTCATCGCGCGGGTGATGCCCACAAACGCCAGACGGCGTTCTTCTTCCAATTCGGTCTCATTACCGCCATTCATCAGTGCCCGCATGTGTGGCAGCAAGCCATCTTCCCAACCCACAATCCCCACCCAGGGAAATTCCAGCCCCTTGGCCGCGTGCAACGTCATCAGTGTGACCGCGCCGCCAGCATCCTGCAGCCGGTCCACATCCGAGGCCAGCGTAATCTGGGCCAGAAAATCATCCAGTGTGCCTTCGGTATTCTGCGCGTCAAATTCCGCGGCCACATTGATCAATTCGTTGACGTTGGCCAGCGGATCATCGTCGGTTTCGCCGTCGCGGTCGCGCTGTTTTTTATGCATGGCTTCCAGCCCCGACTCGGTGTAGATGCGTTCGAGGATGGCTTTCATGGTCAAGCGTGGCTTGTCGGGCGCGGGGGCAACATCCGCACTGGCTTCATCACCGGCTTCATCGTGCACTCCGGGGTCGTAGTCTTCGGAGCTTTCCAGCAGTTCATCCACGTTGATGTCCTGGAACAAATCCGCTTCGGAGGGTTCCTCGGTTACTTCCGCCGGAGGTGGGGTGGTGCCATACACCCACTCGCGTAAGGCGCGGAAGATGCGTCCCAGATTGGCCGCGCCGGAACTGCCCTTACTGGTTAGGCTGGGGATGGGTGTGGCATCCAACTGTTGCATCGCCTGCAACATACTCACACCGCGCTGTTCGGCGGCTTGGCGGATGAAGTCCAGATTGGCCTCGGTCATAGCGCGGGGCGGGACGTTGGCGATGCGCTCCAGACTCACATTATCTTCCGCATTGACCACCACTTTCATGTAGGCGATCACATCGCGGATTTCCTTGCGGCCATAGAACTCGGTGCCGCGGGCTACCTGATAGGGGATCCCCGCCTTCATAAACGCATCTTCCAGCGCGCGGGATAGCGAATTGACACGGTAAAATACCGCCATATCGCCCCACGATATTTTCTGTTGGTCGTGGGCCCGTTGGGCGCGTTCGACAATTTGTTCGGCTTCCTGCGCCTCATCACGGCAGGCGACAATATCAATCAGCGGGCCTTGCTCGTTTTCGGTCCACAGGTCTTTTTTCTTGCGTTTGATATTGTTGGCGATCAGCGCCGATGCGGCGGCGAGGATGTTTTTGGTCGAGCGGTAATTCTGCTCCAGATACACCACCTTGGCGTTGGGGAAGAATTGCTCGAACTCCAGAATGTTGTTGAGATTGGCGCCGCGCCAGCCGTAGATGGATTGGTCCGGGTCGCCGGTGGCACAGATATTCTTGTGGTCCATCGCCAGCATGTGGGCGATGATGAACTGGGCGTGGTTGGTGTCCTGATACTCGTCAATGAGCAGATATTGGAAGCGGTCCTGCAACTGGGTGCGGATTTCTTTGTTGTCGCGCAGCAGGATGGCCACCTTCAGCAGCAGGTCGTCAAAATCCACCCCTTTGGCGGCCCCGAGCAGCGTTTCATAACGGCTGTATACGCGGGCTACGCACCGGGCAAAATGGTCGGTGTTACCCGTGGCATAAAGCCCCGGGGTTTGCAGTTTGTTTTTCGCCCCGCTGATGGCCGCACGGATCGCCTGCGGGGGATAGTTTTCGGGACTCAGCCCGCAGTCCGACAACGCCTGTTTGATGAGTTTGAGCTGATCGGCGGTATCGAAGATGGTAAAGCTGGCCGGGAGGTTGAGCAGATCGGCGTAATCGCGCACGATCCGGGCGCCCAAAGCATGGAACGTCAGCACATTCACTCCACGGCCCTGCGCCCCGGCACCACCCAGTAAATCACGGATGCGTTCGCGCATCTCGCCGGCGGCCTTATTGGTGAAGGTGATAGCCAGAATGTTCTGCGCGGGAATGCCGCAGGAGACCATATACGCCACCCGGCGGGTAATGGTGCGGGTCTTGCCCGAACCGGCGCCCGCCAGTACCAGTAACGGTCCATCTATATGGGTGGCGGCCTCACGTTGTGGTTTGGTGAGTCCCTTAAGTACCTCGTCCGATTTCAGCATACCCGCGACCAACTTTCCTACAGCTCGATCCAAAATCTAAACCCTGTAAGATAGCGACCGATGAGCGGGAGAGCAAACCGGGCTGTAAAAGGCCCACGGATTCATGGCGGATTAACGCAAAGCGGGAATTATGGCAGTGGTGATTCAAAAACCATCATCACGCCCGGAACAACGCCCCGAGTCGTTTGCCCAGCACACCGGCGGCCACCAGAATGGTCACCGTTAGCAACCCCATCGCCAGCACCCCCAGCGCACATGCGTTCCGTACGGTTTCCGCGGCGGAATTATCCGTACCCAGTTGGTAGATGGTCTTGGTAATAGGGAAGGTTGCCGGATCGGGCGCGAGAATGAGCGAGTCGGATACTTCCAGCATGGCAAAAGAAAACGTCAGCAATGAACCGGCGATCAGGTTGGCCATGATCAGCGGGACGGTGACTTTACACAGCACCCGCCACGGGTTGGCGCCCAGATTAGCGGCGGCTTCTTCCAGATTGACTGAGGTTTGCTGCAATCCCCCGGCGGCGGCGCGGACCAAATACGGCAGGCGGCGCACCGAATAGGCCAGCACTAACAATAGAAATACCGTATTGGCACTCGTTAATGCGGTTTTGGGATCAAACGGCCACGTTTGAGACACTGCGATATAGCCAAACGCCATCACCAGACCCGGCACCGCCAGCGGCAGCATGGCCAGCGCATCAAGCAGACTCCTGCCCCAGATGGTTGTGCGGACCAGAATCCACGCAATGGCAATCCCCAGCACGATATCAATGGCTGTGGAGACGCTGGAATACTTCAGCGAATTCAGGATGGAATTGAAGATTTCCGGGGTGTTAAACACCGCCTCGTAACCGGCCAGTGTGAAACGACTGGGCAGGATGGTGCGATACCACCCAATCTGACCTTCGGTGCCCCAGCCCCACTGGGTGGGTTCAAACGCCAACGCCGTCAGCGAGAATCCGATCACGCCCAGATGCGGTAACATGGCCAGTAGCGAGACCAGCACAAATGGCAGGCCGACCAGACCACTGCCCAACCAGCCCAGTGACTTGCTGGCCGTGGCTACGGCGGCCTTGCTAGTCATTGCATACGTCTGGCGTCCGAGGGTCAATTTGCCCAGTAAAAATGCCCCTACGGACACCAACAGTACAATCACCACCTTGGCAAAGGCGGTATTCCCTTTGGTCAGATCCGCATTGGCCAGATCATCCCATATCGAACGGGAGACTACTGCGCGGTAATCCAGCAGCAGGGGGGTACCCAATTCTGTGAAGGCCCAGATGAAGATGATCGTCGAACCCGCAAAAATCCCCGGCATCGCCAACGGCAGGGTGATGCGGAAGAAATTCCGCCAGCGGGTGGAGCCGAGATTTTGTGCGGCCTCGTGCATGGCGGGATCAATATTGGCCAATGCCGCCTGGGTATTCAGAAACGCGATGGGGTATAACCCCAATGTAATCATGGCCACGCAGGCCCCGAAGCCACCTTCACGCAACCAGTTCACACCGGTACCCGGGGCCAGGATTCCCAGATTTTGCAACAGAATGGTAAAACTGCCGAACGTACCGAGAATCTGCTTCATCCCAATGGCGCCCACGAAAGGAGGCAGCACCATGGGCACCAGCACCATTCCGGTTAACAAGCCTTTGCCTTTGAACT
>JBIJDM010000276.1:0-2992 GCA_044344145.1 Phycisphaerae bacterium
CCGGGCAGAATGTCACCCCCGGCCACGTATAGTTCCACGCGGTTGCACGTGGACAGCAGTACGGCTTCCAGTGCGGGATAACGGGTGTGCAGATGGGCCAGAAAGGTCTGCGTCTGGGCCGCGTCAAAGGCCAGACGTTCGCGCAGTTCCAACGCGGCGGTGCGGTGATTCACACCCACCATACACAACGGCAGCGAAGATGACGGTATGACATCAGACATTATTACGGTTGCGTGGGTATCCAGATAATGGAAACGTAAACGGCCAGCAGCAGCACCATGCCGAGGATGCTCATCCACGCGGCCCGGGCGCCGCGCGTGCGCGGGGAAAAGCCCGCATGCATCAGCCCGCCGTAGATGGCCCAAACGGCCAGGGCCAATAGAATTTTGGGTGAATGCCACGACATAGGATGGGTATTGGGCAACACGAACGTCTGGATGCCCCCGCCCACCATGGCCAGAGTTAAGAACACAAAACCCAGTGCGGCAGCCCGGCGGGTGACTTTTTCCGTCGCGGCCAGCGCGGGCAAACGCACCGGCCCGAGTACGCCCAAGTGCCGGCGCAAGCGCAACTGTCGGTCGGTGACCAGATACATCGCCCCGGATGCTGCGGCAATACCAAACGCCGCCGAACCCAGCAGCACGGTCAGCACATGAAAGGTCGTCCAGCCACTGCGAAAGACAAACGATCGGCCATAGGACAGACTCAGACTCACCCCCAGCAGCAAGACCCCGGCAATCACCGGCATCAGCAGCAGCGCCAACCCGCGCCAGCGCACCTGAACATGCAGATACATGCCCGTGGCCGTCAGCAGCAGCGCCCAGAGCAGGAAGACATCGTAGAAGGATTCCACCGGCTGGCGCGCGGGCCATTCGTTGAACCAGCGCCAGAGCAGCAAGCCCACCATCAGCAGGCCGCTGAGTTTATAGGCCAGAGGTAATCCGGGGGGGACTTCGGTAGCGCGGTCTTTGCGTTGGCGCAAGTCCGTGGCAAAGGCGAGAATAAAGCCTAATGCGGCCAAACCCGCGAGAATGGCTTCGATGGAATCGCTGGCCACACTGGCCAAACCAGTGGGCACTATCACGGTTTGAACTCCAGTTCTTGCTCGGGTCGACTGACCCATTGTTCCAGCAATCCCTGCACACAGAAGATGCCGTAGCTGCGGACAAAGCCTTCGAATTCGCTGCTGGCCAGAGTGCGCAGCACGCGTTGAATCCGGGCAGATTGCGTGGGTGCCGCCAGCACCATGGCCCGCCAGGCCGGCATGGCCGTGGCAATGGCCCGGGTGGTGGGATCAATATGGTCGGCGAGTTGGTCGCGGATGCGTGAAGACAGGGCCGGGGCACTGGTGGAAACCGCCAGCGTAATTCCATCCGCGTGGGTGGTGGCCATGCCGTGAAAGTCGCCTTCCTCGCCGGCATCGGTGCGGCAGCAGAGCCAGCCGGCCTGGGCGGCATCGGCTTGGATTTGGGCATTGACTTTCGCGTCATTGGTACAGGCGAAGACCAGCCGCCAGTGCTGCTGAGTCATCAGGTCCGGGCTGTAGAGTTCGATGTGGAGCGTGAGGCCTTCGACCGAGTCCATGTCCACACTGTAAATCTTGGGATCGCATGCGGTGACCAGCGCGCCGGCTTCCAGCAGCGCGGTAACCTTGCGCCGGCCCACCTGGCCAAAGCCTACGACCAGGACCGGGGCGCCGACGAGATGCAGAGCGATGGGATAGATGTTTTTGTCTTGCATAAGTCCATTCTAGCCTGCCAAGCCGTGGCGACCAAATGTTCTTTGGCGACTTATTTTTAATCGCACAGTTAAGTCAGATACCGGGCCCGGCAGCCGGGGGCTTCGGTGGTGGTGACACTTACCAGGCGCACGGTTTCGGGCAGGCGTGGTTGCAGGCCTTGGGCCAGGGCGGCCACCACGCGTTCGGCGCTGGGAATAGCATGCGGGCCGAAGGGGGCACATTGGTTCAGGTTCTGACCCTGCCATGGGGCGGTCAGGGCCTGCAGGTCGGCCTGCAGAATATGAAAGTCCATGACCGTGCCCAAGGCGTCCAGCACCTCGGCTGAGACCACCACTTCAATCCGCCACTGGTGTTTGTGGACCGGTTCCCATGTGCCATCCGGGAATTGCAGCGCGTGGCTGGCGGTGAAGGTGTGTTGCACCAGAATCTGATACGTGGGCATGGTCGGCCTCGTGGTTAGCGGCTTAATTCCGCGCTGCGCCGGGCGGCGGCTTCGACACCCATGCGGATCACCCCGGCGAGGTTATGTGCCTGCATCTCTTCGATGGCGGCCTGCGTGGTGCCGCCGGGACTGGTGACATTCTTGCGCAGTTGTTCGGGGGGCAGGGGCGAACTGGCCAGCAATTGGCCGGCTCCCACAATGGTCTGCCGGGCGAGTTTCGCGGCCGCCTCGGGGCTCAGACCCACGGCGGTGCCCGCCTGGGCCAGCACTTCAACCAGATAAAATACGTACGCCGGGCCCGAACCGGAAACCGCGGTGACGGCATCCATCTGGGCTTCGGAAACCTGCATGGCCTGACCGCCGGCGGCGAATATTTTCAGCACCGCGTCCACATCGGCCTGCGTGGCCAGCGTGCCCCCGCAGACAGCGCTCATCCCAGCCCCCACCAGCATCGGCGTGTTGGGCATCACCCGCACCACGCGAGCCTGATGACCCAGCACCTGTTCGATCCGCTGACAGCGTACCCCGGCAGCGATGCTGATGACCCGCTGCTGGTCGGGGATCTGTCCGGCCAGCGTTTCTAAGACCGATTGCATAACCTGGGGTTTGACGGCCAGCAGCAAAGTTTCGCACTGGCTGGAGAAATCCGCGAAGTTTTCGCGGCAGGTCACACCGAGTTCCTGATTGAATAAATCCCGCCGGGCGGGGGTGGTATCCGCGGCGATCAAATCCGTGGCTTTAAGCAGGTTGGCTTGCAGAATTCCCCGGACTATGGCCTCCGCCATATTGCCCGCACCGATAACGCCCAA
>JBIJDM010000235.1:0-3998 GCA_044344145.1 Phycisphaerae bacterium
CAAGGGCCGGGCGAAAGGCACTCTTTAATTCAAACTGGGCCAGGCCCGCCCCTCAGCCGCGGTGGCTTGTTGTTGCGCGGCCAGTATCTCATTATAGTCGGCCACGGGCAGGGGCCCCAGCCGGGCGGCGGCGATATTGGCCTGCATACTGGCGGGGTTGTTGGTGCTGGCGATGGCCACATGCACCCCGGGAATACTCAGGGTGAACCGCAGCGCCAGCGCGCTGGGATCGGGGTAACGAATCAGTAAACCCGCCAACGCCGGGGTCATCACCCGCCAGCGGCGCAGGTATTCCACATGATGCACCGAAACCTGATCGGCGGGCCAATTCACCATCCGCCACACCGCATTGGCCAGCGGGCGCTTGGCGATCACGCCCAGATGGCGCGCCCGGGCCACGGGTAAAACGTGGTGAATGTTGTAGTGGTCCACCAGATTGAGTGACATCTCCAGCACGTCAATTTCCGGAATTTGGGCCGCGGCCAGGGCGTTGGCATTGTCCCCGCTGTAACCGATGGCGCGAATCTTGCCTTGCGCCTTGGCCTGGGCCAGCACCGCAATAGCATCGCCCTGCAACAACCGATCCAGATCGTAACTGTGCAGCAGCATGGCATCGAGATGGTCACAGCGCGTGCGCTGCAGGGCCTGATCAATATCACGCATCGAGATGGCCAGCGAACGCATGCGGCCATCGGGCAGGATTTCATGGTGGCCGCATTTGCTGACGAGCACGAAGTCCTGCCGCCGGTGGGCCAGCGTGCGGCCGATGAATTCCTCGGACCCGCCATAAATCTGGGCGGTGTCGATCAGATTGCCCCCGGCCGCAAGGAGGGTTTCGATCACGCTGAGGGTTTGGGCCTGGGCGGCACCATCACCGACCGAACCGGCACCGAAACCAAGTTGGGCGACCGACACGCCGGTGGCCCCGAAGGGCTGGCGGGGCAGGGGGGACAAAGTCATGGAAGCTCCTCGCAATACTGACAAAAACCATCTGGGCGGGTCGCTGACCGCCACTATGACAGGCACCGGGCACCATGGTCCGCGCCGCAGGGGCAAAAGTCAACCCGGTACGTTTGCACCCCGGCGCGGTCAGGGGTAGATTGACCGCATAGATTCGCCTTGAGGCTCTTATCCGGAAACTACCATGACCATGACCACAACCGGGGAACGTTTTGATCTGCGGCAACGCTGGGGTGGTTGTTTGACCCACGTACAGCCCGAACTGTTTGATCCCGCGTATCCTGATATGGCGCATTGGGCCCAGGCCGGCGTGCGCGGCGGGGTGCCGGTGGTGGCGAATGTGCAGGCTTTGCCTGCGGGCACGGAACAGAGCAAAATCCAAACCACCTTGGATGCCGTGGCAGCCAGTGGTGGTGGCGCGGTGGTCCTGAGTGCGGGGCAGTATGTATTGACGCAGACCCTGCGTATTCCCTCCGGCGTGGTCTTGCGCGGGGATTATCTGGATGCCGTGACGGTACGCATCCAGATGACCGGCACCTTTCCCGGCTGGGCAGCCCAAGGCGGGTATCCGGATTTCGCCACCGGCATTCTGCTCGAAAATGCCCGGAACGCCGGGGTGGAGCAGATGACCATTATTTACGACCCCGGCCTGCCCCGGCCGACGAGTCTGCGTTATAACGAACCCAGCTTTGATACGTTGCGCGAACCGTATGGCCGGGCGGATTTGATTGTGAACTGCATCAGCCTGCGCGAATGCTGCGATTGCTGGGTGCAGGGGGTGCGGATCGTGGATGCGGGTAGTGCGCCGCTGAGTATCACCCGCAGCCGGCATATCACCGCGCGGTATTGCGAGATTGTGGGAGCCTATAACCGCTGGGGTGGCCAGGCGTATCTGAATGTCAGCCGCAGCGAGTATTGCCTGTTGGCCGCCTTGGTGGTGCAGGATATCCGGCACGTTTCGATCCAAAATCAGCAGCCCGACGCTTTGTGCCGTTATAACGTCTTGGTGGACTGCGATTTACAGGTGGATGTCAATTTTCATAACGGCGATGCCGGGCATAATCTGCTGGAGCAATGTCGGATCCGGGTGCCTAGTTGGCACTGGTGGGGGCCGGTGGCCTGGGGCGTGAAGGGGCAGCATCAGCCGCCAGGGGCGGGGAATGTGCTGTATCGGTGCTGTGCCCAGCGGTATCAATTTGGAACCCTGCCCCGCAGCGTGGTGGCGGAAGCGGAATATCTGGTCTATGTGGTCGCCCATGATTGGAGCGCACCAGTCGTGCGGCCGCTGGGGCCAGCGCCCCGGGGTGGTACCTTGTACGCAATCCGTGCATAATTGCGCTCGTGGTGCTACCATTCCACAACGCAAATGCGGTTTTACCCAAAGGGTCTGTGCTTGATCATTCGTAACGCTTCCATTCGTGTCTTTCGCGTATTTGGCATCAGTGTCTATATCCACTGGGCGTGGATCGTGCTGGCCATCATTGTCAGCACCGGCAGTCTGGGGTACGACGAATTAAATGCCCCGTTGGCCCGGCTGGCGCTGTTTCTGGCCTTGATGACGCTGGTGATGCTGCATGAGTTCGGCCATGCACTGGCCTGCCGGAGTGTGGGTGGTCGGGCGGATACCATTATCCTCTGGCCGCTGGGTGGGTTGGCTTTGGTGGAACCACCGCCGCGCCCGGGACCGTATTTATGGGCGATTGTGGCCGGTCCGCTGGTGAATGTGGTCATGATCCCGGTGCTGGGGGTGTTGTGGCTGGGCAGTCTGTTCATCATTGGCAATGCCCAATTCAACATCATTTCGGGAGCCTTGTTTTTCACGAATATTGTGATGCTGGTGCTTAATCTGCTGCCGGTCTATCCGCTGGATGGCGGGCAAATATTGCAGGCATTGTTATGGATGGTGATGCCCCGGGGGACGGCGCTGCTGATTGCGAGCATTCTGGGTATGGTCGGGGCGGTGGCGCTGGTGGTTTTGGCGCTCTTGACCGGGCATATTATGCTGGCGGCAATTGGGGTATTTATCGGGCTGCAAAGTTACCCGGCCCTGCGGGTCTGCCAGACCTTGCGCATGATCGAAAGCCAGCCGCACCGGCCGGGGCTGGTTTGTCCGCATTGTCATGAGTTGGCGCCGGTGTTGGATTTTGGGCGGTGTGGTTGTGGCCGGGTCTTCGATCCCTTCGCCACCGGGGGCGTGTGCCCGGCGTGCGGGCGCGTGCATGAATTGGTCCAGTGCCCGCGTTGTGCGCGCACGAGTCCGGGGTATCAGTGGGTGGCTCAGTCGGGAGGTCCACGATGAAAAATTTGGAACTGGCGGAACTGTTCAGCCACACCGCGGATTTGCTGGCCATTCTGGGGGCGAACCAATTCCGCGTGGGGGCACTGAAAAAAGTGGCCCGGGTACTGGAAGAACTGACGGAAGATGTGGCCACGCTGGCGGGTGATGACCGGCTGGATGCGTTGCCCGGCATCGGCGAGAAATCCGCCGCGCATATTCGTGAGTATCTCAAGCATGGCAAGATCGGCGATTTCATGAGTATCGCCGCGGAAGTCCCGCCCGGCGTGCTGCACATGATGAGTATTCCCACCGTGGGGCCCAAAACTGCGGGTCTGCTGTGGAAAGAGGGGGGCATCCTGTCGGTGCCGCAACTCAAGGGGGAAATCGAGGCGGGCCGGCTGCGTGAGCTGACCGGCTTGGGCGAGAAAAAGCTGCAAAAGATTTTGCAGAATATCGAACATCTCAGTGGTAGCGCCGGCCGCATCCGCCAGGGCCCCGCACAGGCCGTGGCCGATGCCTTATGCGCCCATTTGGCCAAGGTGCCGGGCGTGACGGCAGTGGAATATTGCGGCAGTCTGCGTCGGGGCAAGGAAACCGTGGGCGATATTGATATCGCTGTGCAGGCGCCCGCTACTTTGCAGGCGGAAGTGGCCTATGCGGTGACCAGTCATCCGCTGTGTGCGGATGTCATAGGCAGCGGTCCGACGAAAACTTCGATCCGCACCGCCGAGGGGATGCAGGTGGATGTGCGGGTGATCCC
>JBIJDM010000158.1:0-6946 GCA_044344145.1 Phycisphaerae bacterium
CCGCATGGAAAAGGGCCGGCTGAGTGTGGGCGAGGCCGTGACGTGTCAGTTGGCCAAGCAACGCCGGGCGATCATGCAGAACCACACCGCGACGCATCTGGCCAACTGGGCCTTGCGTGAAGTATTGGGCGAGCATGTGCAGCAGAAGGGTTCGCTGGTGGATGCCGACAAACTGCGGTTTGACTTTGTGCATACCAAGGCGCTGGAAACCGCGGAAGTGACTGCGGTGGAAGCGCATGTGAACCGCTGTGTCGCGGCCCAGATGCCGGTGTATATCGAATTGGCTCCGCAGGAGCAGGCGCTGAAGATTCATGGCTTGCGTGCGGTGTTTGGCGAGAAGTATCCGCCGCAGGTGCGGGTGGTGGCGGTGGGCCAGCCGGTGGCGACGCTATTGGCCCAGCCGGACAATCCGCAGTGGCGGCAATATTCGGTGGAATTCTGCGGCGGGACGCATCTGGGCAATACCAGCGAGGTTGAGCAGTTTGTGCTGGTTAGCGAAGAAGCGGTCAGCAAAGGCATCCGCCGGGTTGTGGGGGTGACGGGGGCGCTGGCGAATGAAGTGGCAGCGCACGCGCGGACGGTGGAGCATTTGATTGCCCAGGTGGCAAAGGTGCCCGAGGCGGAATTGACGGGTTTGCTGGCAGCGCTGCAGAAGGCACTGGCGGAAGAACTGCCGCTGCGGGTGCGCAAAGCGGCCCAGGCGGCGGTGACCGAGGTGCAGGTGAAAATCCGGAATGCCCAAAAGGCATCGGCCAAGAGCGATCCCGCGGTGGATGCGCCAGCGCTGGAGCAGTTGCTGGGTCAGGCGACCAAGGTGGGCGGGGCCACGCTGATTGTGGCCCAATTCAACGGGGTGTCGGCCGATGGCCTGCGCAGTGCGATGGATTGGTTGAAGAAGAAACATGGCGAGGGCAACATCGCGATTTTGCTGGGCTCGGATTTTGTGGATCAGGACAAGGATGGCAATCCGCTGCCGGCGAAGGCGAATCTGCTGGCGGCGGTGGGCGATCCGCTGATCGGCAAGCTCAAGGCGGGCGACTGGATTAAAGCGGTCGCGGCGCTGGTGGGCGGTTCGGGTGGCGGCCGGCCGCAGATGGCGATGGCGGGGGGCAAAGACCCCACGCAACTGCCGCAGGCGCTGGCGGCGGGGCGGAGCTTTGCGGAAGGCAAGCTGGCCTGAGCGTGAATGCGTAAGAGTATGTAAATGCGAGGCCCGTCGGCGCGAGTCGGCGGGCCTTTTTTGTTGCGGGGTGGTTGCGTGAGATTGCCTGTAGAAGGGGTGGTGGGTAGACTGTGGGCGTGGCGTGTGGTGGTAATTGTGATGGTTGGACTTGCTTGGTGGAATTTGACATTACGCGTGAAAGGATGGAAGGCATGTCGAACTACGTGCGGCAAATACGGTTGGTGTGGGTCGTTGTACTGACGGCGATGCTGGTGATTTTAGGGGCGTGTCGTAAGGCAACACCGGATGCGAGTGCTACGCTATTTTCGGATGAGAACGCAGCGAAGTTATATTTTCGTGTTTACAGCAATAAAACTGCAGAGGGTGAAATTCAACTTTCTGGTCAGTTGCTAAACTCCGCACAGGAAACTGAATGTTTGTTGTCAGAAGTAATTGGGGGAACGGTAACTTCCTCAAATCGTCGCTTTCCCTTTGCCCGTGTTTGGAAGATTACAGCGGATCCGGAACAACAGCATAATATTTCAAAATATATACAGCTATTCCCCACCAGGGGTGAAACAGTACGAATTGTGTGTGGGCATGAGTACGAGTTCCCTATCTACCGCATCACGAAAGAGGAAATAGAAATGTATGGTGATACGAAATCTGGAGTCGTTGAAGTAACGTGTTATACATTCATAATTGAATTGTATCGGGGAGTTTACAGAAGGCGAGAGGTGGAGCTGAAGGCAATAGTTCCTATACCATTTTGACGTTACTCGCGAAATTGATTGTCAGCCAACAATGACCACGCCCGCAAACGGGGGGCCGATTATTTCGAGGGCGTTTCAGATTCCAGTTCCGTGCCATATAGCACGGAGTACTTCAGAATCACACTCACAGTGGTTTTCCACGCGACGACCAGACCGAGACGGCCGTAGAGGAAACCGCCGCGGAATATATAGTATTTGACGAAGGTGAAGGGGGGGCGGAGGAGCAGGTCGGTCCAGCGGGCTTTTTTGCCGTTGCGTTGCATGGTCTGGGCGAGTTCGACAGCGTAATCGCGCAGCTTGATGGCGTCCACCACATCGCGCTGGTGGTAGGGGGTGAGGCGGTTGTGTTCCAGTGGGCCGCGTAACTTCAGGCTGCGAAAGCCGGGTTTGGCCACGCGGCGTTCAGGAATGCTAACCGCGTCGGTGGTGACGCGCTGGCGGTGCATGAGCCGGGACTGGTAATCGGGGGACCAGCAGAGCAGATACCGCCTGGCAATATAGTTGCGGCGGGGCATTTCGAATAGGGCGACAGAAGCGAGTTGGGCTTCGTCCAACGCGGTGATTTCGTTACGCAAGGCCGGGCTGCATTCCTCATCGGCATCCAGCATCAGTACCCAGTCGTGCCGGCACAGGCTCGCGGCGTATTCGCGCTGCGGGCCATAGCCCCGCCAGTCCTGATGTTCCACCCGGGGGCGGCAGGGGTGGTTGCGGGCCAGGGTGAGGGTGTTATCGGTGGAGCCGGAATCCAGCACCACCACATCATCGCACCAGGCCACCGAGTCGAGGGCGAGGGTGATTTTGTCCTGTTCGTTACGGCAGATGATGCAGGCGGAAATCTTCATACCTGTCACTATAGCCTAGGGGGGAATATTTGCCTAGTTGGAAGGGCCGGGGGAGGGGGGCGGTGGGCGTGAAAAACTTTTGATAGAAATGCCGGGGGTGGGATTGGCAAAAGCGGAAAACGTGGTTATCGTAGCGGATGTGGACACAGGTTTCATTGGCCCATTCAAATACGAGCGTTTGGCTATGCATAAATCAATCGTCGCCATCGGGGTAAGTGGTCTGGTTATGGTGGCTTTGGCGGGGTGTCAGGGGGGCGGTAAAACCGGCTCCACGACCCAGCCCGATGCCCTGACGCAGGCATTGGCATCATCGGCGGACTTCCGCAACATCGTGCAATATGCCAAGGATCGGGTCTTCCCGACCGTGGCGTTCATCAAGGTGCAGCAGGAAAGCATGGAAGGTGGCCGCAAGGTGACCCGCGATATCGTGGGCAGCGGGGCGGTGATTTCGGCGACGGGGGAAATTCTGACCAACTGGCATGTGATTGATAAAGCCACCGAGGTGCGCGTGTTGCTGGCCGATGGCCAGCATTATGATGCCACGGTGGTGGGTTCGGATAAAGATGTGGATTTGGCCTTGCTGCAACTGAAGATGCCCAAGGATGCCAAGCCGCTGCCGTTTGCGACGCTGGGGGCCTCGTCGGCGCTGCGTGAAGGCGATGTGGTGATGGCGATGGGGGCACCGCTGGGTTTGAGCCGGTCGGTATCGCTGGGGATTGTGTCGTGTACCAAGCGTTATCTGGCAGGGGTGTCGGAATATGTGCTGTGGTTGCAGAGCGATGCTTCGATCAGTCCGGGCAATTCGGGCGGGCCGTTGGTGAATACGCAGGGCGAGATTATCGGGGTGAATACCCGGGGTACGGGTACGGGGGATTTGGGCTTTGCCATTCCCAGTCAGACCATCAGCCAGATTCTGCCCATGCTGCGGAAAGAGGGCAAGGTGAATTGGGCTTGGACGGGGCTATATTTGCAGCCGCTGCATGATTTTGATCAGAATGTGTATTTTGAAGGCGATAATGGGGTGATGGTGGCCGATACCGAGGCGGATTCGCCGGCCCGCAAGGCGGGGCTGCAACCGCGCGACCGGATTGTTAAAATCGGCGAACAGACGGTGATGGGGATCATGGCGGAAGACCTGCCGGATATCCGCCGGCATTTGGGGATGTTGGAAAAGAACCAGCCGGTGACCGTGACGCTGGTGCGGGCGGGCAAAGAAATGAAGATCACGCTGACACCGACAGCCAAGGGAGATGTGGAAGGGGCCACGCTGGCGTGTGCGCGCTGGGATATGTCGCTCAAGACGATCAATCAGTTTGACAATCCGGACCTGTATTTCCACCGCAAGGCGGGGGTGTTTGTGTTCGGGCTGAAGTATCCGGGCAACGGGGCTACTTCGGGGCTGCGGAGTGAAGATATTGTGCTCAAGATTGACGGGCAGGAAGTCAACACGCTGGCCGATGTCAAACGGGTGCACGCCGAGACATTGGCGAATATTGACGCCAAGCCCCGGATTGTGTTTGTGGTATTGCGTAATGGACAAATGCGTCAGATCGTGGTGGATATTGCCACCGATTACAGTCGGGAATAAGCATCCAGATTCTTTTGGAAAGGTATGAACTATGCGCTGTCAGATTGTCGCTTATGTATTGGGCTTGGCTGTGGCTTCGGTGGGACTCATGCCGCTTATGGCACAGGAAGCCGCTACGGCTCCGGTAGCCACAGCGCCGGCGGTGGTGCCGGTATCCGCCGCGGTGCGCGGGGCCATGGCGAAGGTGTATTGGACATGGCAGTATGACAAGGGGGAATTGATGGGGGCCCCGGGGCTGCAACGGAACGTGGATGATTTCAACAGCAGCGAGGAATCCATCAAGCAGGAACGGCCGGTGCGGGTGGGCGGTTATCTGGTGGCGCCGGATCTGGTGTTGACGTATGACCCGGTCACGCCGGGGCGGTTTATCAAGCAGGTGGAGGTGGAAATCGGCGGGCAACGGCAAGTGGCCACACCGGCGGGGTACTTTGCCAAGGGTGACGGGATGTTGCTGAAGATCAAGCCGGTGGCGGGGGTGCAGCCACTGGTATTCAAGGCGGAAGGCAAGCCCAAGGGCGGGGTGGAATTTGCCCCGAATCAGGAACGCTGGGTGACCAAGCGCAGCGCGTGGCCGCAGAGCGAAGTGGTGACGGAAGCGGGGCGCGAATTCCGCGAATTCAGCCGGATGGAGTTGATTTTGGATGCCGCCGGGGAACCGCTGGGCGTGGTGCAGCAGCATGAACTGGGCGAGGCGGACAAGTGGATGGGCAATCCGGCACAACTGCCGTATTTGCAGCCCGAGCAGATGGATAAGAAGCTGGCCGAAATCGGCAAGCTGGCGGCGGGGGGGATTGTGAAGGTGACGCTGAATTTCCGCACGCCCCGGCAGGGCGAATCGGATGGCGACCGGGAAGATGCCATCAAGCCGGTGGTGTATGCACTGGGGTTGGTGACGGCGGCGGATCAGGTGGTGGTGTTGGAAAACATGAACGCCCGGACCACGGCGCGGCTGGAAAAAATCCGGATTCACGGGCCCAAGGATGAAGTGGTGGAGGCCCAGTTTGTGGCCTCGCTGAAGGATTTGGGGGCCATTGTGGTGCGTCCGGCGAAGGCCGTAGGCACACCGCTGGTGGCCAGTTCGCAGGATTTGCGGGCCCAGGTGGGCGATTTGCTGCCGTTGGCGGATTTGAGCATCAAAGGCGAGCAGCGGATTGAAAAACTGCTCTTTACCCGCATGGACACGCCGACACTGGGCAAGGGGGATATTGTGTATCCCGATACCTGGCATGAGCAGAATCCCTTCGCCTTTAACATGGCGGGGGACTTGGTGTCGGTGCCCATGAATTTGCGGACCAAAGCCGCGGTGAAGGAACGCTGGTCGGACAGCAGCACCCGCGAGGTGGATTACCGCATGGTGCTGACGCATGCGAAGGATATTGTGAAATATGGCGACCCGAATAATACTCCGTTGACCGAAGAAGAACAAAATCAGGTCGCGTGGTTGGGGCTGGATTTGCAGCCGCTGAACGCGGAATTGGCGCGGGCCAATCAGGTGACCGAGCAAACCGGGGATGGCTCGACTGGCGCGATGGTGGCGTATGTCTATCCCGGTTCGCCGGCGGCGAAGGCGGGGATCAAGGAAGGCCAGATTCTGCTGCGGGTGCATGTGGCGGATCAGCCCAAGCCCATTGATGTGCAGATGGAATCGGATTTCCGCAGTGAGAACCGCTTCCCGTGGGATCGGCTGGGGACCGCGCCGGAAGAAGTGTTTGAACGCATCCCCACGCCGTGGGCGCCGGTGGAAAATCGTTTGATCCGCACGCTGACGGATTTGGGCTTTGGCACAGCCTTCAAAGTGGAAGTGGCCGATGGCGGCAAGGTCGAAATGAAGAGCCTGGAAGCAGTCAAGAGCCCCGCGCATTGGGGCACGGCCGCGAAGTTCAAGCACGAAGGGTTGGGTCTGACGGTCAAGAATATGACCTATGAAGTGCGGCGCTATCTGAAGCGCGAGGACAAGGACCCCGGCGTGGTGATTGCCCGGATTGAGTTGGGTTCCAAGGCGTCACAGGCGGGTTTGAAGCCGTTTGAATTCATCACCCATGTGAACGATAAACCCGTGGCGGATGCCAAGGATTTTGACACGCTGACTAAGGGGCAGGACGAGGTCCGGCTGAATGTGACGCGGTTGAACCGGAACCGGGTGGTGCGGGTCAAGATGAGTGCCACGACGCAACCGACAACGGCGCCGGCGTCGGTGCCCGTCGGAGAGTAAGCGCAGCGGACGTTATGTGGATCATGATGGGGCAGGCCGCGGGGTCTGCCCCATTTTATTCTGACAATATTTCATTGAGGAGTGGTTATGGTTAACAAAGTTATGTGTTTGCTGTGTTTGGTGTTTATGGGGCTTATGCTTTCCGGATGCGCCAATTATTTTCCCCGACTCGATACTCTGGCCGTAGAAAAGCCAGATGAAGCCCTAGTGGTGGCCAAGATTCGCGTTATTTACAATGGCGAGGATGTGACCAAGGGTTGCAGTGTGCTGTTCGACAGCAAGTGGTCAGGTACACTCGACGAGAGTGGATACATCATAACTCGACTTCCCGTCGGTAAGTATTCATTCAGCCATCTTATTCATAATTCT
>JBIJDM010000159.1:0-6902 GCA_044344145.1 Phycisphaerae bacterium
AAGTGGTGCCGACGCCTCGTCGGCATTCGGCCCCCAAGCCGACTCCTCCCGCGTCCCATCGGGACGCCCCGACAATAGCCCACCGTTTCAACGGTGGGGAACCCACCCGCGCATCTTAGAGTCCCATCGGGACGACTGACCCCCGCGCGGGTTTCAGCCCAAGCCCAAATACACCCACACGCTCATTTCTGTGCCCTCCGCTGGCCCAAAACCATCCTCCGCCCAGTTTTCGCATATCGCATTTTGCCTTGACCTACAGTCACTCATCGGAGACAATCGCCACATCCTTGTTCTCTCGGTCGGACAAATGATTGGAGGCTATCATGAAACTACGGCTCTGCGTACTACTTGCGATGTTCATCGGGGCAATCTGCCTTTCTGGCTGCGAGAGTAAAGAATCACAAAAGGCGGCGATCCTTAAGGCACTTGAATATGACAGATCAGTGGGCGCGAAGGTTAATGACAGTCAATCTTTCTTTGAAGGACTGTTTGGGGCGAGCGAGGAAACCACCGCGAGCTATGTGCGCAATCTCAAGCGAGTCCCGCTGGATGGATGCCCCGCAGATTTTCAAGAGGCCTATCAGCGTCACATTGCAGCTTGGGAGTCACGAAATCGCAACCAAATAAAGGCAACTTGGCTGGACGTAATCTCTGTCGCTCGCCTTCACGATGTGAATTTCTCTGTTTCACCATAAGTCTTGTTACCAACATGCGGTCTCTGGCATCCACCGCATGGCTTGGTGGCGGTGATTTACGGGAATGGAGTACGCAATAATATTGCCGAAAGTCCAATATCTTTACCTCTATAGGCCAGCGAAGCCGTACACAAAGAAGATTTTCAAAGACATGCGTCTCTGGTCGGCGAAGCCGGAACGGTTTAACGACCCGTTCGACTGTGATTTGGAAGTTACAAAAGGCTTCACCGAAGTGGATATGATGCAATCGATTCATGCTCGGTACGGACCACGCAGAAATTGGCCACCAAAGATTGTCAAGTTTGTCGATGCTGCCTTCGACAAAAAAGGGAAGTTCACCGTGACCGAACGAGCCCGCATTGACACTGAAACGCAAGCCATCTTCGACGACAACAAGAATTCGGGCGTAGTCTGTCTCTCCGAGGTCAACGACTCAATCTTGATGTGGTCACACTACGCGGAGAGCCATGCGGGGGTCTGCATCGAGTTTCACCGCACGCCAGACTGCCCTTTAGGTGATGCAGAAATTTGTACCCCCGTGCAATATGGCACCAATTACCCGGTCATTGATCTTGGAAAAATACTTGTGAATCGCGACGGGAAGACCCTCAACCTCATGATGCGATATAAGGCAGACTGTTGGGCCTACGAAAAAGAATGGCGGGTAATTACGCCTAAGGGAGATATGCCGCACAACCTTGTGGCCAACATTTCCAAAGTTATCTTCGGCTTACGAACTCGTGATCCATTCCGGACGTCAATCCAAAGATTGTGTGATAAGAATAATATCCGCACGGTTCAGGCGACGAAGGCACCGAGGGAGTTTAGAATAGTCATCCCGGATTGAGCGAATCAGATTCAATGGCCCGATGATTGAGTTCAGTCCTCTTCTGGTGCTGCCTACTCATTCTTCTGACGCTGGGACACCCCTGAAAGTGTGGCCTTTGCCCGGACGCCGATCCTAATGCCCACCCCTCTTTTCCATCCCCTTCCGCGTCTTCCGTTATTATCCCTCCGTCCCCAGCACCAACGGGGCGCCGCTTACCCGCAACCCATGCAACTACACGCTTGACCCACATCCAACATGGTGGCAGAATGACATCACACAATTACTGGAGGATCGGACCGTGAATAACAAAACCATAATTTCCGCAATAATCTGTGCAACCATTCTGGCGTGTACCATCGCAATTTTTTACGCCCCGGTTGCCCTAGTAGGTAAGGCTGGGACTACAACCGAACATTTCCTTGATAAGGCTGCCGCACTTGTTGGTGCATTTTTTGGCAACAAGACTACCATCCACATAACCGGCGAGACCCTCACTGTATCCCCAATATCCGAAGTGGCATTAGCCAAGCAAACCGTCCGAATGACTGACGTACATAAACGCTCTTGGCTAAAAAGCGAAGTTCTAATTGTCGCCGAACAGCTTTTTGTGGTGAAGTACGGCTACGACAGTCAAGATGTATTTAAAATCATTCGGTCGGGCGATAATATTGATATTCCAAACCCAAAGATTTTGTCCGTGGAACCAACGGATGGTGCTCCAAAATTACTGAGTACTGCAAACGGCTGGTGGAATACCGCGTCTCCCGAAGACATACTTGAAATCAGCAAGCGTATGAAGGAGAAGGTACGGGATGATGAACAAGTCAAGGACTTTCAGGTCATGATCAAAAACCTTATCCGCCAACAGCTTGATGCGCTCAAAAAGCAAATAGACGAGATACCTCGTACAACCACAAACCCCTCTTGAAACCCTAATGGTAGCGCTTCCCCACATCACGGCTTGATGGGTACTACCTTCTCGTAGTCAACCGATTGTGCGTCAAACACCTCCAGCATTTTCCGTATCGTGTTGGCGGACGTGCCGCGTGTTTGTTTGTCCTCTACTCTGCGACATACAACCCCCACCACGCGGCCGTCCTTGTTGGTGATCGGCCCACCACTCATACCATGATCTACCGGATGATTCATTGTGATCATATCGAGCGTTGCTCCCACCACCACCATATCCGGCTGTACTTGCTGTACCGAGGTACTGGGATAACCCCACACAGACACCTTGCCACCAATCTCGGGCTTGTTGTCTGCCAAGGTATATATAAGCCGATCCGGATTAAGAAAAAATTCCTTCGGCATTTCTAACACCGCTACATCCTGCTCAATATTGGCCATTATTCGCTGAGGTATAAAGCCATCGACACCAAGTCTGTACTTTTGGTCATATAGATATTTTATGCCGGTATAATTGTTAATTCTGCGGTATTCTTCTGCCAAAGCATAGCAGGGTTGGCTGTTTTCCAAGATCGCAACGTGTGCCGCAGTAACCAGATAGTTGTGGTTTTTATAATTTACAACAAATGCCGATCCGTAAAGCATTTGTTTTCCCAACCCATAATACGACCCCCACACGCCGTAAAGCTCGTATTTAAAGGTCATTTCACCAAACACTTTAGCTGCGTATGTCTGTGGCTCGGTAAGTTTTGGCGTCTCCAACTTGGGTTCTGGATTACATCCAACACACACCAATACTACACCCAATGAAATCACGGCATTAAATTTTCTAAACATCGTTTTACCTCAAATAAGCACACAATATCGTCAACAAAATATCATTAATACTCAGATACTCATGGCAAGATTTTCCCCAAACCGCCAAAATATCGGCCCCGACTCCTTAATATTGTTCCACGCTGATCTCCGCAGATCATTCCATGTCTCCTGAACAGCCTGACTATTCCAGTCTACCTTCATATTGGTGATGCTTTCTTGAACAGCCCTTATTGCGTTTGGGCTATTCACAAGGTCTCGAACGATACCACCGCCAACAGTTGTCACCATATCCCAGCCAAATCTGATAACAGCACCCAATACAACTACTTCTCCCTCGGCATTAATTTGTAGTCGCTTATTTTGATCCCTTGCCATTGCCTCCTGCAAGCTGTCGCCATTTTTTTTCCATATGGCAAGCCTCATATAGGCAATTGTTTTGTTTGTTGGGTCAAGATTGGCCGCCTCGTTAATTGCAATCCCCGCCTCCATGTCTTTCTTTTGATGCAGCAAACAATAGGCCTCCCGCATCCGGGCCACAGACTTTTGACCTGCGTCGTCCGTCACCTCGTATGCACCACGATAGGCAACACAGGCTTCCCGCCACCTCTGTAACAAAACACAAGCCATCCCCAAATCGATTTGGTTTGAGTATGTCTTCGGAGCAGTGTCCAGATTATTTTTGGCCTGCAAGACGGCCTTCTCCCACGCATCATCCCCCACTTGAGTGTGGATGATCACTACTTCTAATTGTTTATTATTGAATAGAGCTACGTCAACCTTTTTTTCTGTGCAGCCGGTGGCCAATCCTGCCATCAAAACCATGAAAACGGTGTAAACAGCTAACGGCTTAAACCTACTACCAAGCTTCCAACTCGTACCCATAACAACCTCCCAAAAACCCGTTAATGCGTCAGCCTTTTTGATGTGACAAGCAACACTGGTGGCGATGGTATCACGCGCCCACACCAAAATCAAGACTAATTTGCCGTTTTTCAACACAATAAGCCATTAACTATACATGCCACGATGGCCATCCATTCGCTACCCTCATTTCCGTGCCCGTCCGTGTCTTTCCGTGTTCATCTGTGGTTCCACTCCCCCCGCGCCTTTTCGTTGCGTCGTCGCGCCGTTGCGTGAGACTCCCCCCGTCCCCCACCAAATCACCCCTCAAACCCCAGTCACTTGCCAAAAAAGGACTAATCTGTGAAGATTTACATTCTCAGGCCGGGGTGTATCCGGCAGTTAGTTAACTCTATTAAGAAAGGCCGCGTTATGGCAAAGTCCGCTACCCCCAAAAATAAGTTCACTTTCGGTCTCTGGACCGTCAGCAATATCGGCCGCGATCCCTTCGGCAGCCCCACCCGCGAACCCATCTCCCCGATGCAGGCCTGCGACCTGCTGGGCGAAGTCGGCGGCGTCTACGGCGTGAACTTCCACGATAACGACCTGATCCCGATTGATGCCAGCCCCGCCAAGAAGAAACAGATTTGCGCGGACTTCAAGAAAGCCCTCGCCAATAACGGCCTGTGCGTGCCCATGGCCACCACCAACCTGTTCAGCGACCCGGTCTTCAAGGACGGCGCCTTCACCAGCGGCGACCCCAAGGTCCGCGCCTATGCCATCCAAAAGACCATGGCCTCGATGGATCTGGGGGCCGAATTCGGCGCCAAGATTTACGTCTTCTGGGGCGGCCGCGAAGGTTCCGAAACCGACGCCGGCAAGGACCCCGCCGATGGCGTCAAGCGCTTCCGCGACTCGATTGATTTCCTGTGCGAATATTCCAAGGCCCAGAACTATGGCTATCGCTTTGCCCTGGAAGCCAAGCCCAACGAACCCCGCGGCAACATCTACTTTGCCACCACCGGCAACTATCTGGCCCTGATCAGCACGCTCAAGAACCATGAAATGGTCGGCGTGAACCCCGAAGTCGCCCATGAAACCATGGCCGGGCTGAACTTTGTGCATCATGTCGCCCAGGCGCTGGAAGCCGGCAAGCTGTTCCACATTGATCTCAACGATCAGGAAATCGGCCGCTTCGATCAGGACTTCCGTTTCGGCGCTGCCAACATCAAACAGGCGTTTTTCCTCGTCAAGCTGCTCAGCGATCACGGCTATAACGGCCCGCTGCACTTTGATGCCCATGCCTATCGCTGCGAAGATTACAACGGCGTCAAGGACTTTGCCAAGGGTTGCATCCGCACCTTCGAAATCCTCCAGGCCAAGGTGGCCAAGTTCAACAAGGACAAGGAAATCCAGAGCCTGGTCAAGCAGATCAACATCTTTGACGAAGCCGCCGACGGGCTCATCGCCAACTACTCGCCCGAGGCCGTCAAGACGCTCAAGACCGCGAAGTTCGACCGCAAGGCCATCGCGGCCCGCGGCCTGCCGTACGAACGGCTGGATCAACTCACCATGGAAATCATCATGGGCGTGCGCTAAGCACGCGGCTTGAAATCTAAGACACCTTCCACCCCCGGCCCCGCAGGCCGGGGGTTTTTGTTGCGCCGCGGGCATTTCCCCCCGTCTTTAATGCGCAGCATTTCGTGGAGTGCGGTAATGCCGGTACCCCGGCTTTACCGCTTTATCAGTCAGACCGGCCCCAAATCCAAACCAACCACCCCCGGCCATGCGCAACCTGTTATTTGCCAGCACCCGGCCCATCCTCTAAACTCTGCGGCATGACAACCTTCTACATCATGATCGCCGCGTTTATCGCCGGAGGCATGAATGCCCTCGCGGGGGGCGGTACGTTCGTATTGTTCCCCACCCTCACCGGCGTGGCGGGCTTATCGGATAAAGTCGCCAACATCGCCAGCACGCTAGGCCTGTGGCCCGCCAGCGCCGCCACCGTGGTCACCGCGCGGCGCGATCTGGCTCACATCCCGCGCAAGCTGCTCTGGACCATGGCGCTCATTTCGCTCGTGGGCGGGGCCAGCGGCGCCTGGACGCTGCTCAACACCAGCGAACGCACCTTTACCTACCTCATCCCCTGGCTGCTGGCCTTTGCCACGCTGGTCTTTGCCTTTGCCAAACCCATTGCCCGCTGGGCGGGACGTCATCAGGGCGAACGCCACACCGGCTGGACCGTGGCGGTACTGAGTCTGCAAATCGTCATCGCATTTTATGGGGGTTACTTTGGCGCCGGCATCGGCGTGCTGATGCTGGCGGGGCTGAGTTTTCTGGGGCTGGAAGACCTGCACCAATGCAACGCCCTCAAGGTGCTGCTGGCCACGGTGATCAACGCCACCGCCACGGTGGTATTCCTCAGCGCCACCATCCCCTGGGCCTACGTGCTGCCCATGATCGCCGCCTCCATCACCGGCGGCGTGCTGGGCATGAAACTCGCCCGGCGCCTCCCCGCCGACAAACTCCGCGGCGTGATTCTGCTGGTGGGCATCACCCTGACGCTGGCGTATTTCTGGAAAGTCTACGGGGCGAAATAAGGTTTATCGGGAATTTCTCGGGTAGAGATATGATCTTCGTTACGGGGTAATGCGTTTATTCTTCGCCCCAAAGGGGCGGTATTTCAATAGCCCAGGGCAACGCCCTCGTTGTTACACACAAGTCACGGGCTGCGAATTTGTCCCTTGGGACCAAACATCTCCCACGCCCAAGCCAGATCATACATCCGCTGTAGTCCGATCCACATC
>JBIJDM010000160.1:0-6901 GCA_044344145.1 Phycisphaerae bacterium
ATAATGAAAATCTTTCCGAATTAAAAAAGGGGCAGACAGTGACAGTGTCTGGTCTAATTACATCGTTTACTTCTATTGATCTAAGTCCGCGAGATATTAGTGGTAATAAAAACATATTATATATCCCTACGGATGTTTTTGTTGTCGAAATACGGGACAACAAGTAGGTGGGTGATTAAATTACGATTGATGTATGAGGGAAGCAGAAACTCCAAATCAATTGGACCTGACACACGCATTCTCGCTATGTTTATGCAGTCGGCCAAAAGGGATTTTCGACCACATCCGGGGTGGTTACCATTGCACGGCAAGTGCGGGTAGAATGGGGGCCAATTGTTATAAGGAGCCACCATGGCACGGACCGCTAGTTGCAGCCGCGATACCAAGGAAACCCAGATCAAACTGGAGTTGAATCTCGATGGCACGGGTCAGACCCAGATTGCCACCGGGGTGGGCTTTTTTGACCACATGCTGACGCATCTGGGTAAGCATGGCCTGCTGGACCTGAAAGTGACCGCCAAAGGGGACCTGCACATTGATGCCCACCACACGGTGGAAGATGTGGCGCTGGTCCTCGGCGGTGCGTTGGATCAGGCCTTGGGCGATAAACGCGGGATTTACCGCTATGGCTGGGCCAGTGTGCCCATGGAAGATACCCTCGCCAATGTGGCGCTCGACTTGTGCGGCCGGCCGGCGTTTGTGTTCAATGTCACGTTCCCCTCGCCGCGCGTGGGCGATTTTGATATCGAACTTGTGCACGAGGCGCTGCGCAGTTTCGCCAATACGGCCAAGATGAATCTGCACGTGAATGTGCCTTATGGCACCAACAGCCACCATGTGGCCGAAGCGATTTTCAAAGCCCTGGCCAAGGCCCTGCGCCAGGCCATCGGTCATGACCCCCGGCAGACGGATATTCCCAGTACCAAGGGAGTGCTGTAAGTCATGGTCCGGCGGCACTATGTCTTTACCGGCCGGGTACAGGGCGTAGGCTTCCGCATGACGGCGGTGCAATGTGCCCGGGGGCTGGACCTGAGCGGCTGGGTACGCAACCGACCCGATGGTAGTGTGGAAATGGAAGCCCAGGGCAGTCCGGCGGACCTGAAAACGCTGTTGGACCGGCTGACGGGATACTTTTCCGAGCAGATCACCCATCAGTATGTAACGGACCGGCCGGTTGAACAAGAGGAACCGCCCCTGCGTATAACGCACTAAGAGGTAACGCCAAGTATGGGCATCGCACTGAAATACTATCTTCCCCTGCTGGTGGTCACGCTGGTGGCCACGTGGCTGGTTAATACGTTCCTGTCCGCCGGGCAGGGGCTGATTATGGCGTATCTGCTCATCGCTATCTCGGCGGTGGTGGTGCTGGTGGGGGCGGTGGAATATGTGCTGCTACCGGTGATTGGGCTGACGCGGTTGGGGGCGTTGGTGCGGGTGACCTATTACGAGGCGCTGCTGCAACCTTTTACCCTGATTGTCATGGCGCTGGGCGTGGCGACCATTCTGATCTTTGCCCTGATGCCCTTTTTCACCCAGAGCGAAGACACCAAAATGTACCGCGATGTGGCGGCCAATTTTGTGCTGCTGTTCCCGCTTGCGGTGATGGTCTTTGCCACGGCCAAGGTGATTGACGAAGAAATCGAAAACCGCACCATGCTGACCTTGATGAGCAAGCCCATCGCCCATTGGCAGGTGATCGCGGGCAAATATCTGGGGCTGCTGGTGCTCTTGGGCGTGTGCGTGGCGATACTGGGTATCTTTACCGCGGCGTGCGCGTATCTGCGGTTTTTTGATGATATGCGGATTGATCTGATGGTGGTGGATTTCCCGGAAAAAACGGCGTTGTATTGGCGCAATACCAAGGCCACGCTGGCGCTGCTGCCGATTTGCAGTCTGCACTTCCTGCAACTGGCGACCCTGACGGCGGTGAGTGTGGCGATTTCGACGCGCTTCGGGCTGGCCATTAATATGACCGCGACGGTGAGTTTGTATCTGGTGTGTAACCTGACCCGCTTTGTGCATGGGTTTGAGTTTGCCCAGCCGTGGCAATGGCTGGCCGAACAGGGGGCGTATCTGCTGCCGTTCCTGAGTCACTTTGATTTGGACCAGCGGTTGATTTACGGCACCTATACCTTGGGGGATGAATACCTGCCCAATACGCCCAGCTTCGGGCAAATCTGGGGTTATGTGGCCGACGCGGCGGTGTATGCCGTGGCGTACAGCCTCGGCGCCATCGGGCTGGCTTCGGCCCTGTTCCGCAAGCGCGAGCTTGCCTGACGTTAAGGGATCGGCATGCCCTGTTTAATCTCCTGTATGCGTGAAGGTGCCGGCCGGTATCGCCGGTGGGCGCTGGTGCTGTTGGGGCTGGGGCTCTTTTATCTGTGCGTGCGCGTGCCGCATCTGTTGGCGCTGCCGTTATTCAGTGATGAGGCGATTTATCTGCGCTGGGCGCAACTGATTCGGCAGGCTCCGTGGGATAACCTGATGGTTTCGCTGGCGGACCCCAAGCCGCCGCTGCATTATTGGCTGATGGCGCTGGCCTGGCCGTGGGGGACCGACCCACTGTTTGGCGCGCGGCTGGTGAGTGTGGGCGCGGGGTTATTGGGGACGCTGGCTATGTTCGGACTGGGGCTGGAACTCAGCCGGATGCGGACCACCAAGGACGATGATGATACGGGTATGTGGTGGGGGATTGCCGCGGTGGTGGTGGCGACATTGTGCCCGTTTTTGGCATTCTATCAGCGCTTGGCTACGGCCGATGCGCTGTTTTGTGCCCAGACGGCGCTGATTGTATGGCTGAGTTTGCGCTGGTTCCGCCGGCAGGCCGAAGCGGGACGGATATTGTGGCGTTATGTGCTGGCCGTGGGCGTGCTGATGGGGGCGTGTTTTCTCACCCGGCAGATACTCAGTTACGCGTTGTGGGTGGTACCGGTGACGGCGGCGCTGTGGTGGGCACTGCCAGCGCACAACCGCGGGCGCGCGCTGCGTACTAGTGGGGTGGCATTGGGGGCGGCATTGCTGTTGACGCTGGTGCTGTGGGCTCCGATGCTGCTGTGGGGCACGTGGCATGATCCCATCGGGCAATGGCCGGTGATCAAGCAGCGGATTATGTATCAGAGCCATTTTGCCGCGCCGCTGAGTCTGAAGGAGCGTGGGCAATTGGTGGCCAGCAATTTGCAGATGGTGTTTGTGCCCCTGACCGAGGGGCACTGGGATTATTCGCTGTGGTGGGTGAACCGGCCGGGTAGCGGTTGGTATTGGTTGTATCTGACGCCGCCGGTCTTGCTGTTGGCGATGGTAGGCTGGGTGCTGATGCTATGGCGGCGGATGTGGGGGCCGCTGGTGATTCTGGGCTTGTGGCTGGGACTGATGCTGGGCTCGTTTGTGGTGATGGGGCAGGTGGCGTTCTCGCGTTATAGTCTGGCGGGAGTGATTCCGCTACTGGTGCCATCGGGGCTGGCGCTGGTGGCGATTTTACGGTTCAGCCGGGTGAGTAATCCGTGGCTGATCTGGGCGCGGTTTGGTCTGGCGTTGGCGCTGTTTGCGCTGCCCATGAATCAGCTTTGGCATCAGCAGACCAATCCGTGGATGCAGGATCAGACGCGGCGCGATGATTATCAACATCTGTCGGGCTGGACGGCGGGGCAGTCGGTGATGCAGGCGGTGAGTTGGCTGAATATGAATGCGGCCTATAGGCCGGTGGTGATCATCACCACCGATTCCTGGGGCCATCCCGCCGATGCGGTGTGGGCCTATCTGGCCGGGCAACCCAATGTGCAGTTGTACTTTGTCAGTGGTGCGGACCGTAAGCCGGTGTTGAAATCTGTGGATGGCACGCACTATCTGCTCAAGACCCGCAAGTGGCTGGATGAGCCGGAAATGCCCGTACGGCTGGATCCCAATGTGCCGATATTGTTTGTGGGTCCCACGCCGCTACTGGGCCTGCCGGGCGAACCGGACGCGGCGGAAATTTATCAGAGCCTCAACCCCGGCAGTGGCGACCTGATGCGCCTGCGCAACGTGTCCCCGCTGGGAGAAATCTACGACAGCGGGGTGATCATACTCCCGCTGGCGCTGCCGCCGGCGACGACGCAGCCGTAGCGGTGGCCTCTCCAATCACATCCCCAAAAATCGTCATGGCATGCGCTGCAGTAATGCGGACGCGGAGGATCTTGCCCGCCATGTTGGCGTGGCCATCGCAGACGACAATCTGGTCGGCGGCGGTGCGGCCCACCATTTGGATCAGGTTCTGATCGCGCGGCGCCTGATAGGCCTGCGCCAGAGCGCCACCGAGTTCCACATTGCCCATTTTGACGGTGCCCGCAACGACCGATTCAGCGTCCTGCTTCCAGCCGCTGGGGCCTTCGCAGAGGATGTTGACTTCCTGCCCGATCATGCGGCGGTTGAGTTGTTCGCTGATGGCGTCCTGCACACTCAGCAGGTCGTTATTGCGCTGGCGTTTCACGGCATCGGGCACATCGTCGGGATAACGCTTGTCGGCCAGTGTGCCGGGCCGCGAGGAATATTTGAAGATGAAACAATTCTTGTACTGACTGCGCTGCACCAGCGCCCGCGTGGCGTCGTAGTCCGCATCGGTTTCAGTGGGGAAGCCCACAATGATATCCCCGGCCAGATGAATATCGGGCATGCGTTCGCGCGTGCGTTGCAGCAGGTCGTCATATTCCGCCACGGTATAACCGCGATTCATCATTTTCAGCAGCCGGTCCGAACCGCTCTGCGCGGGGATATGCAGATACCGGCAGATGCGCGGCGAGGTGGCCATCACATCGAGAATGTCATTGCCAAAACTAGCCGGGAAACTGGTCACAAAGCGCAGCCGGGGCAGCGTGGGCAGGCTCTCATGCAGCAGATGCAACAGTTCGGCAAACGTGGTGGTCTGCTGGCCCACGCCGCCGGGTACCGAGGTGGGCCGTTCGTAGTGATAATGGTTGACGGTCTGGCCTAACAGGGTGATTTCCAGACAGCCGGCGTCCACCAGTTTGCGGGCTTCTTCGAGAATATTTTCCGGCGGGCGCGATACTTCCGGCCCGCGTGTGTAGGGCACCACACAATAGGTGCAGAATTTGTTGCAGCCACGGACCACGCGGATGTAGGCCTGATATTTGCGGTCATGGGGCGAAAAGCTGCGGGCCAGATCCAGCATTTCCAGCCCGTCTTCATCGGCGGATTGCAGCAGACTCGACCGCCGGGCGGTATTGCCGGCTAGAGCGTGTTGCTGGGTGCCGGTGAGGAGGAAGTTTTCCAGCAGGCCCGGCAGACGGTCCAATTCACCCGGCCCGCACATCAGGTCCACCTGCGGAAACCGCTTCATCAGTCCCGTGCCTTCGCGCTCGGCCATGCAGCCGATTACGCCGACGATGACTTCGGGTTCATCGCGTTTACGCTGCTTGAGCAGACCCAGCCGGCTCCAGACTTTTTGTTCGGATAATTCGCGCACCGAACAGGTGTTATACAGCACCACGCGCGCGGCTTCGGGCGTGGTGACGAACTCATAGCCCAGGGCCCGCAACTGGTTTTCGACCAGTTCCGAGTCCAGCACATTCATCTGACAGCCAAAGGTTTCGAGGTAAATCGTCTTTTTCATGCGCGTATGTTAGCAAAGAATGCCGGAATGCCCAAACCGAGTGTTTAGTCGCCTGTTCCGATGCGGCGCAGGAGTTGGGTCCAGCTATCGAGCAGGGCGGAGGGACCGCAGAGGGAGTTTAGATGGGCCCGCGCTGCCGCTAATTCGTGGGTGGTGCGTTGGGCGGTGTGTGATGCGGTACTGAGTGCGGTGGTTAGCTGATCGCACGACCCCGGCGGGACCAGTTGGCCCCAGCGACCGTCGCCAAGAATGGTGCGCAGCGGGGGCAAATCGCTGGCGACGATCTGACAGCCCGTAGCGAGACCTTCGGCGACGGCCATGCCGAAACCCTCGGCCTGCGAGGGTAATGCTAAAGTGTGGATACTGGCTAGCCAGCGCTCCGGCGTGGGGGTGGTGGGGATGATGTGTACCACGGTGGTGAGTTTGAGTTCATGGATCAGGGCCGTCAGCGCTGCTTGCTCGGGGCCGTAACCAATCAGTGCGAGGTGAGTGGTGGGGCTGCTGCGTCGAACTTGGGCGAAGGCCTGCAGCAATACGGGCAAGTTCTTAATTGGGTCAAAGCGGCCCACATAACCAATCACCGGACTGCCCACGGGCCAGGGGAGTTCGGCAGTGGGCATGGGCGCGGCGGTGGCGAAGCGGTCCACATCCAGCGGATTGGGCAGCAGGCCCAGCGCGGTTTGCGGGGCGACTGGGCGTATGCGGTCCAGCACGGCGGAATGCGGCGCGACCAGTATGTCGGCACTGCCAGCAATCATGCCCAGCAATGGCCACGGCCAGCCGGGATGGGCTTGCGTGGTGTGTAACTCTTGAATGTATTTGGGCGCGGGGTAATAAGTTCTTCCCAGTGCGGCCAGCAGGTTGGCATGGGCCATGAGACTGACCACCAGCGCCGGGCGTTGTTGTCGCAAGAGCGTCAGCCAACGCGGCAGCACGCGCCAATCGTGGCGATGTTGGGCATTAAGACTTAAACAGGTAACTCCCGTGGAGCTGAGTTCGTCGGAGATCGGCCCTGCCGGGGCAATGGAGACCACGACCGGGTCCACCAGCCCTGCCTCCCGCAGCCACAGCACGCGCTGCTTGAGCACCAACGGCACGCCACCGCGCTGGGTGTCGGTGATCAGGAAGATGGTCCGCACGAGCGAGGGCAAAATAGCTTCTCCATAATAGCGAATAACTTCCAAGTGATTGTCGGAAATTAAGTTGCTATCCGATACGAGGGATTATAATCTAATAGCAAGGAGGTCGTCACCGTACCATGTCCTGGCATGACGACAAAATCGCGGAATTGGCCAA
>JBIJDM010000218.1:0-4554 GCA_044344145.1 Phycisphaerae bacterium
CCGCCTTCGGGGGTGACGCAGAAGCTGCTGACGCTGGCGCCCTTGGCCTCAATCCGGGCCAGTACGGTGACCTTGGCCTTACCTGCCGGCGGGGGGGTGAGTTTCACCACCTGCACGGTGTCTTCGCCGTGTGTGACGGCAATGATTCCGCCGGTGGGGTCATTGGCCAGCCGGGTCAGGTCCCACGTTTCGCCCTTTTCGGGGCCATAAAATTCCTGCGGTTGGGGCAGGGCCACCCGGTACACTTTGCCATCGCCCACTGCGGCATAGTAGACCGAATTCCCGTTGGCCACCGCGGTGAGAATGAAATGGTCGGTTTGCTCGAGTACTTTTTCCACTTTACGGCCCAGCCGTAACTTCCCCTGCTTATCCACCTGCACATCCTGCAGCACGCCGGTGGCATAATCTTTCTCGGTTTGATGATGCCAGATCTGCGTGCCCCCGGCCTGCGCGGTCATGGCCACCACCAACGAGAACACCGCCCAGAGTGCGTGCTTTTTCATGGCGTAAATCCTTTGCAAGGTGTTAATGGTGCAATCGTAGTCCGCCCGGATGAATCGGGCAACGTCCACGGCCATCTTTTTCTTTATGAATCACACGGTCCCATGATACCCTAAACCGCGGCGCAATAAAAAGCCCCGCATGGGGTGACCATGCAGGGCTGGATGGTTGCGGTAACAGTCGGAAAGGCTTAGCCTTCCAAACCGCCCTTGTACTTCTTGGCCGGACGGCTCGGGTCGGCCGGGGCCTCTTCCACGCTGGTGGCGGTCCACTGGGCGCGTTTGAGCGACAGGCCGATCTTGCGTTCGTCCAGATCCACGCGGAGAATCTTGACTTCCACATCGTCGCCAATCTTGACGACTTCCTGCGGATTCTCGACCTTGGCATCGGACAGTTCGCTGACGTGCAGCAAGCCTTCCAGACCGGGTTCGAGTTCCACAAACACGCCGAAGTTGGTGATCTTGGTGATCTTGCCGCGGACAATCATGCCCGGCTGGTAGTTGGTCGGGATCGCGTTCAACCAGGGGTCTTCGGTCAATTGCTTGAGGCCGAGGGCCACGCGGTTCTTTTCCTGATCCACAGAGAGGACTACGCACTGCACCAGGTCGCCCTTCTTGAGGACTTCCGAGGGATGCGAGACCTTCTTGGTCCAGCTCAGATCGCTGACGTGCAACAGACCATCAATGCCTTCTTCAATTTCGATGAAGGCGCCATAGTTGGTCAGGTTGCGGACCTTGCCCGAGATCACCGCACCGGCGGGATACTTCTCGGCCAGCACGGTCCACGGGTTGGCTTCGGTCTGCTTGATACCCAGCGAGATTTCCTGCTTGCTCTTGTTGATCTCGAGGATCACGACATCCACTTCCTGGCCCACGGTGACCATTTCGGACGGATGGTTGATGCGCTTGGTCCAGCTCATTTCCGAGATATGGACCAACCCCTCGACGCCTTCTTCGAGCTTCACAAATACGCCGTAGTTCATCAGGTTGGTCACCGCGCCATGGACGCGGGTGCCGACGGGATACTTCTCTTCGATGTTTTCCCACGGCGAAGCCTGACGCTGCTTGAGACCCAGGGCGATCTTTTCCTTTTCCTTGTCCACCGACAGGACCACCACTTCCACTTCCTGGTCCAGTTGGAGCAGGTCGGTGGGGTGATTGATCCGGCCCCAGGACATATCGGTGATGTGCAGCAAGCCATCTACGCCGCCGAGGTCCACGAACGCGCCGAAGTCGGCGATGTTCTTGACCACGCCCTTGCGGTTCTGGCCCACTTCGATTTCGGAGAAGAGCTTGGCCTTGGCTTCGTAACGCTGCCGTTCCAGCAGTTTGCGGCGGCTGATGACGATGTTGCGGCGTTCGAGGTCGATCTTGAGTACTTCGGCTTCGATGGTCTTGCCGATGTATTCGGCAATATCGTTGGGCCGACGGATATCCACCTGGCTGGCCGGGAGGAAGACCGGCACACCGATATCCACCAGCAAGCCACCCTTGATCTTGCGGGTGACCTTGCCGGAGACCATGTCGCCTTCTTTTTTGGAGTTGATAATGGTTTCCCAACCGCGGATGCGGTCGGCTTTGCGCTTCGAAATCTGAATCATGCCATCGGCGGCTTCGACGCTCTCGATGAGCACGGCCACGCGCTGGCCGACTTCGACCGCGGCGGGTTCGTCAAATTCGCGCGACAGACTCAGGCTGCCGGGGGACTTCATGCCGGTGTCAATGATGACATCGTCGCCATGAATCGCCACGACGGTACCGTCAATGATGGCGCCGTTGGTGAACGCCGCGCCGCTGGATTCCAGCAAAGCTTCGACGTCAGCGCTCTGATTAAATGCTTCCAATTCCTGCATCAACTCGTTGGTGGGACTCTTCTCGTCGTAACCCAAGTCGCGCAGCAGTGCAATATTGACCATGAACAAAACCTTTCTAACTGGCCCCGAACTGTCCGGGCTCCAAGGCACCTTGCCCCAGCGGACCATACCCCGGGTCGAAGCATACCGGGGTTACCCCAAGGTCTGCACGAACACCGCGCAAGATCTGCCAAGGGGCGAAAACATCAAAATATAACGTAAATCCTTGTTTGCAACAATCTTGCGGAGGGTTTTTGACAAGATATTTCATACAGGCGAATTATATCCAACGCTTAATGTGTGCCATCATCCCAGCAACCCGCTAAAATGCCTGCCATGAGTGATATTTTCGATATTGTCGTGATCGGGGGCGGGCATGCGGGCGTTGAGGCCGCGTGGGCGGCCTGTCATATGCTCGGGGCGTCGGGCCGGGTGGCCATGGTGACCATGGACCCGCTGGCCATTGGCCGGATGAGTTGCAACCCTGCCATCGGCGGGATAGCCAAAGGTCAGATGGTACGCGAAATTGACGCCCTCGGCGGGCTTATGGCCCATGCCATTGATGCCACCGGTATCCAGTTCCGCATGCTCAACGCCAGCAAAGGCCCCGCTGTGCAGAGTCCTCGTGCTCAGGCGGATAAATATGCCTATGCCCGCGTGGTCCAGCAATTACTGGCCACCCATTGCCCCAATCTAACCATCGTGACGGGCATCGTGGATCGCCTGCATTACCAGCCTGTGACGGATACCGCATCTGAAGCCCGTCAGCAGATTACCGGCGTCACGCTGGAAGACGGGCGGTTCTTTGCCTGCCGCGCGGTGGTGGCCACCACGGGCACCTTCCTGCGTGGGTTGATGCACTGCGGGGAATGTCAGACCGAAGGCGGGCGTGTGGGCGAAGCCGCCGCCAAGGGGCTCTCCGCCAGCTTTGCGGAATTGGGCTTGCAGGTGGGACGCCTCAAAACCGGCACCCCGCCCCGGCTGGCCGCCGAATCGCTGCGGTTGGTGGACTTAGCTCTGCAACATGGTGACGATCACCCGCAACCCTTCAGTGACCTGACCGGCACCCCTGACGCACTGGTGGCCAGGCAGTTTCCCTGCCTGCCGCAGGTGCCATGTTACATCACATATACCAATGCCGCCGTGCATGACTGCATCCGGGCCAATCTGCACCGGGCCCCGATGTACAGCGGGCAGATTCACTCGCGCGGACCGCGTTATTGCCCCAGCATCGAAGACAAGATTGTGCGCTTTGCCGATAAGGACCGGCACCAGATATTCCTCGAACCCGAGAGTCTGGAGTCCAATGAAATTTACTGTAACGGCATCTCCACCAGTCTGCCGCAGGATGTGCAGGACACGCTGATTCACAGTATCGAGGGGTTGGAAAACGCCCGCGTGCTGCGGTATGGCTATGCCGTGGAATATGACTTCATCCCTTCGCACCAACTCGATGCCAGTCTGGAAGTCCGCACCGTGCGCGGACTGTGGCTGGCCGGGCAGATTAATGGTACCAGTGGCTACGAAGAAGCCGCTGGTCAGGGGCTGATCGCTGGTATCAACGCCGCCCGGCGGATTCAGTCCCGGCCTGCTGTGGTGCTGTCCCGCGCGCAGGCATATATCGGCGTGATGATTGATGATCTGGTTACCAAGGAACTTACCGAGCCGTACCGCATGTTTACCAGCCGGGCAGAATTCCGCCTGAGTTTGCGCAGCGATAATACCGATCAGCGTTTGACGCCGTTGGGATATGAAATCGGATTGGCCACCACGGCACGGTATCAGCGTTATCACCGGCGCCTGCTGGCCCAGCAGGACTTGGAGCAGAAACTTGGACAATTACATAACGCCCACGGTTCGGCGCTGGATTATCTGCGCCGGCCGGAAGTGACGCTGGCTAATCTGGCTGAAGTATTTGGTGGCACGGCAGGGGCGCAGTTGGCCGCATATCTGGGTGACCCGGTACTGGCCAGCGTGGCCGGGCAGGTCGAAGTGCAGGCCAAATATGCCGGCTATATCGAACGCGAACGCCGCAGCGCCGAACGCATGCTGCAATTGGAAGCGAAAACGATTCCGGCGGGGATGAATTATGCCAACTTCCGCGACCTGCGCAACGAAGCCCGGCAAGCATTGGAAAAATTTCGCCCGCGCACCATTGGCCAGGCCGCCCGACTGGAAGGCCTCACTCCGGCGGATGTGAG
>JBIJDM010000162.1:0-6822 GCA_044344145.1 Phycisphaerae bacterium
GCGGGCAGGGCGAATCTACGCTGGCTTACGGCAGATCTATCCCGACGCGCACTGCGAGTTGAACCATCGTAATGCCTGGGAATTGCTGGTGGCGACCATCCTTTCGGCCCAATGTACCGATGTCCGGGTGAATATGGTCACGCCCGGATTATTTGCGCGTTATCCCGATACGGCCAGCATGGCCCACGCTACCCCGGCGGATATTGAGCCCTTGATCGCGTCGGTAGGATTGTTCCGCAGCAAAGCCAAATCCCTGCATGCTACGGCTACTGCGCTGGTGGCGAATTTTCAGGGTCAGGTGCCCCGGCGGATGGAAGACCTGATTACGTTGGTTGGCGTGGGCCGCAAGACCGCCAATGTGGTGCTGGGTAATGCGTTTGGTATCAATGTCGGCGTTGTTGTGGATACCCATGTGCAGCGGTTGACGGGGCGTTTGGCGCTGACCAAGGCTGCCACCCCCGAAACGATCGAAGTGGAACTGATGAAGTTATTTCCCGCCGACCAGTGGTGCATGCTCAGTCACCTGCTGATCTGGCATGGCCGACGGATGTGCATGGCCCGCAAACCCGCGTGTGCGGCGTGTCCGGTGGCCCAGGATTGTCCCAGTGCGGCCCACTCGGCCCGATAAAAGGAGTATATGCTATGAGTCAGGTCATTGTGGTGAGTATCGGTACGCTGGCGCGGAATCTGCTCTGGAACGAACGCAGCGAGACGCGCACCAGTCACTCCACCACCACGCTGATCACCAGCGGGGATCGGCAGATACTGGTGGACCCTTCGCTGCCGGGACAGGTCTTGGAGGCCCGGCTGTTCGAGCGTGCGGGGATTCACGCCGATGCCATTACCGATGTATTTCTGACCAGTTTCAAACCCGTGCATCGGCGCGGGCTGGGGGCGTTTCGCAAGGCCACATGGTATCTGCACGCACCCGAACGGGATGCCGCGCAGCGGGGCCTGACGGCGGCGCTGGAGCGGGCCCGGGCGGGGGCGGCGCTGGATTTGGAACCGTTGGAATTGGATCAGGAATTATTGGAACGGCTGCAGGATGCGCCGGATGAATTGACGACGGGGGTGTCGCTGTTCCCGCTGCCGGGCTATACGCCGGGGCAGTGCGGGTTATTGGTGGCCCAGCCCACCCGCACGGTGATCATCGCCGGGGATGCGGTGGCGACCGAAGGGCATTTCATCGCCGGCCAGGTCCTGCCGGGGGCGTATGATCTGGAACAAGCCAAAGCGAGTCTGCTGGAACTCTACGAAATCGCCGACATGATTGTGCCGGGGCATGACAATGTGTTCGTGAATCCCCGGATTGCGGGGATGTAAGGGTGTGCAGTGGCGTCAAAGGACCGTCAGATTGCTAGTGTAATCATGAAGACCGTGTTGGATTATTGGCGTAAGCAACCGTCACCTCATCGGCGTATCCCGCGCTGGGTCGCGTGGATTGCACTGCTTGTCATCATGGTTGCGCTATATGCTTTGGACTTTCGCTATAGTGCAGTGCGTACACACGTAGAGACAGGAATACGACACACCCAAATCGGAGGGATAGAATCAAGCTGTCTCTCCCTCTATTTTCATTTTTGGTATTTTAGTTACCCAGAGAATGCACCACCCTATGTATATTGGCATTATGATCTGCCGACCAAGAATGGGATAGTGGGAGGTATACGTTTGGATTCGATGTACCACGGTATTCAGACAATAGTCCCGATCAGATATTATATAGAGAAAAAGTTTTCCAGCGGGAGAGACTATGTCGTGGAAGTGTCTTGGTTGTGGCTTGTACCCGCCGTATTTCTATGGCTCATGTATGGCCGAAACATTCGCGCCAAATGGTTTAAAAGGCCCCCGCAATAAGGCCTGCTGCGTGAGGTCTACCCTTTACCCCCACCTCACCCATATTTTTCCCGGACATACCGCCGCAGGCTTTCTTCCCAGGGGGCCATGATATCCATGCCCATGCTGCGCAGACGGGCATTGTCCAGCACGCTGTAGGTCGGGCGGAGCGCCGCAGCGGCCCAGGTGCTGCTGGGGACGGGTTCGATGGGGTGGTCAATCCCGGCCAGGCGCAGGGCTTCGACGGCGAACTGGTGCCAGGTGCATTCGTCATGCGAGACTGCATGATAGATGCCCGTGGGCATGCGCTTTTCCAGAATGTTGATAATCTGCCGGGCCAGGTCATCTGTGGGGGTGGGGGCGACGGTTTGGTCGTTGACCACGCGCATGGGCTTTTTGGCTTTGGCCATGCTGATAATCATGTCCACAAAGTTCAACCCGCCTTTGAGTTTGCAACCCGCCACGCCAAAGAGCCCGCAGGAGCGGACCACGTAGCCATATTGCGGGGCAAAGGCCTGCGTCATGCAGTCCCCGCCAAAGCGGCTGAGGGCATAAATGCTTTTAGGGCAGACCGGGGCCTCTTCCGGCAGAGGCTTGCGGGCCGGGGTGCCTTCAAAGACATAATCGGTGCCCACCTGCACAAACAGGATTTTTCGCGTTTCGCAGGCCTGGGCCAAATGGCGCACGGCCAGCACGTTGGTTTTATAGGCCGCTTCGGTCTGGGTTTCGCACAGGTCCACATTATGAAACGCGGCGGTATTCACCAGCGCCTGGGGCTGGAGCCGGTCCAACATGGCATTCACATCGGCTTCCGAGCAGATATCCAGATCGGCGCGGCCGGCAATCGCCAGCACTTCATGGCCGATCCGCGCCGCATAACGCTGCATATCGTGCCCGAGTTGGCCGGTGGTACCGATGATGGCTAGTTTCATAGTGGGGCTCCTGTGTGGGAGTAATTATAACCAACCGGGGCCGAAATCCGCAGACAAAAACGTATATTTTAAGCCTTAACTGTGCCATAATACGGACGCTGGCAGATTGCTGGCTTTTGGCGATTAACATTTATCCGGAAGGGCTGCTATGCCAGCTTGGTTGATTTATGCTTTGCTATCCGCGTTGGCCGCGGCGGGGGTGGGCATCTTTGCCAAACTGGGCATGCAGTCGGTGGACAGCACGCTGGCGACGATTGTCCGCAGCATGATTATGACGGCCTTTCTGTGTTCCTGGGGGGCGGTGGTGGGGAGTTTTGGCAAATTCACCGAAATCAGCGGCAAGGCGATTATCGCCGTGGTGCTGTCGGGGCTGGCGGGGGCGGTGAGTTGGCTGTTTTACTTCAAGGCGATCAGCGTGGGCAAGGTTTCCCAGGTTGCGGCCGTGGATAAACTCAGCATGCCCTTTGCGGTGCTGCTGGCGGTGATCTTTCTACAGGACAAGATGGCTCCGGTGAATTGGTTGGGAATCGGGCTGATGGTGGCGGGGGCGTATCTGGCAATTTGGAAGTGATGACCTTGGGGTGCGAATTCGGGGCCTATCGTCCTGCGGAGGGATGCGGTACAATTCGCGGGTGCCTGCTGTGGTTATTGGCGGGTGTTTTAGGAGTTAGCAGTTATGCTGGCGAAGCGGATTATCCCGTGTTTGGATGTGGATCGTGGGCGCGTGGTCAAAGGCGTGAAGTTCTTTGACCATGTGGACGCGGGCGATCCCGTGGAACAGGCGATTTTCTACGACCAGACGGGCGCTGACGAACTGGTATTCTACGATATCACCGCCAGCCATGAAGGCCGGCAGATTATGACCGACGTGGTGCGCCGCGTGGCGGATAGCGTGTTTATGCCTATTACCGTTGGCGGCGGGATCCGTACCCTCGAAGATGCCATGGCCTTGATCAAAGCCGGGGCGGAAAAAGTGAGTTTAAATTCCGCCGCGGTCAAGAATCCGCGTTTGCTGGCGGATATTGCCCAACGGTTTGGCCGGTGTGCCACAGTGTTGGGGCTGGATGCCAACCGCGTCAAACAGCCCGATGGCAGCGAGTTTTGGGAAGTCTATGTCAATGGTGGCCGTGTGGGCACGGGCATTGGCGTGATGGATTGGGTCATGGATGCGGAACGTCTGGGGGCCGGCGAGATCGTTCTCAACGTCATGAATTCGGACGGTACCCGCAACGGCTATGACCTGGAAATGACCCGCGCGGTCAGCGAAGCGGTGCATATCCCCGTGGTGGCCAGTGGTGGGGCAGGTAAGCCGGAGCATATTCTGGATGTGCTCAGCACCGGCCGGGCAGATGCGGCCCTGGCGGCTTCGATCTTCCATTTCCGGGAATTCAGCATCAACGAAGTGAAAGCGATGCTGCAAAAGCATGGGGTTCCGGTGCGTAATACCCTCGCTTCTGGTGCGGCATAATTGAGTTGGATTAAATATAGTAAAAGAGCCCATACTCTTTAATTGGATAAACCTATCCAGTTAATTGACGCGCTGGCGCTCCATTGGTAGTATCACCCGCACTTTGTGCTATGTTTCACAAAGGTTTATCGGTTCACGTTTGCCTTTATGAAAATGCTGCCTAGGCTTGTCCAAACTTTGTGGTTTGACAACGTCAGAAGGTACCCGCAACGGACGATTTGGAGCTATGAGCGAAACGCCTTTGTTCACCTTTCCGCGCTGGTCCAACAAGATGCTATTCGTCGTGTTAACGATCATGGGGATCGTGCCCGCGTATCTAGGTACCTTGTTGGTTTATGGCGCCAATCCGACCAGCCTGAGTGTGGGCTACATGCCCACGCAGCCGATTCCCTATAGCCATGCGGTGCACGTGGGCAAATTGGGACTCGATTGCCGTTACTGTCATAGCAGTGTGGAGAAGGCCGGCTTTGCTGCCGTGCCCCCGACCGAAAGCTGCTTGAACTGTCACCGGGCTTTGTTCCCGGAAAGCCCCAAATTGGCGGCGCTGGTGGAATCCAAGAGCACCGGCAAGCCCATCCCGTGGGTCAAGGTGCACGACATGCCGGACTATGTGTATTTCAACCACTCCGCGCATGTGAATGCGGGCGTGGGCTGCAACACCTGCCACGGCCAGATCAACCAGATGGAAGTCGTCTGGCAGGACAAGCCCATGAATATGGCGTGGTGTCTGGAATGTCACCGGCAACCGGAAAAATTCCTGCGGCCGCGCGATCAAATTACCAATATGGATTGGAAGCCCGCCGGGGACCAGGTACAACTGGGCCGGCAGCTTAAGGACAAGTATCACGTACAACCCAATGTAGATTGTGTGACATGTCACAGATAAAAAACACTCACGGCAAGGGCAAGACTTACTGGCGCAGCCTCGAAGAACTCGAGGGGACACCGGAGTTTCAGACTTTTCTGGAACGCGAGTTCCCCACCGAGGCGTCGGAATGGGTCGGCGAATCGCGTCGCGGCTTCCTGAAAATCATGGCGGCCAGCATCGCGCTGGCAGGTCTGGTGGGTTGTCGGCGTTGGCCCAAGGAAAAAGTGGTCGAATATGCCCGGCGGCCCGAAAACCGCATGCCCGGCGTGCCGGTGCATTATGCCACCGCGACGGAATTGAGCGGCGTGGGCGTGGGGCTGGTGGCTACGAGTTATGACGGCCGGCCGGTGAAGCTGGATGGCCAGCCGAATCACCCTTTGAATATGGGGGCCAGTGATACTTATCAGCAGGCTGCGTTGCTGGGGATGTATGATCCCGATCGCAGTCTGGGCGTGATCAAGCGCGACAAACCCGGACGCGGCGCGCACGCGGACCCCAGTGGCTGGGAACAGTTCAGCAAAGAAATTCCCAACCTCATGCCCGCACAGGGGCAGGGGTTGTATATCCTGAGCGAAGCCAGCAGCAGCCCCAGCGTGATTGATCTGCGCAAGCGGTTGCAGGCGAAATATCCCCAGACCCAGTGGCTGACCTACGAACCCGTGGGGGCACAAAACGAGTTGGAAGGGCTGTTCAAACTTTATGGACAACCGCTGCGGGCGGTGTATCAGCTCGATAAAGCCAAAATTATTGTCACGCTTGATGCCGACCTGTTCAACGGTCATCCGCTGGCGGTGAAGTACAGCCGCGATTTCGCGGCGGGTCGGCGTTTACATAATGATTCAGCGCTGGTCCCGAGCATGAACCGCATGTATGCCATCGAGCCGATGGTTACGACCACCGGCGCGGCGGCGGATCATCGGTTGGCGGTGCCGGCAAGTTTGATCGAATCGGTCGCCGATGACCTGTTTACCTTTAAGGATCAGGGATTCCTCCGCACCAATCATCCCGTCAGTAAGTTGGTTAAGGACTATACGCAGTTCTTGAATGTTATTGGCACCGAGTTGATTGAGCACCCCGGTGAATGCGTGGTGGTGGCGGGGGCGCGGCAGAGTCCGGCAGTGCATGCCTTGGTCGCACGCTTGAATCAGGCCTTGGGTAATGTTGGCAAGACGGTGGAATATTATCCCACCACTGAATTTGCCACCGGCGTGGCTAGCCTGCAACAGTTGGTGGCCGATGCCCAGCAGGGCAAGGTCAAGACGCTGGTGATTTTGGGCGGGAATCCCGTCTACACCGCGCCGGGTGATGTGGATGTTGCCGGGGCGATGGCCAAAGTCGGGCAGGTGGTACGACTGGGAACGCACGACGACGAAACCTCGGAATATGCCCACTGGCATCTGGCACAGGCCCATTTCCTGGAAGCGTGGGGCGATACCCGCACCTTTGATGGCACCATCAGTATTATCCAGCCGTTGATTGAGCCGATGTTCAATGGCAAGAGTGTCATCGAGTTGCTGGCCTTGCTGGTGGATGGCACCGCTACGCCGGGCTATGACCTGGTGCAGCGCACGCTCAAGGCGTATGGCGTGGATAGTGAATGGAAGTGGAAACGGGCTTTGTTTGAAGGTTATGTCAAAGATACTGCGGTACCTGCCAAGGTCTATGATGCCGCAGCGCTAACATCACGGAACTCTGACACGTTGAGTTTGGGCAAATAT
>JBIJDM010000019.1:0-20631 GCA_044344145.1 Phycisphaerae bacterium
CACCTCCTTACCGGCGACCACAGTTGCGGGTTTCACCGTCATACCTTTTTCCTCGTTACGCACCTGCGCCCGCCAACGCCGGGCCATAATCGTCACATTGGTGATGGTCAGGGCCGCGAGAATCAGCGAATAGGCAATCCCGAGTGCGGAAGCATAGCCCAGATCGGGTTCGCCGAATTCGGGTTTGGTAAAGCCATACTTGAAGATGTACGTGGAGACCACTTCCGAACTGTAGCCCTTGCCGCCGCCGGTCAGGATGTACACCACGCCGAACACGCGGGCGGCGCCGACCAGGGCATTGAAGACAATAATTACCAGCACCGGCATGAGTTCCGGGATGGTGATATGCCAGAAGCGCTGCCAAGCGGTGGCGCCATCCACATCGGCGGCTTCGTACAACTGCGGATCAATGGACTGCAAGCCCGCCAGCAGGAGGATGGTGTTGTAGGGCAGACCATGCCAGATGCCCACCAGCATGACGGAATACAAATCGGTTTTGGGACTGCCCAGCCATTCATGACTGGTGGTCAGGCCGAACATGCCCGGCAGCCAATCCAGATGCAGGTAGGCGATGACCTGGTTGACTGTGGAGCTTTCGCCGCCGCCGAGTAAACCAAAAAAGACAATCGCGATGGCCGACAGGGCGGTGGCCATGGGGATGAAGAACAGGGCGCGGACGTAGCGGTTCAATTTGAGCGGGAGACTGAGCAGGTTGGCCACGAACAGCGCGATGGCGATCTGAATCGTGGTGACCACCACCATATACAGCATGGTGTTGGGCAGGACCTTGGTCCAGAAGGGCCGGTCCTGCATGATGCGGTTGAAATTACTGAACCCGATATAACGCAGCGGGGTCAGGCCGCTGCCTTCGTGCATGGCCAGATAGAACTGGTACAACGTGGGATAGACCACGAAGACAAACAGCAGCAGCATCCCGGGCATGATGAACACATAGCCATACCAGTAGCGCCGCATCTGGCTTTTACGCATCAGCCAAGGCAGGGCCGCGTCGCGGCGGTTACCGGCAATATAACTAAAGCCCAGATACCCCCCCGCCACCAGCACCAGCAAGCCCAATACTGCCAGCATACCCCCGCGACCGTTGGAGGGTTTGAAGCGGAACAGCTCTTGGGCATCCGCAGGATTGCGATATTCCGGCGGCAATTGGGCGATCAGCGCGTCAATCCGGGCTTTGACAGCCGGATCGCGGGCTAATTCCTGTTGCCGTTCAAACGCCAACTGCGGGTTCATGGGATCGAAATCAGCAAAGGTCCATGCCGTAGGTAACTCCATACCCGACTTAACCCGTTCCGCCAGACTGCCGTTGACGCGCTGGGCATAATCATCCAATTGCGTTTTCGCCTTGGTCATCAAGTCGGGAATGATTTGGTCTTTATCTTTGGCATCCGTGATTTGGCCCATGAGTTCATGGAAAATATCCTGTTCGCTCTTACCTAACGGTTTTTTGAACTGCGGACTGGCCGGCCAGAGCGCATGGCCTGCCCAACTGGTCCAAACCTGCTTTTGATAGGGTAGTGGATACCAGTCGGGGTCGTTAATTTTGCTGGCAGCCATCTTATTAGGCGGCAAGCTGCCCCGCCGGGTGCCGGCTTTCATGCGTTCCTGGTCATAGGCTTCCCAGTGCATCCAATTCCACACTGCGTCGGGATTGGCCGCGCCGGAAGTGATACACGTGGTATTGCTGATATCGCCCCGGGGGGGACGGCTGCGCTGGACCGGTAATTGCAGCAACGCTTCAATTTCAGCTTTTTGGGCCGCGGCATTGGGGCTGGTTTCATCATACGGAACCGGGATGGGCGCCGAACCGATATCATTTTTGGCCCACGGTACGCGTTCGCTGGCAATCAAGGCCGCGTGCCAGCCATCAAGCACCATCGCGGCCCGACCCGAGCCCACGGCGGTACGCACTTCCTCATATTCGCGGCTGGAACCTCCGGGCAGTACGCTCCCTTGGGCTTTCATTTTCAGCAATAGCCGGAAAGCACCCAGAAAGGCTGGATGTTCCGGGGTAAATTTACCCACCGGCTGATCGACACCGTCAATCCACTTGTCGCCGCGATAATCAAAGCCCACACTGCCGGCCGTGCTGGCCAGCACACTGATGGCGCTCATGGTCTCACGCGGGAATTGCTCGCGCATGACCAGTCCATAGCAGCCTTCTTTGCTCTCTTTGCCATATTTGGTCAGCACATCCGCCACGCGCAGCAGTTCCATCCAGGTACGTGGCGGGACGGGTTCGCCCTGGCTATCCACTAAACCAGCCTCGGGGAACATACGCGCGGCGTTCCGGAATAAACGCTTGTTATAGGTCAGGGCATTGATGCCGATGGGATTGATAAAGCCCATAAACTTGCCGTGCATGTGCAGCAAACGGGCCGCTTCCAACGGATGCTTGGCCATGTCCTTGATCAAGGGGTCATTGGGATTGGTCTGGTAATACATCAGCGTCTGGCGGTCGTTGATACGGTTGTCCACGAAATCCGGATGCCGGGCGAGTTCGCGTTCCAGCATATCGTCCATGGGCCGCAGCATACCGGCGGCAACGTAATCCCGGGCATCACGCATACTTACGCCCATCAGGTCGGGGGGATTCCCGCTGATGAAACTGACATAAATCGTGTCCCACATGCGCGAAACCTGCAGGAACTGCAGTTCCACCCGGGTATCGGGATAAATTTGTTCGAATTTTTCCGCCCGGCGGCGTTCCACGTCCGGCGTGCCCGACCAACTCCACTCCATCACGCGTTTGACGCGTGTACGCTCGCCACCGGTCAGACGGGTCACCACATCACCCCAGCGGGCCAGAACCAACATCAAACCAATAAATAACAACACCAAGCCGTAGCGCTTCATGAATCGTTCCGTTCAAAACCTATGTAGTGGGCGCATGCACCCCAAGCTAACGCACAAGTCGGAGTTATATTCGCAAAATACAACCTGACGCAAACGGAATTATTGCTATTTTAGCCAAATGGGTAATCTTGGAGGCGGAAAATCAGACCGCGCGAAGGCTCTTGAAATAGTCTATCCGTATCCCGGACAGACCAACGGCACACCAGCTTACAGGTTTACGGGCGTGTCGGACGGCAGACGCTGATAGCGTTTGTGATATTCCGCCACTGCGGCACTGGGTTTATGCTGGGCAAACAACTGGGCCCGGGCATTGCCGGCCCATAATTGCCGTTCCGCCGGCATCCGCCAGCAGGCTTCCAGCCGCGCGGCGATCTGCCGGGGTTGCAGGCTTTTGGCCACCCAGCCGGTCTGGCCCTGGGCGATAAATTCAGTGGCCACGGGCTGAGGGGTGACCACAACGGGCACGGTCAAGGCGATGGCCGCCAAGACGCCCATGACTCCCACGGGCTGGGTGGGGGTAAACAAGACCATATCCGCGGCGGCCGCGAGGTCAAAATCGCCGGTGGTCACGGGCACGGGATGAATGGTGTTGGCGTGGGCCAACGCGGAGGCAAACCGCGCCAGGCCGGGGCTATCGGCCCGCACCAATACGCAGGTTTGGAGTTCTAACTGTTGAAATATGCCTGCGGCCCATAAGCCCAGTTCATGGCCCGCACCGCGTCCTCGGCCAGCCAGCCAAATTACCGGCCCCGCCGTGGTGGGTACCCCCAACGCAGCCCATACGGCGGCGCGATCGGGGCGCTGGTCCAGTGGACAGGGCAGGGGGATAAGTTGGACTTCGGCGATTCCCGCCGACTGCAAAATCTGTTGTTCGGTCTGACTCTGGGCGACAACCGTGACCCCGCAGCGTTGGACTAGGAGGCGCAGGAGACTGCGTTGCCGGGTGGTATACGGCCCACCGGGATTGAGCACGATGGGCACCGACCAGCGGCGCAAGGCAACAGCCGCCAGCGCCCGCAGGCCCCAGATATGCAGGCCCGTCAAAGGTCCGACGGCATCAATCCGGCGCAGCAGTGCGAGCCAACCGGCCGGGTCGGCCCAACCCAGGGTGCGGACGCGTCCAATGCAGGCAAGGCGCACCGGCTCGGGCAGCGCTGCCCATAAGTGGCCATCGCCGAGAACCAATACGGCTTGTGGTTGGGTATTACGCTGCAACAACAGCGTCAACGTGGCCAGCGCGTCCGGCCCGGCCAGCGCGTCCACCACGTGTAAGAGAACAGGTTCCATGCGGCTCATTGTATCAGCGCCACCAGGTCCAGCGGCCTATCGACAAAGGAGTTTTCTTCTCTGCCGGGGCATAGTCAGCCACCGGAGCCGCGTCCCCAGCGGGTGGTTCCAGATTAAAAACTTCGTCGCTTAATACGGGCATGGCGAATAAATCCGTGCCCGGGGAATACCGCGCCCGGGGGGTGTGGGCATGTTCGCGTTCGCGCTTGCGGTTCATGCGTTCCACCGCCATCAACACCCCCACCGCGGCGGCCGTCATAATCCAACCCGTCCCCCCGCTGGAAATCAGCGGCAGGGCAATGCCTTTGGTGGGCACCGAGACGGTTACCACGGCAATATTAATCGCGGCCTGCAGGCCGATCATGGCGGTAATCCCGAAGGCCACCATCTTGCCCGGCAAGGTCTGGCAACGCATCATGATGCGCCAGCCGACCAGCACAATGGCGATGAAGAGAGCACAGATCAGCCCCGCACCGATCACCCCGAGTTCCTCGCAGATCACCGCGAAGATAAAATCGGTGTTGTCTTCGGGCAGGAAGCCCATTTTCTGGACCCCATGGCCCAGCCCCTGGCCCCTTATACCGCCGTTAATGATGGTCAGCAGGCTTTGCCACGGGTGATAGCCCGCGCCCTGCAGATCGGCATTCTGGCCCCAGAATATATCCCAGAACGCGGTCAATCGTTGCCGACGATACGGTTCACGGACAATAAAATAGACCCCCACGGCCAGCGCTGGCGGTAAGATCAGGGCCATGTGCCACCAGCGTACGCCCGCCATGAGCAGCAGACAGAAAAATACCACGCCAATCAGCGCCGTGGTGCCAAAGTCTTCTTTCACCACCAGCAGCAAGACCACTCCCACCCCCGCCAGCACGGGCAGCACGCCGGTGAAAAAGTTACGGATACGCGGTCCCGCGTGCACGGCATAAGCCGTGGTAAAGAGGATCATGGCCAGTTTGACCAGTTCCGAAGGCTGGAAATTGAACTTCAACACCGGCACGGTCAGCCAGCGCCGGGCACCTTTGACCGTGGTGCCCACCAGCAGAACGGAAATCAGCAACCCAAACGTCACCAGCAAAAACCAGAAGGCCGGGCTGGTCCATAATTTTTTACCCAGCCAGCGGGCGTAATCCCAGCGCCACAGCACGATCATCACCAACAGACCAATCCCGGCATGCAGGGCATTTTTGGTATTGAACGCGCCCTGGAACCACTCCACACGCACCTCACGCACCTGGGCTTCGGCGCTTTGTACCATAATCAAGCCCACAGCCAGCAGGGCCGCCACCAAGAGGGCCAGCACCTGATCCAGCGACAGGCTCAATGGTGCCAACACCAGACGACTGGCGCCGCGCCAGACGGCCGAGGGTTCACGCTGGGCGGTGAGTAATGCAGGGACCAGACCCTCGTTTTCCGGCAGGGTTACCGAAGCGGTCCAGGGACGATCTTCGCGGGTATAGGGCATAGCAGCGTACCTCGTTTATCGTCACATGATGCGAATGGTGGCCAGCGCAATCATGGAACAGAGCGCACAAATCAGCCAGAACCGCACCACAGTTTGGGTTTCGGTCCAGCCTTTCATATGAAAATGATGGTGAATGGGCGTACACAGGAAGATGCGTTTGCCGCCGGTAAAGCGGAAATAACCCACCTGCATCAGCACACTGACCGCTTCTATCACGAAGATACCCCCGACCAGAAACAGCATGTGTTCCTGCCGGATGACGATGGCCACATAGCCGATCACCCCGCCGAGGGACAGCGAGCCGGTATCGCCCATGAAGACCAGCGCGGGATTGCAGTTGAACCATAAGAAGCCCAGACACGCCCCGGCCATGGCCCCGCAGACCACCGCCAATTCCCCCACCTGCGTGACATGGTGCAGTTCCAGAACCCCGGACCAGCGCGAGTCGCCGGTGACATACGACAAGAGCATGAAAGACACGCACACAATGGTCATGCAGCCCGCCGCCAGCCCATCCATACCATCGGTCAGATTCACCGCGTTGGACGAGCCGGTAATGACGACGACTGTCAGGATCGCAAACACCCACGCGGGCAGGGCCAGTTCGCGCAGCAAGGGCCAATTCAGCTTTTGGACGGTGAAGAACCCTTCGGGGTTACCGCTCTTGGCCGGATGGTAATAAATAAACAGCGCCAGCAAGACCCCCAGCCCCACCTGGAACAACAGTTTTTCGTAGGCATACAACCCATCGCGACTGCCGGGATTGCGCCGGGCCTGAGTGAGTTTGAGCCAATCGTCCACCCCACCGAGCAACGCCAGATAGATCATACAAAACAGGGCCATCCGCACGTAAAAATTGCCCATGACATCGGCCATAATCAGGGTGCTGACCAGAATCGCGCCGATCAGAGCGATGCCGCCCATGGTGGGGGTATTGGTTTTCTGCTTGGTCAGTTCGTTGAGTGTCTGGTTGTGAAATTCGGGATTGTCGCCGAGTTTGCGGGTGATCAACCAGCGGATAATCCGCGCCCCGAACGCCAACACCAGCACAAACGCGAACAGGGCCGCCATCGCGGCCCGAAAAATCACCGGCATGCTGTCCGCATTGTTGGTAAATAATTGATATAGCCACGGAATCATTGCATCACCTGTAGAGTCTGAGAGGGGGTCGCCTGCTGACGTAAGGGTTCCAAGGCCCGCTCCATGCGGGTGCCGCGCGAACCTTTGAGCAAAATGAGATCATCGGGCTGGAGTACCCGCAGTAATTGTTCACCCGCGGCCGGCGCATCGGCACAGGCGTGGACACTCACTCCCTGCGCCAGCGCCGCATCGGCGGCTTCCTGCATCAGCGGTCCGGCGGTGATCAAGACCTGCACCCCGACGCGGGCGGCGTATGCGCCCACGTGCCGGTGCCACTGCGGCGCCTGGACGCCCAATTCCCGCATATCCCCCAGCACCGCCACTTTGCGGCCGGGGTGGCTGAATTCCATCAGCGTGTCCAGCGCCGCTTCCATCGAGGTGGGATTGGCGTTGTAGGCGTCGTTGATCACCAGATGCCCCGCCAGGGTCTGCAACTCCAGCCGCATATCGGCGGGTTTGACCTCGGTCAGCCCGGCGGCGATTAATTCCTCACTGAGGCCCAGACGGCGGGCCACGGCAATCGCCGCCAGGCCGTTGAGCACATTATGTCGGCCCAACAAGGGCAGCGTGTAATGGCCCCGGCCATTGAAGCCAAAGGTACAGCCCGCGGCGGTCATCGTGATATCGGTGGCTTCCAGGTCTGCGCCGCTGCCGGCCAAACCAAAGGTAATCCGCTGGGCGACGGCCCGTTTGAGAAACGCGTGGAGTTCCGGCGCTGCGGCGGGGATAATCAGGGTGCCTTCCGCAGGGACAAATTCCGCAATGGCCGCCTCTTCCTGCGCCACCCCCGCCAACGAGCCCAAGCCTTCCAGATGTTCCAGCCCGAGGCTGGTAATCACCGCCACATCGGGACGGGCCACTTCGGCCAGCGCGGCAATCTCGCCGGGATGATTGGTACCCACTTCGAGGACCACATATTCCGCGTTAACCCCCGCGTCCAGCAGGGTCAGGGGCATACCGATATTGTTATTGAAGCTCTTGGGGCTGGCCACGCCGGTCATTTTCTGGGTCAGCAGCGCCTGTATGATCCGTTTCGCGGTGGTCTTGCCATTGGACCCGCTGACCGCCACCACGCGGGCCCGCAGTTCCTGACGCCAGGCGCTGGCCAAACGGTTCAAGGCGGCAATGGTGTTATCCACCTGCAACACATAAACGCCGAGTCGTTGGGCGGATTCCTGTTGTTCGGGGGTCAGATTCTGATGCACGACCACACCGCCCGCCTGCCGGGCCATCACATCCACGAGAAACGTATGGGCATCATGGGTTTCGCCGACCAGTGCGAAGAACAAGTCCCCCGGCTGGACATAACGGCTGTCGGTGACCACGCGGCCGGTATGCGCCCGCGTGCCGCGCCAGACCCATTTGGCCTTCAGGGCGGTGCGTAGTTGTAGCCAATCCCATGACTTCATACCGTCACAGCTCCCGATTTTATACCCAAGCGCGCATCCAACGCGGCGCGGGCCTGTTCCACATCGTCAAAATGGTGTTTGGTAGTGCCGATAATCTGGTAATTTTCGTGGCCTTTGCCGGCGAGTAATACCACATCGCCCGGCTGGGCCAGCGCGATGATGTGGGCAATGGCCCGGGCGCGGGCGGGTTGCCAATACACCCGGTCGGGGCGCTTGAAGCCCGCGCGGATATCGGCAAAGATTTGCGCGGGGTCTTCGGTGCGCGGATTATCGTCCGTCACCACCACGACATCGGCCAGAGCTTCGGCACTGGCCGCCATCTTGGGGCGTTTCACGCGGTCCCGATCGCCGCCACAGCCGAACAGGCAGAGCAATCGGCCGGTGGTCAGTGGCCGCAGGGCCTTGAGTACATTTTCCAGAGCATCATGGGTATGGGCATAGTCCACAAAAACCTGGAAGGGCTGTCCCGCCGGGGTGCCCCCGGTCAGCGCTACGGGCTCCAATCGTCCCGGCGCGCCTCGGGCTTTGGCCAGAGTGGCCCGGGCCAAGCCGGCATCCACGCCCAGCGCCACGGCGGCGGCGTAGGCACACAGCACATTTTCCACGTTGTACTTGCCCACCAGCGGGGTGGACATGAATATTGGTTGCTTGCCGCCCGTCAGCACAAAGGTGGTGCCCGCAGCGCTCAAGTCAATAATCTCCGCACTGTATTCGTAGCCGGTACCAATGCCATAACGGACCACTTTGGCCCGGCAATCCTGCACCATGCGGGGGGCGTAGGGATCGGCCCCGTTGATCACAGCCGTGGCGCTGGGCGCCAGACCGGCGAACAGTTTGGCTTTGGCGGCGGCGTAATTGGCCATATCGCCGTGGTAATCAAGGTGATCCCCGGTGAGATTGGTGAACATCGCCACGGCGAATTCCATACCGGCGACGCGCTGCTGATCCAGTGCATGGCTGGAGGTTTCCATCACCACTGCGGTGCATTGATTCTGGGCCATGGCGCGCAACAATCCGGCGAGTTGGACCGCACTGGGCGTGGTCATGTCACTGGGGATGGTGCGGACACCGTCATCGAGTTCCACCGTGCCGAGGAGCCCACAACGCTGACCCGCCGCCTGTAAAATGCTGCGCAACAGATAAGTCACCGTAGTCTTGCCGTTGGTGCCGGTCACGCCGGCGAGTTGCATCTGCCGGGTCGGATCAGCGTGGACATAATGGGCGGCCTCCGCGAGCGCGCGGGGCAAATCCGCCACCACCAGCACAGGCACAGCCGCGACCACCGGCTGATTACTCACCACGGCCACCGCGCCCGCCTTGATGGCATCGGCTATGTAACGGGTGCCGTCCACCTTGGTGCCTTGCCGGGCGAAAAACACACTGCCCGGATTTACGGTGCGGGAATCTTCCGCCACGGCGTGAATGGGCAGATCCGCGGCCGGGGCCGGTACGGTGGCGCCGATACGCCGGGCCAATAGTCCCAAGGTTATAGTTTGTGGCTGTGCCATCATGTTCCGCTTTCGTAACCAGCGTGCTTAATGGTTCCCGGTCCGACGCGTACCCGGAGTACCGGCGTTGACCTGCAACTGATCCGGGGGTACCTGCATATACATCAAGCTGCGTTCAAGAATGCGCGTCGCGGCCGGGGCGGCCACGGTGCCCCCGAAGTGACCCAGGCGCCGATCCGGCTGATGCACACTCATCACCAGCACCACGCGCGGACGATCCACCGGCCCCCCGCACAGGAAGCTGCTGTTGTATTGATCACTGGCATATTGGCCTGCGCCCTGAATGGCCAGATGGGCGGTGCCCGTTTTGCCGAAGAGACGGTACATTTTGCTGGCATTTCTTTTCGCCGTGCCGGTGATATACACGCCTTCCAGAATCTCGCGCATGGTCCGGGCGGTGGTTTCGGAAATAATCCGTTCCTGCAGGGGTGGGCCGGCGAGTTCGCTCCACTGCTGGGCTTTGCCTTTGTCGTTGGCCACGGCGTGAATAACCTGCGGGGTGATCAGATAACCGCCATTGGCAAAGGTGGCAAAGCCGCGCACCAATTGGAGCGGGGTGGCGGCGATTTCGTAGCCGAAACTCACCGAGGTCAGGGTGCCTTTGTTCCACAGGGGATAGGGCCGGACCAGACCGCGCGAATCACCGGGCAATTCCACGCCCGTGCGCCGGCCAAAACCGAACGCCTGCACGCCATTGTGCAATTCCTGCAGGCCCATTTTCCAGCCAATCTGGGTCATGCCCACGTTGCTGGATTTGATCAGAATGCCTTCCACCGTCAAGACGCCTTCGCCGTGCGCATCGGTAACCATGCGGCCGGTGGGGTCAACATAATGTCCGCCGTGGCAATTGAAGACATCGCCGCGCCGCACGATGCCTTTCTCCATGGCCCAGGCCGCGACAAAGGGTTTGAAAATCGAGCCGGGTTCATAGGGGTCCACCACGGCTTTGTTGCGCCGTTCCGCGCTGGCTTCGCGGTTGAATTCCGCCGGGGAGAAGGTGGGATAATTCGCCATGGCCAGAATCTTGCCGGTGGTGGGTTCGAGCAACACCGCCGAACCACCCTTGGCCCGAAAGTCGGTGCAGGTCGCGGCGAGTTCTTCTTCCACGATGCGTTGGAGCGTGGCATCAATGGTCAGCCATACCGCCCGGCCATCATCCACCACGCGGAAATTTTCATCTTCCACCCAGAGGCTGCGCCGGCTGGAATCTTTTACCGTGATCATTTTGCCCGGCCGGCCGCGCAGCAAATCTTCCAGTTGCAATTCCATGCCATCCACCCCGCCATCACGGTTGGCCATACCCAGTACATGTCCGGCCAGATCGCCCATGGGATAGACGCGCTTGACGGAACGGACAAAGCCCACGGCATCCAGCGTCCGCGCGGTGGCGCGGGCCTGATCCACCTGGGCCTGACGACGGGCCACAGTGGCGGGATCGCGCCCGCGGATATTATTGGCTTCCTTGGCCAGTTCTTTGGCCTGTTGGCGCAATTGTTCTTTGACTTCCATGAAGCGCAGATAAAACGGTTCGTCCACTTCGCGGGCCAGCCACAGGAACCGCCGGCCTTTGCCGTTGGCGTAAAAAGTATTTTCCTGCAGATAGTTGTCCAATTCTTCGGGGCGGAATTTCATGGTCGCGCCGGGGGCTTCGTTGAGCAGCGGAGTCAGGGCGGCCACCAGCCGATGCCGGGCTTCGATGACCAACTCATCGGTCATCCGCTTTTGCAACGCAGCGCTATCGCCGGCTTTCACCAGTGTGCCTTCGGGGTCCACGATAAACATGGGATCGGCAAACAGATTGTACATGCGGATCGAACCGGCCAGCAGCGTACCGGTGCTGTCGTGAATCTCCGCGCGTTCGGGCATGATGGTGATGGTGGCGGTGTGCTGGCGGCGGAGGTCCTGCACATGGGCGGCGGAGACGTGGGTTTGAATCCACCACACGCGCACAATCAGCAGACTCAGCGCAACCAAGGCGAAGCCCAGCACCACGGTGCCCAACCACTGCGCAGTGCGCAGCGTGTTTGGTGTTGTGGTCGCAAGGGAACCAGAAACTGGACGGCTGGCGATTCCTTCCATGAAATCTACTCGCCGAAAACCCGGTCATCCGGGGAGGGCCGCGCCTCCCGCGACGTTCCATCGTCACGAGGCAGCGCTGATATCAATATGCTAAGTGTAAATCGCTTTGGGTTAAGATTCCAGAGTCTTTTGTAGATTTCGTAAAAAAAGCCCCCGCAACGGTTCGCGTTGCGGGGGCTTGGGTTTCAAATTATACGGGTCGCTTAGGCGGCCGGCGGGTCGCTCGGGGTATCGCTATTACCCGCGGCGGCATCCGGATTCAGTGTGGCCGTCTTATCGGCAAAGGCCACAATCTTGTGGAACAAGGGGAAGAAGTACTCGTTTTCCCCGATTTCCTTGCCAGCCTTGAGGGCTTCGGCGGTTTTGTAAGCTTCGATGGTGGAGAAAACACCGAAAACCATCATTATCAAGGCAATCGGGAAAATGATAATGTTAAGGCAGCCGCAGAAGGGGATGATCATGGAACCCAGGCAGGTTCCCCCAAAAATCAGGACCACCACACCGATATATACCCCGATGGCAATCAAGTTAACGTAGAACTTGCGATTTTGGCCGTTGGGGATCATGTGCCCCAAGCCAAAAACGAAGAAAGTTAAAAGTGCCGCAATCAGGGGATCAGCATCAGGTTTGCGAATCGGCATCAGGTCACCTTGTCAATACAGTATCCCCGGCAACCGGCCAAGGATGGGACAAACTTCCTACACATTCACTGCGTTAGGCCGCAAAGGTTGCGGTCTTGTCAATGATCTTGATGATCGAGAAGAGCGGCTTGAACGAGTATTCGTTATCGCCGATTTCTTCACCCGCCTGCAGACGCTGAGCCGTTTTGTACGCTTCGATTACGCTCAACAGGCCCATGATGATGCCCGGCAGAACGCACAGAATGCTGCCAATAAACGCGGCAATCAAGGTGAACAGCCACTTGCGCTGCTGGCCATTGACAATCAGGTGGCCCAGACCGAGCACAAACCAGGTCAACAATAAAGCCACAATCGGGTTCGCTTCAGGCTTACGAATACTCATCGTTTGGGTCTCCCAAAAAAAAAGTTAAGGGCACATTACTCCATTTTCACGAACGTGTGTAATATAACGCGCTGCGCGTACCAGTCAATGACTTTTTGCCATTTTTTACCAAATCTTTACCAGCCAACCCTATAAATACCCTCCCATCCTTTGTCTCACAGGGCTTTTCCCCTTAAAGTATGTTGGTTCTGAGTGGCATATTTTACGCAAAGGCGTATATCACGCAATGATCCCGATCGTTTGGATTTTACTGGGCATCCTGCTTATATCCCTGCTGTTCTCCACGCTCAACTATGCGCTGCGCGATTTGTCCCGGTCCGCCTTGGAAGAAGCCCTGGCCAAGCGGGGCAAATCCCACCGGCTGGAACGCATTATGGCGGTCCGGTATGAAGTCTCGCTCGTGGCGGCCATGATTCGGCTGGTGGCCAATGTGGCGTTGGCGGCGCTAACGATGTATGCGCTGAACAATTGGTTTCAGGGCCAGATTGATCCACTCTGGGTGCTGGCCATCACCATGGTCACGGCCTCGCCGCTGCTGCTGGTGTTTTCGATCACCCTGCCCCATGCCTGGGCGCGATATGGTGGCGAAGGCATGGTGGCCCGGTTTTGGCTGACCATCGAAGTGCTCTATCGCATTCTGTATCCGGTGATCCATCTGATGGCCGCGCTGGATGAACTGGTGCGCCGCGTGGCGGGGGTTTCGCCGTTGGACGAGCCCGAAGAGGCCCGGGAAGACATTCTGGACATAGTTTCCGACTCCGCCGCCGAAGGCGCGGTGGATGCGGAACAGATGAAAATGATCGCGGGGGTGATCAGCTTTCACACCCTGCAGGTGGGCCAGATCATGACCCCGCGCACCGATATCATCGCGCTGGACATCAAGGCCAGTCTGCGTGAGGTTCGCGAAAGCACCATGAAACACGGCGTCTCGCGCGTGCCGGTGTATGAAGGCACGCTCGATAACATTGTGGGCGTGCTGTATGCCAAAGACCTGTTGACGCTATTGGCCAATGATCCCGGCACGCCGGTGGTGTTTGAGATCCGTAAGGTCATGCACCCGCCGATGTTTATTCCCCGGACCAAAACGCTGGGCGAACTGCTGCGCGAATTCCGCCGGCAGCAAATCCACATGGCCATTGTGCTGGACGAATACGGCGGGACCAGCGGGTTGGTGACCACGGAAGATATCGTGGAGGAAATCGTCGGCGATATTCAGGATGAATACGAAAAGGCCGAACCCGCCGCGCTGACCCGGATCAACGAAACCACCGTCGAGGTGGACGGCAAAGTGAGTTTGTTTGAACTCAATCGCAGTCTGGATATCAGCCTGCCCGAGGACCGTGAATTCCAAACCATCGGCGGATATGTCGTCCACACGCTGGGCACCATCCCCGCGCGCGGGGCCACGCTGGAGGCCGATGGCCTGCGGCTGCATGTGCTGGAAGCCGACCCCCGGCGGATCAGGAAAATCCGCCTGGAGGTACTCCCCCGCCAAAATCGGGAATTACTACCCAACAGCAGTCCAGCCAATTGATCCTAGGTCTGTTCGGATTGCATGCTAGAGGCATTAAGACCAGACTCCCGGATTCACCCAACAGGCCACTTAACAATGGAAGCGGTACAACAGCAGCTCAAGCATCGTGCGTGACTGTTCAAGATCTGTCGTGCCAGATTGGAACCCACCTATTATTTTGTTTTTGAAAATAACCAAAAGAATCAACACTGGGAACAACAACAGCAATGCAAAAATAATGACCACAATCCACAAAAATATCCGCAAACCCGAAGGCATGCCTTTACGTTTCACCGCAGGAGCCGGTGTTGCCCCCAAATTCACCGCTGGCGCATTAACCACCGTTGAGGGAATATCGGCAGTCAACGGGGGAGGCATCATGGCCCCCGCTGAAGCTGAAGTTGAGAATAAGCCTACTACCTGCGCTGCGGGAACCCATGCATCCAGTCCTTGGCGCCACACACGATCGGTCACCGTAATTTGTCCCGACTGCGCCAGTAGCTTTAGCGTAGCCGTATCCACCGGCCCATATTTTTGCCCATTTTTTGTATAATGCCACGCGCTTGCCATGCTTTGCCTCGCTTTAAATCGTCCTTAATTTCACCCCAACTATACTCACACCAAGCAGTTGTACCGCACAGGAAACATATGACAACACCCCGAACACAATGTGTCAAGCACTCATCCATCAAAAGCAGATTTACCCTTTATCACAAAGCCTTCCCTAACACATCCAACCATTCCCTACCGCGATACCACCCTGGAAGCCGACCCCCGGCGGGTCAAGAAACTTCGTTTAGAAGTACTCCCCCGCCAAAACAGGGAAGCGCTGCCCAGTAGCGGTTCGGCCAATTAAACCGCACGACCAGAGCAGCCTATCGGCAGTACTTTTCGTGCGTTATCAATAATCACGAGTATTTGTTGGCACGATTTTCTCTGTCTGGACTAACCGAATATACGGTATATTTGTCTCTAATAGCCTGTGGCGATTGTTGCAGCATTTTTTGAAAGGGAGACGATGATGCGTTCTATCCTCAAAGTGGGTCTATGTCTGTTGGCGATTACTGCCGTGGCCACCAGTGTCACCGCCGGGCAGGTACGTATTGAAGGCAAAGCGCCCGCGGAAGTCAAAGATGTGGTCTTTACCGGTACGGTCTGTGTGATCTATGAAGGCAACAAGGTCGGCAACAAAGTGCTGGGTTATTCGCTGCGCGGGGCCGGGACACAGATGTGCAACATCCGCACCGAAGAGGGTGGCGACAAGATCAAAGCGGTAGCCGGTGAACCCGCCGAAGGCACTGTTACCGTCGAAGCGACCGGGACGGTCTATTACAAGACGTATCCCGAAGGTGGCCGCAGCATGTACATGATCTGCAAGAGCGCCAAGAAGCTTTAATCGTCCCCTTTAAGTGTGAAAGGTACGCCATGCTTGCCCGTACATTTGTAGGCTTAGGTCTGGGTTTTTTGGCCCTGACCACACTGGTGCCCCTCGTGCCCGCACGCACCATTGTGATCGAAACCAAACCGGACGAGAACAAAGATGCCATTTATAGTGGCAAGGTCCGCGTCGTATATGACGGCCCTAAAGCCAACGGTAAAATCAGCGCGTACTTGATTGTGCGCGACCAGAAAACACTCCCCTGCTATGTCTTACTCAGCGAAGGGGGCGACAAGATCAGAGCCGTGGTGGGCGAACCCGCCGACGATACGGTCAGTGTGGAAATCACCGGCACGGCGTATACCAAAAACCAACCCGATGGTGAGCAGTTCCTGCATATGATCTGCAAAGCTGCCAAGAAAATTTGAGCCGCGCGGCGCCAGCGCCCCGGTTTGTGGCCGGGGTGATTAGCCATGTGTTTAATAGCCGAAAGGAAAGTTATGTTTACCCGCATGTTTGTGTGTTTGTGTCTGGGGTTGTTAACCCTGACTCTGGTGACCACACTGGCCACCGCCACGGAAATCAAGATTGCCGGTGTAGCTGCGGACACTGTATTTACCGGCAAGGTCACGGTCATCTACGAAAACAATCAGGTCGGCGGCAAGGTGCTGGGTTATACCCTGTGCGCCCCGGCCGGAGCGGCGTTCTGTAATGTCCGCATGGAAGAGGGCGGCGACAAGATCAAAGCCCTGGTCGGCACCCCGGCGGATGGGACCGTCACCGTGGAAGCCACCGGCACCACGTATCGCAAGAACAACAGCACGTATATGATCTGCAAGAGCGCCAAGAAGCTCTGACGGACGCTGCGGCCCCAATATGAAATACCTGCCCCGCGCTGGCTGACCCGCTGGCGCGGGGTGTTTTTTGTTGCTAGCGCTATGCGTTACGCGTCACGATTTTTCTTGCCCCAGACCCCCACCGCCGCCACCACGATCCCCACTGCAAAGATACCCGCCCAGAACCAATTTCCCTGCCATAACTCCTTGGCGGTCATCAGCACAAACAGCACCAGCAGCACCGGCTCGAGCCAGCGGGGCAAGGGTTTACGCGGGGCGGGTTCGGGTGGTAGCATCGCGACTCACTTTCAGATAAAACCAGCAGCAGCATGCGGTGATTATACGGCCAACCTCGGCTATTATGCTGCTATGGTTGAAGTCTTGTCATATTCCAGTCTCCCGGCCCCGCCGCGTTGGTTGGCGTGGGCGGCGCGGAATCCGCGTTGGCCGTTTCTGTTGGTCTATCTGTGCGCTGCCGCCGTGATACTGTGGTTGTTCCGCATTCCGGAACCGTTCGCGGGGGTGATGATCTCGTTTGTGGTATTGCTGGCGGTGGGCACGTTGTGGTTGGTGCGGGTGGTGCTGCAAGTCTTGTTGATTTGGCGGTTTAAGCTACCGCATCCGGGGCTGGGGGCGCGGTTGCGGGCGTATCTGTTGCCGGTGGCGATCATACTGATTGCGGGGATTTGTAGCGTTACCTCGCTGAGTTTCCGGGCGTGTCTTTGGCTTAGTCAAGGGGCCTTGGAAGCGCAGGCACAGAAGTTACTTATGGGTCAGCCCGTGATTGCTCCGGCCACGTTGGTGGGGCCAAAGCATGCCTGGCCGGGGGTGGGTCTGATGCCTGTATCCCAATCGTTTCGGCTAAAGGGTTATCCGGGGGTGTTTTTTCGTACCCCGAATAGCGGTTTTCTCGATGATATGGGCGTGCTTTACTGCCCCGGGGCGTTTACACCTGATAAAACACTCAGCGAGGAACCTGTCACAGGGACCCATCTCTTCGGCCCGTGGTACACGTATAAGCGCGACATACTCTGAGCTATTAACCACTTCTTATCCTGCCGCCGATTGCCGATAATGGCCCTTTCGGGTACATTATCGCCCTGTTTCAGACATTTTGGTCCCCTTTTAGATACGGGAGTATTTGGTATGGTGATGATTGAGAATATCCGGGCGCGTCAGGTCATTGATTCACGCGGCAACCCCACGGTGGAAGTGGATGTCATCCTCGAAGATGGCAGCATCGGCCGCGCGGCGGTTCCCTCGGGCGCCTCGACGGGCGAAAACGAAGCCTGCGAACTGCGCGATGGCGACAAGAAAGTCTATGGCGGCAAGGGCACGCTCAAGGCCGTCAAGAACGTCAACGAAAAGATTGCCCCCGAAATTCTGGATATGGACCCCTTTGATCAGGAAGCCATTGACCGCGCCATGATCAAACTTGATGGCACCCCCACCAAGAGCAAGCTCGGCGCCAACGCCATCCTCGGCGTGTCGCTGGCCATGGCCAAGGCCGCGGCCAACTATGCCAACCTGCCCCTGTACCGCTACATCGGCGGCACCTCGGCCAAGGTTCTGCCCGTGCCGATGATGAACATCCTCAACGGCGGCAAGCACGCCGACAACACCGTGGACTTCCAGGAATTCATGATTCAACCCTGGGGCGCCAAGAGCTTCAGCCATGCCCTCGAAATGGGCTGCGGCGTGTACCATGCCCTCAAGGGCGTGCTCAAGAAGAAGGGTTATAACACCGCCATCGGCGACGAAGGCGGCTTTGCCCCCAACCTCAAGAGCAACGAAGAAGCCCTCGAAGTAATCGCCGATGCCGTCAAGATTGCCGGTTACAAGTTCGGCAAGGATATCTTTGTCGCCCTCGACCCGGCCACCAGCGAACTGTGGAACGAAGCCAAGGAAGATGGCAAGAAGGGTTACAAGTTCTTCAAGAGCTCCAAGGAAATCTATACCTCGGAACAGATGGCCGACATCTGGGCCAAGTGGACCAGCAAGTATCCGATCCGCTCGATCGAAGACGGCATGGCCGAAAACGATTGGGATGGCTGGAAGAAGCTCACCGACAAGCTGGGCGACAAGGTGCAGTTGGTCGGCGACGACCTGTTCGTCACCAACACCAAGTTCCTGGCCAAGGGGATCGCCACCAAGACCGGCAACTCGATTCTCGTCAAGGTCAACCAGATCGGTACCCTGACGGAAACGCTGGAAGCGGTTCAGCTCGCGATGCGTAATGGCTACAGCGCCATTCTCAGCCACCGCAGCGGCGAAACCGAAGATGCCACCATCGCGGATATCGCCGTGGCCACCAATTGCGGCCAGATCAAGACCGGCGCTCCGGCCCGCAGCGACCGCGTGGCCAAGTACAACCAGCTCATCCGCATCGAAGAAGAACTCGGCAGCACCGCCGTTTACGGCGCCCAGTTCTGGAACAAGGGCTAAGTTTTACGACTTGGCTCAGTCATACGCCTATCAAGGGCATCCCCCACCGGGGATGCCCTTTTTCTTTGGACAACAGGCTTTACGGCCCGCATGGGAAGCCGTACTAACGATGCAATGATTGGGATAAAACTATCTGGCAATACGAAACCTCGGCGATTTTTTGGGGGGCGCTGCCGGGGTAGGGTTTATGCCCGGCCTCTGGCGGGATATACTCTGATTATGAAGATCAAACTCTTATCGGTTCTGGTGCTACTTCCCCTGCTGCTTTTAAGTGGTTATGGCCGCGCGCAAACCGCCGCCACGCAACCCGCCGCGCCGGCCACGCAGCCGGCGGCGCGAGTCAAACACGTGGTCATCATGAGTATTGATGGCGCCCGGCCCGATGCGGTGCTGCGGGCCAATATGCCCAATGTCCGCGCGCTGATGGCCGAGGGGAGTTTCAGCTTCTGGGCCCGGACCACGGAAATGTCCGTAACGCTGCCTTCGCATACCAGCATGCTGACCGGGGTCACCCCCGATGTGCACAAGGTCACATGGAACAAGGATTTGCCCGAGGGGGAAATCGTGTATGCAGAGGTGCCGACTATTTTCCAACTGGCCAAAAAAGTTGGACTCAGCACCACCATGGTGGCGGGTAAAAGTAAGTTTATCGCCCTGACCAAAGACAATGCCGTAGACCATCTGTTCTTACCGCCACGGACCTCGAAAGAGGATGACCTGCTGGTGGGTGAAAAAGCCGCCAAGTTTATCGTGGACCACAAACCGAATCTGACTTTTGTCCATTTCCCCATGCCCGACTCCGTGGGCCATACCAAAGGCTGGGGCAGTCCCGAACAAATCAAGGCATTCGAACGCAGCGATGAAGCGGTCGGCAAGGTACTGGCCGCGCTGACCGAAGCGGGCCTCCGCAAAGAGACCTTGATTATTCTCACCGCCGATCATGGCGGAGCCGGCACCAATCACGGCCCCAATGATCCGCGTTCGCGGCATATCCCCTGGATTGCCGTCGGACCAGGGGTGCGGGCAAATCATGACCTGACACTTGATAAGGGCCTGACCATCAATATCGAAGACACGACCGCCACCGCGTGTTATTTTCTGGGCATTCCACTGCCGGGGAATTTCACGGGCAAACCAGTCACCGAAATCCTCGAAAAAGCCGATAAATAATGACACCGGGGCACCCGCCCGAGCCGGTGTGGCAAGGCGTTAAGGCATGCACGATTTACCGCTCATCACCACCATTGCCGCGGCCTTCACCGCCGCGTGGGTGTTGGGATTGTTGACGCAGCGGCTCAAGCTCTCACCAATTGTGGGCTATCTGTTGGCGGGGATTGTCATCGGTCCATATTCACCGGGGTTTGTCGCGGACGCCAATCTGGCTGCGCAACTGGCCGAGATCGGCGTCATACTGCTGATGTTCGGCGTGGGGTTGCATTTTCATCTCAAGGACCTGTTGGCGGTGCGCAATGTGGCCATCCCCGGCGCGGTGGGGCAAAGTTTAATCGCCACCCTACTGGCGCTGGCAGTGGCGTCGGCGTTTGGCTGGTCGCTTAAGTCCGGCTTGATTCTGGGGATGGCGATGTCCGTGGCCAGCACGGTGGTGCTGATGCGGGTGCTGATGGACAACCGCATGCTCGACAGCGTCCACGGCCATGTGGCGGTAGGCTGGCT
>JBIJDM010000165.1:0-6714 GCA_044344145.1 Phycisphaerae bacterium
TATTGCGCAGTCCCGCGGTGGCCATGGCATTGCAGGCCACCCCGCATTTTACCGGCCTGAACTGGCAGACCGCCGTGGTCTTGTCCGTGGGCGCGGGCATCTACGAGGAACTGATTTTCCGTCTGATGGCCATGTGTATATTGTCCTGGGTGCTGCTGGATGTGATGAAAATGCGCATGTCCCGGGCGGTGCCGATGATTATTCTTTTTTCGGCCATCACCTTCTCCGGTTATCACTATCTGGGCGATGAAGTGTTTCACTGGGGCTCGTTTCTGTACCGTACCGCCATGGGGATTTATCTGGCGGGAATTTTTGTCTATCGCGGCTTTGGCATCACGGTCGGGTGTCACGCGTTTTATGACCTGATGGCCGTGATTATCGCCGTCTGGCGCGGCCAACTTTAAGCATCTGAGGCTGAGTTTATGGATATTCTGCCGCAACACTTAACCATTCTGACGCAGCTCTGCGATACCCCGACCGCGCCGTATTACGAGGGCCATGTGATTGCCTGGCTGCTGGACTGGGCCGGGCAGCAGGGCGGGCGCATCAGCGTTCGCCGCGATGGGGTGGGCAATGTCTATCTGACCTACTGCCACGAGGTCACGACCCCGCCGGTGCTGATCGAAGCCCACATGGACCATCCCGGCTTCTGGGTGGAGGCCGTCCTGCCCGATGGCACGGTTCGCGCCCGTTTTCGCGGGGGGGTGAAGCCCACCTGTTTCGACGGCGCCTATGCGAAGTTATGGCTTAATAATCCGCCCGCCGATGGCACCATCCGGCCCGTCCCCGCTCTGGGCCATTGGGTCCGCGCCCGCATCCTGTCGGCCGAGTCCCCCAGCGACAGCGCCGTCCACGGCGAAAAATCGGTGCTGATGCAGCCCGAGGAACCCGTCGCCGTCAATACCATCGGCATGTGGGATTTGCCCGATGCCACGATTGTGGACCACCTCTTTATGGCCCGCGTCTGCGACGATGTCGCCGGCGTGGCGGCAGGGGTGTGTCTACTGGAAACCTTGCTGCGTAACCAAACCCCCGCCCATGTCACCGTCATGGCCAGCCGGGCGGAAGAAGTCGGCTTTGCCGGGGTTCTGGCGGCGTTGAAGAATAATTGGATCGGCCCGGTGCGCTGTGTCATCGGACTGGAAACCTCCAAGGCCCACGCCCAGGCCCGGCAGGGCGATGGCCCCATTGTCCGTGCTGGCGACCGCAGTTTGAACTTTGCCCCGGGCCTGACCAGGTTTATCCAGCTAGTCGCCACCGATCTGGCCAAGACCGACCCGGGCTTTCAGTGGCAGCGCAAGCTGATGGACGCCGGCTCGTGCAATACCTCGGCCTTTATGGCCTGGGGTTACGATGCCGCCGGGATCACTATTCCGCTGGGCAATTACCACAATATGCACGTGGAAGGGCACATTGGCTACGGTTCCACCCCGACCGCCGGGCCGGAAGTGGGCAGCGAATCGGTGGATATCCGGGACTTCGCCGGTGAGGTATACTTGCTTACACAGGTGGTGCAGGCCATGGGCCGTTACGACGGCAGTCTGACCCTCTGGCGTGAGAGTTTAGATGCGATGTACGAAACCGAGCAGCGTGACCTGCTTGCGAAAACCAGCGCCGGTAACGCCGACTTTGATAAGGTTCAACCATGAAAATCACCCATGATCCGCACCAGATGATTGTCACGCCCGCCCAGTTGGAGAACTTTTGTGCCACCGCCCGTGCGGCGGGGTATCTGACCTTTGACACCGAGTTCATCAGCGAATCCAGCTATCGCCCGTGGCTGTGCCTGCTGCAGGCCGCCACCACCGATTGCGTGGTGGTGATTGACCCGCTGGCCGTCACAGATCTCACGGTTTTTTGGGAACTTCTGGCCGACCCGGCCGTGCTAAAAATCGCCCATGCCTCCGAACAGGACCTGATGTTGGTGCGGCAATATGGCGACCTGATCCCGCAGAATATGATGGATACCCAGATCGCCGCCGGGCTGGTGGGGCTGGGCTATCCGCTGGGCTATGCCAAGCTGGTCGAGGAATTCTGCGGCCACAATCTGCCCAAGTCGCATACGTACAGTAACTGGGGCCGTCGGCCTTTGACCACGCAGCAACTGCAATATGCCGCCGACGATGTGCGATTTATTGCCGCGATGTGGGTGAAGCTGCAGAAGATGGTGGAGGACATGGGCCGCATGGATTGGCTTAAGGAGGCCTGCACCGAATTGATCCACGATTCCACCCGCGTCAGCACGCCGGATGAACTTTTCCGCCGGGTGCGCGGGTGGGGTTATCTGAATGCCGACCAACTCGCAATTCTGCGCGAATTGGCGGTGTGGCGCAATGACACCGCCGCCGCGCTCGACAAGCCCCTGCGTGTGATCGTCAAAGACGAAGCGCTGGTCGAACTGGCCCGCAAACAATCCCATAAGCTGCCGGTGATTCAGTCCACGCTGCTGCTGCCCCGGCAATATGCCGATCCGTGGGGGGTGGAAATCCAAACCGCCATCACCCACGGCATGAGTCGCCCGGACAAGCCCACCCCCGCCAAGGTCACCCACGACATCCCCGGCGCCAAGGAACTGGGCGACAGCCTGTGGCTGGGCTTCCAATCCCACTGCATCGGCAACGCCCTGGCCCCCGGCCTGATTACCAATCACGCGGAAATCGAAACCTTCGCCCGGCGCTTCCTGCGTAATCAACCGTGTGATGACCTGAGCCTCTTCACCGGCTGGCGCCGCGCCGCCGCCGGCGCCTGGCTGGTCGAATTCGCCTCCGGGCGGGTGAATCTGGAAATGCGCATCGAAGGCACCGCGCTGCGCGTGAAGAAATAACGCGATCGCGTGGTGGAAATAGGAAAGGTTGACGAAATGGCAGTACCGCCCATATCTCCGAAATTGGCGAGTATTGTGCACGACCTAGACGAAATGTTTCCCTGTTTGAATGTGAAGAAACGGTTTTTCTCTCCACGATCCAGATGGATGATTCCACTGATATTCCTATTCGTTGGCATGGTCTTTCCCTTTGTTATGGGGTCTATGATGGGGCTGTGCTACATGTTTTTTCCATATGGGCTTAAATGTTTTTATGCTTTATTCATGCCTTATGAACGGATACTAGTGGCGATCTTTGAGTCTGTGTATGGACGTAATGAATCTTGGATGTATTGGTTTGTGTGGGTTAACGCTGTCATCTATCCCCTATATAGTTTGTTGCTCGGTCTGGGTTTGTGGTATCGCTGGCCACGGTGGACACTCGCAGGATTTCTTGTGGCCCACGTATTTGCGAGTGTAATCTGTCTCGCAATCTGGCCCACGAGTTGGCGCGTGTACTAGTTGGCGAGTGTCACCGGTATTGGTGTGTGTCCGAATTAGTGGTTGATCCGGGATTTTCTTCGAGCTTTGTGCATTCTGCCCCAACGGGACGAGGTCACTCCCAATTTCCCATAATATTCTTGGTCCAGCCTTCCGTCCATGTTAATCTATTACTCATGGCATGTGTACTGACTATAGGTAATGAACGCAAATGACGGCACTTTGTTATTCTTGAAAACCAAAACGGACAGGTGCTATATGCGTGCGAATTATGTTGCGGTTAGAGGCATTCGAATTCTTGCCGTTGTCGCTGCTATTGTGACGGCGTGTTGGCTGGGATTTTATGGCTATTATTGCATATTTGAACGGACCGAATACGAAAACAGAATATTGTTCCGTGACATAGCCATGGAGTGTAATCACAGGTCTCGTTCGTTTAATATGAACGACCAATTTACCCCGACTATGGACGCCCATGACCTGCTGGCGCAACTTGACCAAGGGGAAAGAGTTCGTGATAGAGTCAAAAATGCCATCAAACAGGGGCGTAATCTGTATGGAAACGCGTATTATGTGATCCGTGATGACGATGGATATTGGTACTTATGTGATCCCGGTGACAACCGAAAAAATGATGAAAAATATATAGGCAAGGCGAGTGTGTTCTCAGAAAGTCATTGGCAAATGCTCGCGCATCAGGAGCCATGGATGACCGCCGAGCATATGGTCTACGACCCTATCGTTGTGGCCAGAATTAATTCCGCACTGGCCAAATATTTACCCCCAACTACCGCACCTACCACGCAATCATTCTCGTCTGAAAAGCCACGCGAAATAAAGGCTTTTTTACCATAATCATCCAACCCCGTTCCCACATTCCATCCCGCGCAAAAACAAACCCGCTCCGGGATCACCGGAGCGGGTCGTCGAATTACTCGGATCAAACGGCCAATTAGGCCAGTTCGATGGTCGCGCCTTCGGCTTCGAGCTCTTTCTTGAGCTTCTCGGCTTCGGGCTTTTCCAGACCGGTCTTGACCGGCTTGGGAGCAGCTTCGACCAGGTCCTTGGCTTCCTTGAGGCCCAGACCGGTCGCCGCACGCACAACCTTGATGACGTTGATCTTCTTGTCGCCCGCAGCCTTCAGAATCACGTCAAACGTGGTCTGTTCGGCAGCGGCGGGGGCAGCAGCACCACCGGCGGGAGCAGCGGCAACCGCCACGGCGCCAGCCGCGGCTTCGATGCCATAGGTATCCTTCAGGTAGCTGCTGAGCGCTTGCGCATCCAGCAGGGTGAGCGCCACAATCTTGTCGCCAAGATCCTTGATTTCCGGCTTGATATCAGCCATGGTACGAACCTTTCACTTTCTATTCGCGACAACCAGCCCAGACACCGTGTCCGGTTTTAACTGCTCAGAGCAGGCTCGCTGTCCACGAGATACACAAAATATACGCGGCCATTAAGCCGCCGCTTCGGCCTTTTCCTGCTTCTCGGCCACAGCCTTGACCTGACCAGCAAGCTTGCGGGCGGGTGCCACAACCTGACCGGCGATCTTGCGCGCGGGGCCGACGATCTGGGCCACGATGGTGGCCTGCAGTTCCTTCTTGTTGGGCAGCTTGGAAAGGGCTTCTGCAGCCTTGCCTTCCAGGATTTGGCCATCCATGATGGCGCCCTTGATCTTCAGATTGCTGAACTTCTTGGCCTGCTCCAGCAGTTCCTTCATGATGTCCACGACGGAATCGCCGCCGTACACAATCGCGTTGGTTCCGGTGATGAGCTTGTCCGCACCGGCAAAGCCGACTGCGGCCAGAGCCTTGATGGCCATCGCGTTACGCACGACGGTCATTTTGACTTTCTTCTTCCGCAAGGCCGCGCGGATATCGTTGGCATCCTTCGACGCCACGCCCGAGTAGTTGATGATGACGACCGAGTCGGCACCCTTGAACTTGGCTTCGTATTCCTTGGCGATTAAGCCCTTGAGCTTCATGGACATAGCATACCTCGCTGATTACAGATGACGCCGGCGGTTGCCCGCCTTGGTCAGGACTCTGATTGACGACCCGTTACTTGGTTTCTTCTTCAATGTTATGTTTGGTGGCGTCCACATGGACCGCCGGACTCATCGTGGTGGTCAGGGTGATACCCTTGATGAACACACCCTTGCTCGACGTGGGCTTCATCTTCTTGATGGTCTCGATGAAGGAATGGGCGTTGGCCGCCAGATCTTCATCCGCAAAACTCACCTTGCCCAGAATCGCATGCACGTTGCCGCCCGCATCGTTGCGGAACTCAATCTTACCGGCGGTGTAATCCCGCACGGCGGTGGCCACATCCGTGGTCACGGTCCCGGCCTTGGGCGAAGGCATCTTGCCCTGCGGGCCAAGCACCTTACCCAAACGGGCAATCTTCGGCATCAAATCCGGCGTGGCAATCGCCACATCGAATTCGGTCCAGCCATCGTTGACCTTCTTGATCAGGTCATCCGCACCGGCTTCCACCGCACCGGCCGCCTTGGCCGTATCAATATTGTTGCCCTGCACAAACGCGATGACGCGCTTGGACTTGCCGATACCCTTGGGCAGGCTGACCGAACCACGCACGGCCTGATCGGCCTGCTTGGCGTCAATGCCCAACCAGACGCAAATGTTGACGGTTTCGTCAAACTTTGCCTTCTTGAATTTCTTCAGGGTGATGATGGCCTGTTCGAAGCTGACAGCGTGATCGGGCACATACTTGGCCGACTCGTTGTAGCGCTTTCCGTGCAGTTTTGTGCTCATGGCGACTCCGCGAAAACTAACTCTGGCCGCAACGCGCGACCGAAAAAAACATCTCGCCGTAATCAAAAACTGCAATAGTGGGGGAGTTTACGTCCCGGACTGAGGACTCAGTCTCGGTTCGCCGCTTGTCATGCAAGCTCAGCTCCCACTGTTGCGGCCCGTGGTACGGCCTTGAAGTGCTAAAGAATAACCATTAACCCGCGCCTGTCAAGCCGCCGGGGCGCAGATTTCCCCGCCGGGGCTTAGATTCGCCGTCAGCGGCATGTTATCAATCAGCCGCGTACTGCCACACACCGCCGCCACCAGACCCACACACGGCCCATCTATCGGCCCGGTGTATGCCACCAGCATATGGGGATGATACCCGCTGGCATATTGCACGGTTAATCCGCGTTCCTGAATAATCTTGTGCATCCCCTCGGTGAGCTTCGCCCCCGTCATCCCCGGCGTGGCCAAGGTCCGTTTGGCCCAGTCCAGTGCCGCATACAGTGCAATCGCTTGGCCGCGCTGGGTGGCATCCAAATAGCGGTTCCGACTCGACAGCGCCAGACCATCCGCTTCGCGTATTGTTGGACACGTCACCAACTCCACCGGCACATCCAAATCCCGCAGCATCGCCCGCAGGATCAATTGTTG
>JBIJDM010000192.1:0-5792 GCA_044344145.1 Phycisphaerae bacterium
CCTCGGGGGCGATGCGCCGATGCGAACCCACTTTATGCGCGGGTAACAGGCCCGCCGCGATTTGTTTGATGATAAAGGGGCGCGAAACGCCCAGCAACTCGGCGGCCTGCTGGGTGGTGAGGTGGGGTTGGGTGGTGACCAAGGACACAGATTGCCCGGCGGCGATATTGCCCAGAACCTTGAGCAGCAAATCGGCGGCGGGGGCGGGGAGTTCCACCGTGGCCGCGCCCGGATGGCGCAAAGCCACCGTTAACGTGTGCCCCGGGCGCAGGCAGCGGGCCAATTGCCGGCTGGCGGTATCGGCCAGCTTGCGGTCGCGGGCACTGGGGGCCGGGTTTTTGGATTTGCGTAATCGTGTGGTTGTCATAACGCACCTCTCAAGCAGTAAATTCAGGCGGGAGTGTGTGCCTGAGTTAAACGAATTATACGCAACAAACGAAACAAACGCAACGGCGGCGGTTTCGGGCTTTGGCGTAATCCGCGCTTGGGCCGGGGCGGGGGGTTGATACGCTGGCCCGGATTCGGCTGGGGTTTCCGCCCGTTGCCCCTAAGTACGCTTTACGCCTAGGCTTGCATACCTTACAGTTGAGCAACTTTTTGGGAGTTTCGCTTTGACGACTGACAGTCAACATGGGGTCAGGCAATATGTGCATCCGTTGCCCAACGGAATGACGCTGCTGGCCGAGCAGACCGCAGCGCTGCAGAGCGTGTCGGTGCTGCTGATGCTGCCCGGCGGGACGGGCTATGACGCGCCCGGGATGGCCGGGGCGGCGACGCTGCATGTGGAATGGACCACGCGCGGGGCGGGCGGGCGCGATGCCCGGGCGCTGACGCAGGCGTTTGATCTGATGGGCGTGCAACGCTCCAGTTGGGCGGATGTGACTTTTGGGGCGTATCGGGCGACGTTATTGAGTGAACATCTGGCTCCGACGCTGAGCCTGTATGCGGATATGATCCAGCGGCCGCATTTGGATGATGCGGAACTGGAAGGGGCACGGGAATTGTGCCTGCAACAGCTCCAGGCGCTGGAAGATGAACCGGCCCAGCGGCTGAGCGTGCTGATTAAAGAACGGTATTTTGGGTTTCCGCGCGGCCGGTGCAGTTTGGGCACGCGGGCGGAAGTCGAGGCCCTCACCCCCGCGGTGCTGCGGGCCGATGGGTTGGAGCGCTACGGTACGCAGGGCGCGTATATCGTGGTGGCGGGAAATTTTGACTGGCCCAGCCTGAAGGCCCAGGTGGAAGAATTATTCGGCGGCTGGCACAAGGCCACGCGGCCGGCGCCCGCCGATCAGCCTGCGCCGCGCGGGTATGTGCATCTACCGCACCCGGCGGAGCAGGTGCATATCGGGCTGGCGTGGGATGCGCCGGCGGAACGCACGCCGCAGTCGCATCTGCATCAGGTGGGCACGCAGGTGCTCTCGGGTGGGATGGCGGCGCGATTGTTTGCCGAGGTGCGCGAGAAACGCGGGCTGTGCTATTCGGTGCATGCGGGTTATCAGAGTTATCTGGATCAGGGCTTTATGATGGGCTATTCGGCGACCACGCCGGAACGGGCCCAGCAGACGCTGGACCAGTTCATCCACGAGACCGTGCGCCTGAATGAGGGCGTGACGGCGGCGGAGTTGGACCGGGCGCTGGTGGGGATCAAGAGCCGGATTATCATGCAGGGCGAAAGTGCCGCGGCGCGGGTTAGCGCATTGGCCTATGACTATTACCATTACCAGCGGCTGCGCAGTCTGGCCGAGGTGCGGCAGCATTATCAGCAGATCACGCTGGACGAGTTGAATACCTGGCTGGCGGGACAAAAAGCGGGTCCGTTCACGGTGGTGACCGTGGGGCCCGAGCCGCTGGTGGTCAATTATTGACACGTTTTAACGGTGAGTACGCATGCAAGAGTTCAAACATTATCAACTGAGCAACGGCCTGACGGTGCTGGTGGAGAGCAACCCCGCGCAGGTGTCGGTGGCGGTGGGCTTTTTCGTCAAGACCGGTTCGCGCGATGAAACCCCGGCGGTGATGGGGGTGTCGCATTTTCTGGAACACATGATGTTCAAGGGCACCGCGACGCGCAGCGCGGAGGATGTGAATATCGAGTTTGACGCCATGGGGGCGCGGTACAACGCCTATACCAGCCAGGAAACCACGTGCTATTACGCCAATGTGCTGCCGGAGTATGCGCCCCGGGCGCTGGCGCTGTTGGCGGATATGCTGCGGCCGGCGCTGCGGACCGAGGATTTCACCACGGAAAAAAATGTCATCCTCGAAGAGATCGCCATGTATATGGACCGCCCGGCGTTCACGCTGTATGAGGCGGCGGTGCAGTATTATTTCGGGGCCAACCCGATGGGTCATAGCGTGCTGGGCACGCGCGATACCGTGGGGGCTCTGACGGCGGCGCAGATGCGGGAATATTTTGATGCCCGCTACGGGCCGGAAAATATTATTCTGGTGATTACCGGATGCCTGCCGCAGGCCGAAGCGCTGGCACTGGCGCAGCAATATTGCGGGCATTGGGTAAGTCGGCCCGCCACGCGGACGTATCTGCCGGTGGTGGCCAAGGGGCAGCGCCGGCATCTGCGCAATGACAAGATTACCCGCCACCATTTGTCCATGCTGTTTCCCGCGCCCAGCCGGCAGGACCCGCAGCGCCATGCGGCGGGGCTGATGGTGGATATCCTCGGCGATGCCGAGGGGGCGCGATTGTACTGGGCGCTGGTGCATCCGGGGCTGGTGGATGAGGTGGAATTCAGCCTCAATGCGCAGGATCAACTCGGGACATTTTTTGTGTATGCCTCGTGCGCGCCGGAAAATGCAGTGCAGGTGGAAACGATTCTGCGGCAGGAAGTGGGGCGCATGTGGGCCGAAGGCGCCACAGCGCTGGAACTGGAACGCTTCCGCAACAAGGCGAAAACATCCACGGTACTGAGCAGCGAACTGCCCATGGGGCGGATGCGCGCCATCGGGACGCGCTGGCAGTATATGGGCAGCTATTGCACGCTGGCGGAAACGCTGGAACAATTGCAGGCGGTGACGTGCGAACAGATGCGCGACGTGTGCCGGCAGTATGCGTGGACCGAGGCGAGTGTACTCACCATGGGCCCCCAGGAGGCGTAAGATGGAACAATGGCAACATATTCTCGGGGTGTTGATTCTGTTTGCCGCGGCGCTGGTGCTGGTGGTGCTGGAATTGCTGCTGCCCACGCACGGGATCTTGGCGGTGCTGTGCGCGCTGACGGCGGTGGCGGCCTGCGGGTATGCGTTCTGGGTTGATTCGGTGTTCGGACTGATCGCGAGCATTCTGGTGTTGCTGGCCTCGCCGCTGGTGTTGTGGCTGGCGGTACGGATTTATCCCAATACGTTCATGGGCAAACGCGTGATGTTAGCGCAGCCCACGGCCAGTGATACGCAGTCGTTTGCGCGCGAGCAGGCGGCGCTGGAAAAATTGCTGGGCCAGCGCGGGGTGGCGGTGACGGTATTACGGCCCGCCGGGATGGCGGAGATCGGTGGCCATCGGATTGATGTCAGCGCTGAGGCGGGGGTGATTGACCCCGGCACGCCGGTGGTGGTGGTGAAAGTGACGGGCTTACTGGTGATTGTGCGGCGGGCGTGATATTTTTCGTTGAGGTAACGCATGAATATTGTGTGTCTGGGTGATTCGATTACAGCGGCGGGTAATGTGGCCGATGCGCAGCGCTGGCCGATCCTGCTGCAACAGCAGTTGGAAGCGTGGCGGCCGGGGCGGTATGTGGTGTATTCGCGCGGCGTGGGCGGGGATACCACGGCAATGGGGTTGGAGCGGTACAAGGACGGGGTGCTCGGGCTCAAGCCGGGGCTGGCGATTTTTATGTTCGGATTCAATGATGCCAACTGCCGGGAGTGGATGATCAGCAAGCCGCGCGTGAGTATGGCGGAGTTTAGTGCCAACCTGTATGAGATGGGTGTGGTGGCGAAGAAGCACGGCATTCGTGCGGTGTATGGGTTGAACCATCCCACCGGGCCGGGGGATGGCAATCAGGGCGATGGCCGGTCGTATCCGAAGCGGATGTTGGCGTATAACCGGGCGGTGCGGGCCGTGGCGCGGCGGCTGCGCGCGGGGGTGATGGATTATCCGGCGTATCTGCGGAAACAGAAAATTGCGTTGCCCACGATTATGGCGGATTATGTGCATCTCAATGCGCTGGGCAATCAGCATTTGGCGGCGTGTGCGTTTGCGGTGGTGCAGGCGGAATTGACGAAGTTGGATTGAATGCGGTGGGGGCGGGCGCCTATAGTTGACGATTGCGGATGCGGACATGGGCAGAGATGCCCATGATACAAAATTTTTACAGGAGTTTACGCATGGCGGAAAATTACGGATTCGATACCTTGTCGTTGCACGCGGGCCAAAGCGCTGACCCGGCCACGCATGCCTGTGCGGTGCCGATTTATGCCACGGCGGCGTATAATTTTGATTCCAGCGAACATGCGGCCAACCTCTTTGGGCTCAAGGAGTTTGGCAATATTTATTCGCGCCTGATGAACCCCACCAATGATGTGTTGGAAAAACGTCTGGCCGCGCTGGATGGCGGGGCGGCGGGGCTGGCGCTGGCTTCCGGGCAGGCGGCGATCAGTGCGGCGCTGCTGACGATTGTGCACAGCGGGCAGAATTTCATCTCGGCCACCAGCCTCTACGGCGGCACGTGGACGCTGTTCACCCAGACCTTCAAACAAATGGGCATCGAAGTGCGCTTCTTTGATCCCCACCATCCTGAACAGATCGCCAAGCTGGTGGATGCCAACACGCGGGCGGTGTATATCGAATCGGTGGGCAACCCCAAGTGCGACATTCCCGATTTTCAGGCGATTGCCGATATCGCCCATAAGCATGATCTGCCGGTGATCTGTGACAACACCACCATGACGCCGTATCTGCTCAAGCCCATCGAGTACGGCGCCGATGTGGTGGTCTATTCCGTGACCAAGTTCCTCGGCGGGCACGGCGTGCACGTGGGCGGGGCGATTGTGGACAGCGGTAAGTTCCCCTGGGCCAAGAATCCCCAGAAGTGGCCGGAGTTCTGTGCGCCTTCGCCGAGTTATCACGGCATCGTGTTTGAAGAAGCACTGCGGCCGATCGGCAACATCGCCTACATCCTGCACATCCGCACGCACTGGCTGCGTGATACCGGGGCGTGTATGAGTCCGTTTGCGGCGTTCCTGTTCCTGCTGGGCATCGAAACGCTGTCGCTGCGCATGCAGCGGCACTGTGAAAATGCGCTGGCCGTGGCGCGCTGGCTGCAGACGCATCCGCAGGTGCAGTGGGTGAATTACCCCGGCCTGCCGGGACATCCGGACCATGCCAATGCCAACAAGTATCTGCCGCGCGGTGCGGGGGCGATTGTGGGCTTTGGCATCAAGGGCGGCCGCGCTGCGGGCGCGAAGTTCATCAACGCCGTCAAGCTGTGCAGCCATCTGGCCAACATCGGCGACGCCAAGACGCTGGTCATCCATCCGGCCTCGACCACGCACCAGCAACTGACCGACGCGGAACAAATCAAAGCGGGCGTCTCGCCCGAGTTTGTGCGCTTGTGTGTTGGGTTGGAAGACGTGAAAGACGTGCTGGCGGATCTGGATCAGGCACTGAAGGCCAGCCAGTTGTAAACGCGGTTTGATGGCCAACGAAATACACGCGGGGTGGGTATATTACCCGCCCCGTTTTATTTGCATGGTTTTGCTCTGCCCATGATTTCCCCCGTCCCCAAGTGGTGCCGACGCCCCGTCGGCATTGGTCCCGAAGGGACCACGCTTGCCACCAT
>JBIJDM010000017.1:0-21570 GCA_044344145.1 Phycisphaerae bacterium
TATACTTGGTTGGGACGCGGAAGTCGTACTCGGGGCGTTCGGCCAGCATCTATAAACGATCCAGCTATTCTCATCAAAAGAGTCAAAGTCCTGAAAACGGTAGCGTGAACTAAATGCGCCACGGCGTAAGGCAAAGGACACGCCGACACTACCCGCTTCAAACATCGGTTTATTGCCGATTTCTCCTAAGCTTAGGGCAGAGTAATCTTGATGCCCTATACTGATCTTTCCAATCAGTGGCATTCCCACCATTGTGCCATGAACATTTCCCTTGGCACTTGCGACAAGTAGAGCCAATGGAGGCTGACTGGCACCACCCTCAGCAACGAGGCATACTCGCGATGGACTCAGATCGCCGATGTTCTCGCCGATGTTTTCAACTTCAACCATGACACCCAAGAGGGCGGTATTCGCCAGATTGCCAAAGTCGTGACAAGCAACAATGGCATTGCCTGCAGATATCAGTCGTACTCGCCATGATTTTGAGACCAATACTGGGGAAGAAGGACGGGACGGTGACGAATCTTGAGTGGCATGAGATGGCTTAGAAGTTGCGATATTGACAACAGTTGCCGTTACAGGTTGAGAAGCGGGCCGACTGGAGGGCTGGGGGGCTTCAATCGAGTGCTGATCGCACCCGCCAATTACGAGGCCCAAAATCATCACAAACAAAGGTATCAGAGAGAGGGAAGGACGCCACATATAAACGGCCTCGCTACACGAACCAGACGTGGTACAGGGACAACTCCACATGCTATGCTTTGAAACGCAATCATCATTACAAGACATAGTGCACCTTGACCTTCCCCACAAATAATGGCGCAAGGTTAATGGCTCTTAAATTATGGCCCACCTCGAAGTCTTCGGGGCTGATAAGGCCAATCTCCAAATGACGCTGTTGGCAATTATACCGTGGTTCTATCGTCCTGCAATCCATAGTAATACGATCGAACGAGACGCGGCGTGAGGAAACGGCCAATACTGCCACCGTCAATTGGCGGGCTATTCCTATGGCGTAATTGTGAATAAAAGCCCTTCCAGCCCCCCATTTTATCTGTGTTCATCCGTGTTTATCTGTGGTTTCACCTCCCCAGTTTATTTCCCACCACTCTATCGGCTACAATGCCTCGCCATGAAAGACATTATTATCGGTATTGATCTGGGTACGACGAATTCGCTGGTGGCGTTTTGTGACGCGGCGGGGCCGCACTGTTTGCATCCCGGGCAACGGCAGGTGACGGGGGCGGCCGATGAGACGGCGGAGCAACTGTCGCCGTTGGTGCCGTCGGTGGTGCATTTCCGGGCGGATGGGACGCGGCTGGTGGGCACGGAGGCCCGGAAGCTGTCGGTGTTTTACCCGTTGGAAACGGTCTATTCGATCAAGCGGCTGATGGGTGTGGGCTGGCAGGAAGCCCAGAAGGAACAGCCGTTTTTACCCTATGTCATCGCGCCGGGGGCGGATAAGGATATTGTGCAGGTGCAGGTGCACGGGCAGGCGTATACGCCGCAGGAAATCTCGGCGCTGATCTTGCGCGAGGTCAAACGCCGGGCGGATGCCTACTTTGGCTGCGATGTCCGCAAGGCCGTGATTACCGTACCAGCCTATTTTGATGACAGCCAGCGCCAGGCCACGCGCGATGCGGGGCGGATTGCGGGGCTGGAGGTCATGCGCATCGTCAACGAACCCACTGCCGCGGCACTGGCGTATGGGCTGGGCATCACCCAACCCACCGGCACGGTGGCGGTGTATGATCTGGGCGGGGGCACGTTTGATATCTCGATCATGAGCATCGAAAACGGCGTCTTCCAGACGCTGGCGACGCATGGTGACACGCATCTGGGCGGAGATGACTTTGACCGCGAAATCATCGGGCTGATCCAACGCGAAATCCGCAGCGTCTATGGCACGGAATTGCAGTTCCCCCCCAGTACCCAGCAGGCGCTGCGGGAATTTGCCGAAGCCACCAAAATCCGGCTGTCCACCGAGGCCAGCGCGAAAATTGAAATTGATCTGGGCCAGGGCCGCGTGTATCAGCGCACGCTGATGCGCGCGGAATTCGAGGCCCTGTGTATGAAACACGTGGCCGAGACGCTGGACCATTGCCGTACGGCGCTGAAGTTGGCAGGTAAGAAACCTGCAGACATTGATCAGGTGGTGATGGTGGGCGGGATGACGCGTATGCCGCTGGTACTGAAAGAAGTGGAAGGCTTGTTTGGCCGGGCACCTTATACGGCGGTGAATCCCGATGAAGTGGTGGCGCTGGGTGCGGCGGTGCAGGCGAGTATTCTTGCCGGGGTGCGGCGTGATGTGCTGCTGCTGGATGTGGTGCCGTTGAGTCTGGGTGTGGAGACCATGGGCGGTGCGGTGGGCAAGTTGATCATGGCCAACACCCGCATCCCTTGTGCGGCCAGCGAGATGTTCACCACCTATGCCGAAGGCCAAACGGCGGTTAAGATTCATGTGCTGCAGGGCGAGCGTGAACTGGCGGCAAATTGCCGGTCGCTGGGGCAGTTTGAATTGCGCGGCCTGCCACCCATGCCGGCGGGACTGCCGAAAATCCGAGTGCAATTTCTGGTGGATGCCAATGGGATTTTGAATGTGTCCGCACGCGAGGAACGCAGCGGCGCGGCGGCTTCGATTCAGGTCATTCCCACCCACGGGCTGACGGCCGATCAGGTGCAGGCCATGACCGAGGCCAGTGTGACCCATGCCCGCGAAGACATGCTGAATCACCGGCTGATTGATCTGCGTAATCAGGTGGAACTGGATACCCGCAGCATCCGCAAGGCGGTGCAATCCGTGGGGGCACAATTACCACCGGAACAATTGGCGGAGATTACCGGGGCCCTGGCCAGCCTGGATCAGGTGGCGCGGCAGGATGAGCCCGATGCCATCTGGGCGGCGCTGGAACGCGTGAACCGCATGACGGTGCATCTGGCGGAACTGGCGATCAAGAAGTCGTTGCAGGGATAATTTTTACATGGATGAACGGGATGTACAGGATGGGATAAAAGGCCGGGAATAGGGGCTTTTTATCGGGGTATCGGTTAATCGGTCGGACCATTTCAACAACAAAACGTCCCAGCCCTGAACTCAGGACTGGGACGCGTTTTTTAATGGGGACATAGCCACGGCAAACTTAGTGCTTGAAGTGGCGCTGGCCGACGAAGACCATCGTGGCGCCGAGGCGGTTGCACAGGTCAATGGTGTCCTGATCTTTCTTGGACCCGCCGGGCTGGACGATGCCGGTCACACCGGCTGACAGCAGAATTTCCGGGCCATCGGCAAAGGGGAAGAACGCATCAGAACCAATCACCGCGCCGGGCAATTGGGCTTTGTGCCCGTTGTGGGCGGCCAGTTCGATGGCCAGACGCGAGCTGGTCACGCGCGACATCTGGCCTGCACCGGCGCCCAATAATTGCCCACCCTTGGCCACGGCCACGGCGTTACTCTTGATATGTTTGGTCACCAGCCACACAAAGCCCAGATCAGCCCATTCGGCTTCGCTGGGTTGGCGTTGGGTGACGACCTGCACACTGGCGCGGTCAAACCCGCCCAGATCGGTTTGCTGCACCAGCATCCCGCCGGTGACGCTGTGATAATGCAGGGCCGGGCGGTGCGAGCCCAGCGGGCCGGTGGCCAGAATCCGGCAGTCTTTCCAGCGGCTTTGCAGTAGTTGCAGCGCGGCGGGGGTATAGCCGGGGGCAATCAGCACTTCCAGAAAACGCTTGCCGGTGACAATCCGCGTGGCGGTTTCTTCGTCCACATCGCGATTCAGGGCCACAATGCCCCCGAACGCGGCCACGGCATCGCCGGCATAGGCCAGATCAAATGCCTCCGCGAGTGTACCAGCGACCGCACAGCCGCAGGGGTTGGTGTGTTTAATGACGGCTGCGGCGGGACGATCGAATTCGCGGACCAGTTCGATGGACGCTTCGGCGTCGAGAATGTTGATATAGCTCAGGGCCTTGCCGTGCAGTTGCTGGGCGGTGGCCACACCGGGGACGGTGGGGTTCTGGGCATAGAACGCAGCGAGTTGGTGCGGATTTTCGCCATAACGCAGGGTCTGCACACGGGTCAGCCGGGGCGTGAGATACGGCGTGAGTCCGGCCACTTCCGCGGGTTCGGGACTGGTGGCGTTGACGCTCTGGGCCAGATAAGGCCAGATGGCCGCATCGTAACGGGCCGTGGTGCAATAGGCTTCCATGGCCAGCCGGCGGCGGAAGACATAATTGGTCTGGCCCTGCTGGGTGGCCAGTTGGTTCAAGAAATCGGCATATTGATCGGCATGGGTCAGCACCGCGACACTGCGGTGATTCTTGGCCGCGGAGCGGATCATGCTCGGGCCGCCGATATCAATATTTTCGATCGCTTCGGCAAAGGTGCAATCGGGCTTGGCGACGGTTTGTTCAAATGGGTACAAGTTCACAATCACCAGATCAATGGGGGTAATCTGGTGGGCGGTCATCGCGGCGACATGCTCGGGATGATCGCGCAGGCCCAGCAGCGCACCGTGGACCAGCGGATGCAACGTCTTGACCCGGCCATCCATCATTTCGGGAAAGCCGGTGACTTCGGAAATATCCGCCACGGTCAAACCCGCCTGGCGCAGGGCCTTGCAGGTACCGCCGGTGGAAATCAGCGCCACGCCATATTGCCGTTGCAATGTGGTGGCGAGTTCGACGATACCGGTTTTGTCGGAGACACTGATCAGGGCACGTTTGATGGGGACCAGATCAACTTCGGGCATAACGCTGGGGGCATGCGGCATGGGAATACTACTTTCATCCGGAAAATAAACGCGGGCCGGAGTTTGCACCCAAGCCCGCGGGGGAACTTAGCTGGTTAAAACATACACAACATCAACGCGTGCTGAACGCATACACCCGCCCGGTGGGCGCGATGGTGTAAATGATGCCTTCTTCGGAATTACCGAACACAAACATTCCGGCAATACCGGGCAAAATGGCCTTGGCATTGACCTGACCGGTCACCAAATCCACGGCCACGATTTCGCTGGCCTCATTCTGGCAGTAGGCACGATCGGTGGAGGTCATGATCACCTTGGTAATACCGGGGGTGAACCACTTGATCTCGCCACCGCGCTGGCCGGGGGTGACCCCATAAAGGCCCTTGCCGGCGCCAACCTGCAGGATCACGCCGGGGGCGATGCGCGGGGGCTGATCGAGCTTGCCATCCAGACGGACTTCCCAGGACAGGTTCCCGGAGATCACATCGAAGCAATAGAGTTTGCGGTCGAGCGAGGGAACCAGCAACAAGGTGCCGGTGCTGTCGGCCGTGGCGGAGGCAGCGCCTTCGCCGGTCACGCGCCGTTGCCAGCCGGTCCCGCCCTTGTCGCTGTTGGTGCGCCAGATCAGGCCGTTGCTGCTGACCGCGGTGATGTTGCCGGGAGTGACCGTCACGGGATTGATAAAGGTATCTTTGGGCGACCAGATCGTCCACTTGGGCCGGGCAAAAATACTCACATGCAGACAGTGCATGTAATCCGCCGCCCCGCCGACAAACAAAGAATCACCGGCCACCACGGGATCGCTGGCGGCGGCAAATTCAAAATTCTTCTGTTTGTTGATGGCACCCGTTTGGATGTCCACTTTCCACGCCTGAACCTGATTGATCACAACCAGAGACTTCTTATTGTCGGTCAACGCGGGCTTGAAGAGCTTGAAACGTTTGTCGCTGAATTCAGTCCGCCATTGGATCGTGCCCGCTTTGGCATTCAGCGCCACCAGCGTGGTACCCGAGGTGGAAACCACAACGTGTTCGCCCAAACGCCAGGCATTGATCACATGCTCGCCGCCCTTTTCATCCAAAGCCACCAAGCGGCTCCAGAGCGGTTTGAAGGTCATCTGCCCTTCCACGATGGGGGTTATTTCGGCGGGGGCAACGGGGGCTTGTTGACAGCCTGACGGCAGGGTCATCAGCACCGCTGCCATGAGAAGACCGCCGGCGGACCCGATACCCCAACGCTGGAACGTCTGCTTCCATGAAGCCATAAATCAACTCCTTGCGTACCAATTGCTCAGTGCGACTTGCCAACTTGCGAATCGTGAATGTCAATCTTACTGGCAACTGGGAAATGGTCAACTGTGCGGACGGGTAGAAATAGTCAATTCTTCGGGTTTGGGGTTATCCGCCAAGGTAAAAGCAGCAATACTAACCCCATTCCCAGCCCGCCGACGACCTGCATAGTCCCCCCCCACCAGACTTTGGGCCATATTCCGCCCAACATCAGTAAGATGCCTGAAATCAGCATAATAGTCACAGGTAAAGCCATCGTACGCGGCGGATTCTGGGTATACCAGTAACCCACCAAACCACCCCCCAGCAGCCACGGGAATACCCATAGGGCCCAACTGGTCCGCCAAAGCGTATCCATAACCGGGTCGAGTGGCTGATTTTGTAAACTATGCCAAAGTAACCCGCTCAAACCGACCAGTAGCGCCACCCCGCCTGCCGTCCAGAGCGTATGGTCCGCCCGACGACCAATTTTCAGCCCATGCAGTCCATTTAGCCCCAGCACCATCAGCCCCACCGCCAAAAGCAGCAAGGCCACCCCCACGGTAGCGAGTATACCCGTCTGCCCCAACAGCCCCAGCAACCCCAGATTCAGCAGCACCAACGCCACCAGAAAAAACCGGGGCTTGGGCCGTTGCAGTGGTAACCATTCCGCCAACCCGCGCATGACCGCGGCCCCCAGCCAATGCAGCACCACCGCCACCGCAGAGACTTTAAACATCAGTGCCCGCTGGCTTTGCGGAAGAAATTCCGGCTCGAAATACCGGTAGTGCAACCCCAACTGGACCAGCCCCGCCAATACCAACCACTGGCCGGTACCGATCAGATACAGATCGGAAATATGAAGTTGTTTCCGGGCCACCACCCGCGCCAGCGCCCGCCACGTCAATAAGACCGCGCCCACTGCCACCAAGCCCCCAGCGCAGAGTTGCAGACCCTTGTGCAAAGGTACCGCAGTGGCGACATACCAGGACAACCCACCCGCCCCCAGAATGCAAAGACTCGCTAAAAGCACACACACAAAGGCTGCCCGCGCCAGCATCCGCTGCCGGGGGGTGGGACTATCCAATCCCTGCACCAAGCCCAAACCCAGCAAGAGCATGGGCAGGACCAGTTGATACCAGAATTGCGTCGGGATATACAAACGCATGTACGCATTCAACGGGCTGGTACTCAGCCACCCCATGGTGATCAGACCACTTAGCCCCAGCAGGAGCCCGGCCAATAATACCCGCAGCGTGCCCGAATAAAGTTGGCGATCGCGGTTATCAGCCCAAAGATTGGCGGTGGGATTGGCGATTTGAGTCATAGGCGAAAAGTCACATTTCTATGGCCTCACTGCGTGCGGGTGCCGGCTTCCGGCGCGGCATCCGTGCTCCCGGCAGTGTTACGAATCAGATACGAAGGCCGGTCCATCACGCGGGTATACATCCGGGCCACATATTCACCGATAATGCCCAGCGCCAATAATTGTGCGCCGGAAAATATCGCCACCGCCGACGCCATAAAGGTAAAGCCCACCGGCAATTGGTTGGGATCGTAAAAAAAGAAATATTTCACGATGACCCAGACAAACAAGAGTCCCCCGAACCCAGCCAGCAACACCCCCATCACACTGGCCAGTTGCAGAGGAAATACCGAAAAGCCGGTCATCATATTGGCCGTGTGCAGAATGAGCATCCGCAGGGTATAGGTGCTGCGCCCGGCTTTGCGCTGGTCGTGGCGTACTTTGACCACGCCAAATCGGCTGGTCCCCCAGGTCAGCAGCGCATCAATGGAAACAAAGTAGGCACGATAATTGGCAAAGGCATCGCGCAAATGGGTGCGTAATATGCGGAAGGGGCCGATGTTGGTGGCCCCGCGCGTGCCCATGGCCTTTTGGAGCATGATTTTGGTCACCTGCGTGGCGACAGCCTTGAAGATACCATGGTTGTAAAATTCCGGCCGGCCATAAACCACGTCATACCCCTCGCGCAGCGTGGCCAGCAGTTTGTGGATTTCTTCGGGCGGGTGCTGCAGATCATCATCCATGGTCACACAGTATTCATAGCGGGCCGCCCGGATGCCGGCGAGCACGGCGTTATGCTGGCCGCTGTTGCGCATGAAATTCAGGCCGCGCAGTTGCGGGTACCCCTGTGTCAGCGCCGCCACCGTTTCCCAAGTGTTATCGGTACTGGCATCATTGATAAATATGACTTCATAATCCAACCCCAATGTGGGCAAAACAGACTCCAGACGCTGCCATAATTCCGGCAGCGTCGCGCTGCAATTAAATACCGGGATGACCACGGAGAGCCCCGGTGGGAGCTCGGAGGTATGAGTATAAGCGTCTGATGACATCGCGGTAGCAGGCTCCTAAGCAGAGTTAACCGGTTAGTTTAACCGCTGGAGGCAAAATCGGCATCCTGCCCCGGGGTTAAATGCCCTCGGGATTCCATCAGGGGATTTTGACCACGGTACCCGCATCGCCCGATTTGAGTTTCTTGCTGGTATCCACAACCAGCAGACCGCTGGCGTCCACACTGATGGCATAGACCGCCAAGGGGCCGCGGGCGGGATTCTCCTCTGCATTGGGATCCACCGCGCCGGTCAACAGGAAATGGGCTCCGTGACAGGGGCAGATCAGCATGGATTTGCTGCGCGGCAGCGCCACCGCACAGCCCTTGTGCGTGCAGCGGGTGTCCACGGCGTAAACATCCTTACCCACCCGGGTGAGGATAAAGCCATCTTTGCTGTGCGAGTCATCCCCTTTATCAGCGGCGAGGGCGTCGGGTTTCAAGGTGGTGGTAATGGGTCCCTTGGCCGTGGGCGCAGCCGTGGGAAAATTCACCTGCGCGTTCAGGACGGGCAGGGAAATCCCCAAGGTTACGGCCCCGGCAATAAATTCACGGCGGGTGGCCTGTGGTTCGGACATCATGTGTACTCCTATCCAAGAAAGTATGTTCAAAATTATAGGCCGGTGGGTTGCGGTGTCCGCAGGTATGAATATTTAAGCCTGTGTCCATATCACATCCGGCATCCCCTCCAAATGATTAGCCCAACGGGCCAGCACAAAAAGCAGGTCGCCGAGTCGGTTCACATAGGTCAGGGCGTAGGGATTAATGGTTTCCTGCGCCGCCAGATGCACCAACCAGCGTTCCGCCCGGCGACAAACCGTACGGGCCACGTTGATATGCGCCGCACACGGACTGCCGCCCGGGAGAATAAAATTGACCAGAGGTGGCAATTGCTCTGTGAGTTGGTCCATGGTGCTTTCCATCCATACGATCCGCTCGGGTTGAACCCGTTTGATGCGGGCTTCGTTGGCACCCCCTTGTGGCGTGGCCAGATCCGCCCCCAGGGTAAAAAGCTGGTGCATGAGGTCATTGAGCAACGCGGCGAGTGCCGGATGGGTGCAAACCCCTGCGGCAAGTCCCAAATGGGCATTGGCTTCGTCGATGGTGCCATAAGTTTCGATGCGCAGGTGATCTTTGCGCACCCGTGAGCCATCAAAGAGCCCGGTGGTGCCATCATCCCCGGTTTTGGTGTAAATTCGCATACAAGTAAACTCCCAATCTGGCCGATACGAACGTGTGGATTTTGACACGGCGCGACGGCATCACCCCGCGCGCCTGTATAATAGGCGAAGGTCCGCTAAGCTGAGAACTGACTGCATGAATAATTCTCCAATGCCCACGCCTGCGCCCCGGTTCGTGCTGCTGTATGGCGGGACCTTTGATCCTCCCCATTACGGACATGTCACCCCCGCGCTGGCAGCCCGCGCGGAATTGGGGGCCGATTTGCTGATTTATGTCCCAGCCCGGCGGAATCCGCACAAAGCCCACAGCCCGGTGGCAACAGATGCCCACCGGGTGGCCATGCTGAAACTCATGCTCGGAACCGACCCACAAGCCTGTATCTCGGATTTTCATCTGCGGGCTACCGGGGCGAGTTATACCAGTGACCTTTACGACCATATCCATGCAACCTACCCAGAGGCCAAAATCGCCATGCTGATTGGAGCGGATCAGCTTGAGGCGCTTCCCACATGGCACGACTTTGCGGTTTATTGCCACAAAGTCACCTGGGCCGTTTTACCTCGGCCGGGATATACAGTTGAAAACACCACGCAAACCATAGCCCAATATACACTTATGGGATTAGCTATACAATTATTAAGGACTCCGCCGGAAATCGCCGTTAGTTCGCGTGATTTGCGGGAAAAATTTTCCCGTAACAATTTTTTCATCGGCCCAGAAATATCCCCCGCCGTGGTGCGTTATATTCAAGCGCACAAGCTTTATGCCCCCCTATAATGGACAATCAAGTCTGAATATGGTAAAAGGGTCAGCGATTAAAGGTTGAATGAGAGCTTGAGCGAGAGACCGGCCGCGGTTGTAAACACGGCAGAGAGGCGTTAGGTGCAATGTGCGATTGGCGTGCGATAATTGCGGAACCGAGTTTTTACTTGGTCCCGTCTCCCCCGGCGGTGCCATTAAATGCCCGAAATGTGGCGATATGGTACCAATCCCGTCATCGCTTTTGTTGGTCATTGATCCGAGCGAGGGCAAACCAATTGCCCAATCCAGCGCCCCCAGCAAATTATTTCAGCCCCCCACGGAGCACCCCAAACCGCTACCTTCCGTCAAGCACATCACACCCCAGGAATGGCCGACGCTTGGTGCCATGCAAAAAGTCGCCCGGCCCGACGGGGTTCCTCCCGTCAAACGTTTTAAGCCCCTCACCGCATTCCCTACCCCTATAGCATCGCCCCAACCGAGTCTCACCCCATCCGTACCTGCGACCAAGCCCACCACACAGGTTGCCCCAGTGGAGCCACCCGCGTTTGCGGCTCAGGATATCGTATTTGACGTAGAGGATGATGTGCTCGCGGAACTGGTCAACCCGGCCCCCACCCGGCGCGGCACAAAACGGCGCGGCCGACGTGCACCCTACCGCCCACGCCGGGCCGCAGGCATCCCGCTGGGCGCGGTATTCTTTATCGCACTTATGTGTCTGATCATCGGCGGTGCCGTGGCGTGGTTTGTCACCAATCCGGCCTACCGCGACAAACTTGCCGCCCTGTGGATGGGGACACCTGAAACCCAGCCTACGAACACCAAGCGTAAAGCCGGGATGAGCCGGGAAGTTCCCCCGCCTCCCACGGTATCAACCAGCGTGGGTCTGCATAATCCGACGATCAAAACCCCCGCCACGTCCACCGAAGAACCGGTGGACGTGGATAAGCCCAGTATCCCGTCGTTATAGGTGATTTTTCGCTGTTGGGATATTTTTCTGCTTTGTACTGGAAATATCCCCTGCCCGGGGTTAACCTTAATATAACTTTGGGAAGGAATTTTGATATGTCCCAGTGCCGTACAGTTCAGCGTGGTTGGAATCAATGTGCCTTGATGGGTGCAGTCGTAATGGCATTGCTGGCCGCTAGCCTGCCCGCCGCCACTGTGGACAGTGATCCCACCCCTGCCACCCAGGCGGAGAGTCTGCGGATTCGCCAGTTACGCGTGGGGCGGTATGTGGGTCCCCTGCAACCCGGCCAGATGCGTCATGCGATTTGCTGGGAATTTCAGGGCGGGACTTGGAAAGGCCAGAATCTGGAAGGCTTGACCTGCGTGCTCGTCCAGCGGATGGGTAATACCCCCAGCAATAATCAAACGGTGCTGTATGTGTCTCTGATGGCCACCCCGGAACAACGTCTGGCCGCCACCGATGCGGTGATGTCCATTTACGGCGACCAACTCAGCGCGGCCATGCGGCGCGATTTGCGGACCGAATCTGCCGCCATCAGCATGGAACAAACCGATGATCAATCGGTGGTGCTGCATTTGGCCCCCCTGCTGTAACGCACGATTCGTGGCTGGGAATGTATTTTTTCACTTTTTGTACGCGGTGCTATAATATCTGCGGATATGGTAGTTCTTTACGTGAGGTAGTGACTATGAAGCGTTTGGTATGTGTGGCTTTGGCTTGCACCGGTTTGACTTTGGGCCTCGGGGCGTGTTCGGATAAGGCCGACCCCAATGTTCCCGGCAAAACTTTGGTGGCGGCGGTAAACAGCCCCATCGCGGATGTTCCCGTTCCGGCCGGTTGGCAATTGGACACCAGCACAGCCCGCGCGGAATCGTTGTTCACCAGCAACCTGCGGCGGGTGAACCACACCTATCGAGGGGACGACTCCCCGCTAGTCGTGGTGCGTTTCTACAAAGATCAACTGCCTCTCAAGGGTTGGCAGTCGGTATCGCAGATTCAGGATGGCAAGTCCATCATCATGAAGTATGTGAAAGCCGGCGAAAACCTGACCATTACGATTGGCGAAAGCTCGGTCTGGTCCTTCAAGTTCAGCAATTCCGTCAATGTGGAAATCAATCCTGACCCCCAGAAACTGGCGGCACCGAAGTAAGCTTCGTATCCCGCAGTTAGCCAGAAACCACCAAGGCATCCCCGATGGGATGCCTTTTTTTATTGGTTCCTCCGTTATTTCCGGAAGGAGGCACACGGTATTAGCTGGTACACCGCAATATCCTGCAACCATTGACGTTGCTCGGTAGTCGGAGGAATGACATGCTTGGCACTGGCGACGCCGTAGCCGCGGTGTATACTTCCGGTATGCCAGATCGATTGGCCTGACGGTTATTGCGGGCCCAAATCCTGCTTTTTTCGCACACAAGGAACTACGCTCATGCGCATAATCACCGCCCTTGTGATTCTGACCATCCTGACACCGTTTGCTACGGCCGCCACCACGGTACAGACAGCACCAACATCCATCCACGTAACCTTCGACAACGGTACGAAGCTGGAATTCGCCCTGCAGAACGACATTCTCTTCGGCCTGCAGAAGGCTTCAGTGGCGGGTATCGATCTAAAAAGCGCTGCGACCGTGCAGCGCCCCATACTGGCGCAGGATATGCCGAACGATCGCGACCGCATGATCTGGCCGTTTTTGCGGTTCAAGCAGGCCAAAGTTAACGGCGCTGCGGTGGAACTGGAATGTGAACTTCTGGGCACGTCGGACGAACGAGCACTGCAGGCCTTTTATGTTTATGACACAAACGACGGCAAACCTACGAACATCCGGCGCGACGCACACACCTTTCCGATGACCCAACAGCCGGAGAGTATCTGTCGGCTCGAAACGTTGCAGCGTCAAGCGACGGACTGGAAGGATGCACTAAAACCAGCGGGAACACTTACCTGGATTGTCGCGCCGGACACGCGCAATATCGCCGGGTGGGTCTGGAACGGCTGGAAGCAAAACTATCGGTTCACCCTCGACAATGGCCGCAAAATCGGTGCGGTCCGAAGCCTCGGTACATGGGAGATCGGCGGTACAGCCGTCGGACTGACGGCTGTGAATATGCGTTATCGCGGGCTGGGGCGCATCGAGCAGGCTTTTACGGCGGGGCCTGACGGCGGCGTAAAAGAGGCTTGGCTAACGAGCGAAACGCTGCCGGGCGTGGTGAAAAAGGCACCGGCGATTTCTCCCGTCGTGCCAACGAGTGTGGACGTGAGCGATCGCGGCTTCGCGTTGCAGCATCGGGCGGGGGCGTGGATCACGCGGCCGGCGCGGGGGGCGGGTGTGGGCTTCGTCGACTTCCAATATCGTCCCGAGGCGGCGCTGTGCAGTTTTCCGGAGAAGCAAGGGAATTTGCGGGCATCGAGTGAATGCTTCCCCGGCGACCGCTGCCTCTCGCAGACCGACGAGGAACTCTTTGCACGAACCGAAGCCTTTACCACACAGACACAGACGTACCTGGCCCTGCCGACCAAGGCGCAGCCATTGCAGACGCATGAGTCGCGGACACGCTGGCAGGAGGTCGATCAGTATGTGCGCGACCTGGTGAGCGCCGAGCTCAAGTTCGTGCAGTACGAACCGCTGCCGGGTGTGGGCGTGCTGGCCGACAACGGCTGGGCTGATTACTACAAGGGGCTGGCGAAGGGCGGACTGGACGGCTGGGCGAAGAAGGGTGTACGGCTGGTGGCGTTTCACAACCCCGGATGGATCAACGGGCGCTATCAGGGCCCCAAGGGCGATCCCGATACGCCCCGGCGAACGGGCGGCGGCGTCTGCCTCGTATACGACTGGACACCCGCCAAGGACATCGCGCAGCCCTGGAAGGACACGATGGCGGCCTGCGCCCGCAATGGCATCGCGATGTATCCGTGGGTGGGCAATTACAACTGGGGGAACGCGGCGTTTGCGGAGCGGGTCGGCAAGGAGCCGCAGCATTGGTCGGTGAAGGCTGATGGCGTTACGGTCGACGACAATCAGGGCGTGCTGCCCCACAACTACCTCGATGAAAAAATGCGCACAACTTGGCTCGAGACGCTCGAGAAAACACGCAGCGATTTCGGGTTTCAGGGATTCTGGGTCGACAGCTTCCAGAGCACCGGCATGCATCGCTTCACACCGGACGACGCGCTCGCCCCGCAGCAACGGGTGTCGTGGGAACTGTGGGCGGTGTGGAGCCGCAAGGGCGCCGGTCTGATGGCCGAAAGCCATGCCTTCCCGGGTTTGAGCTGTTCCATCGAAATACCGAGTTGGAAGGAAGAATACTGGTTCTTCCAGCATGTCTGGCGGTGGTACCGCGGCGACGAACAGAAGAGCGTCCGGCCCGAGGAGTTGGATCGTCTGGCGTTCCGTTTCATGGCGAATAAGTGCTGGACGGCGCCCGACATGTCTTACCGTACCGACGATCGGCTGGCGATTCCATCGTTCGATCGGTTGGCACACGAATACCTTGCCGCGCTCCCGTCGATGCGCCTCAGTTATATTCTCCCGGACGAACAAGGTGTGCTCTGGCTGCCGTTCTCGGGCGCTGGCGCGGGGGTATGGTTTGCATTCAGCGCCCAGCCGGTACCGACCGGGGTGACGGCCACGCCCATGCTCGGGGGCGAATCGGTCACCGCCGTCGTGTCTTTGCGTACCTATCGCGTTACCGCTGACGATGTCGCCGTGCGATTTGCCGTACGGCGCGGGCCGGAGCAGGATCCGCGTCTTGGGCAGGCATATACCATGCCCCAGTATGTCTGGCCGGACTGGGCCAAGAAATAAACCTGCGTTTCGCGTGGTCTCCGGGCGTGCACCGAAGCCACAAAAATTAGGCTCTTACGGTCACGCCAATCCGGCTGGGTATCGGGTGGTATTTTGCCTCTTCGGACCGGATAAAGCTATTTTTCATACCCCTTGCAATCCGCCCATGTTTGTATTATGTTAGGTATACCGTACGGAGACCTAACATGGGCAAGTATCTTTTCGTAGACATGAACAGTTTTTTCGCCAGCGTGGAACAGCAGGAACGCCCCGAACTGCGCGGTCGCCCGGTGGGGATTTTGCCCACGCTGGTCGAGACCACCGGCTGCATCGCGGCCAGCTATGAGGCCAAAGCGCTGGGGATCAAGACCGGCACCTCGGTCCGCGAAGCCCGGCAACGCTGCCCCACCATCGCACTGGTCGAGGCCCGGCCCGAAGTGTACGTGCATTACCACGAAAAAATTATCGCCGCAGTCGAACAGTGTCTGCACGTGGACAAGGTATGCTCCATTGATGAAATGTACGGACGCTTGCTGGGGGAAGAATGCCAACCCGAAGCCGCCCGGACGATCGCCCTGCGGGTGAAGGCCACCATCTACCACGAGGTGGGCACGTACATCCGTTGTTCGGTTGGAATTGCCCCAAATCCCTGGCTGGCCAAGATTGCCTCCGACATGCAAAAGCCCGATGGCCTGACCTTGCTTGAGCTGGCCGACCTGCCCGGCAAACTGGAACCCTTGAAACTCACCGATCTGCCGGGCATTGCCACCAATATGCAGCGCCGGCTGGCGTTGCAGGGCGTTCATACCGTGTTGCAACTGTGGCAACTCAACGAGGCGCAAATGATCCGGCTCATGAACAGTCGTGTGGTGGGGATACGCTGGTGGCATCGTTTGCATGGCTACGATCTGCCCGAGCCTGCCACCCACCGGCGGTCACTGAGCCAGTCGCATGTGCTGCCGCCGGAACTGCGCACCACGGAGGGCGCTTATGGCGTACTGGTGCGGCTGATTCATAAAGCCGCGGCGCGTTTGCGGCGGATGGAGTATCGCGCGGAACAGTTGCATGTCTATATGGACCATCGTGACGGGCCGCAATGGTATCGGCGGGTACCGCTGGGACTGTGCGGCGATACGCTGACCATGCTGGAAGCACTCGGGCAGGCCTGGCGTGAACATCCCCCGTGGGCGCCGCTCAAGGTGGGTGTGGTGCTGGCCCCGCTGGTCGCCCCCGGCGGCGCCACCCTGCCGCTATTCCCCCAGCAGACCCGGCGCGATTTACTGGCGGCAACCATGGACCAACTGGACCGACAATATGGCCGCCACTGTGTCTATTTCGCGGGCATGCACAACGCCCGCCAGGCGGCCCCCACGCGAATTTCGTTTACGCAAATTCCGGAGAATGATGAATTTTAGCTCGCTGCAAATCGCGCCGAATAACAGCCGTCGAACCCCAACTTACACCGCATCGGGAATAAACTCGGGAATTTCTTTATTATCCCAGCCCACCCGGCTGCCCACGGGGAAATTGGCGGCCTGATAGCGTTCTTGCGGGAGCTTTACCGTGACGGGATAGCCGACCTGCACGGTCAGAGAATTGGTCTCGGGATGTACCTGAAGAACCTGGCCCTGCATCCGCCGGGGGCGACCGACCAAGGGTTCAATGTAATTGCCGCCCAAATCCACCCGTTCGGCCTTCCAGGCCAACGCCTGAACCGTGCCGATGGTGGTTTGGCCCGGGGCGGGTAACTGAGCGGCAGTCCGGCAACGAAACGTGGTTTCATAATTGCTTGCGCCAGCTTTTAAGGTGACCAAATCACCGATAATCTGTTGGACATGAAACTTTGCCATAATCTAAGTCTCCTTGGGTAGGCATATTGTAGAGGGGGTGAGGTGGAATTGTCACTTCCGGGGGTAAAGTTCCCCCGGGTTGGGGTCACATTTTGTCGGCACTGGGGCTGGATAATAAGACCGGCAGAAGTCAAGTAAAATCCGGTACGAACAAATTGTTAGCGCCAAGTGCAGAAAATCTTGACAGCAGCCCAAAGGCGTCTTATGTTTGCTGTCTGGTGAGTCCGTCGTGCCGGGCATTGCTGGGTACGGTTGTGGCTTATCCGGGTTTCGGGGTCATGATGCCGGAAGGCAAAGTGCCACCGAGAACTGGGAGTGCGAATTGGAAATGTTGCAGAGACGTCGCCGGTGGGCAGCCGGTTATAAATTTTGATGTTATAGAATGACGGGCTTTGTATCATGAGCATGGATGCATCTCACCAGACCGCAGGAACGTGCCGGGACATTGGTTCCGGGTCGGAATTCCGGGTCTTGTAAAAGTTATGCCGGGAAATTTTTCGGGGACACTCCCAGCGGGTGTTCCGGAGCTAATTATGCCTTCATTTGAATCCGTCAATCATGCGCGGCAGGTTTGGCAAGAGGTCTTGGCCTACCTGCGGCAGTGTCAGTCCGCCTTGGTGCGCGCGTGGTTTGACAGTCTCAGCCCCGAAAGTCTTGATGGTGGCACACTCACCGTGCGCGCCCAGACGCCGATTCAACAGCACTATCTGGTGACCAAGTGCCGGGAAGTTTTCAACGAAGCCGCACAGGCCGCCACCGGAAATCTGTTGACGGTCAACTTTATCTGTGACGGCGCCGCGGGCGGAGACCTGCTGCGCTTCGGCGACAATTTTGATGAAGTCATTCTTTCGCCCGATTACGTCTACGACAATTTCGTCAAAGGCCCCTGCAACGATATGGCGTGGACCACCAGCCAGGCCGTCTGCGAACGTCCTGGCATCGCGTATAACCCGCTGTTCATCCATGGGTCTTGTGGACTGGGCAAAACGCATTTGTTACAGGCCACCTGTCAGGAACTGCTGCGGCGCGATCCGCAGCGCCGCATCCTGTATTTGAGCTGTGACACGTTCCGCAATCACTTCATGGAATCGGTCCGCAATAATCAGATGGCCGAGTTCCGGCACCGCTACCGCGGCGTGGATGTGCTGGTGATTGACGACATTCACTTTCTGGCCAAGTGGGACCGCACTCAGGAAGAATTTTTCCATACCTTCAATGCCCTGTTCCAGCGCAACAAGCAGATTATTCTGAGCTCCGATTGCCCGCCGTGGGAAATCCCCGCCTTGGAAGACCGGCTAATCAGCCGCTTCGGCAGTGGTATGGTGGCCCAGGTGGACAAGCCCGACTTTGAAACCCGCGTGGCCATCGTGGCCATGAAGGCCCGTCTGCGCGGCACCCCCCTGCCGCAGGATGTGGTGGAGTACATCGCACGCAAGATTGATACCAATATCCGCGAGTTGGAAGGCGCGCTGACACGTGTGCAGGGCTATGCCATGCTGCACGGCGGGCGTTACGACCTGACGCTGGCCCGGGCGGCATTGGGCGATGTGCATACCAACGTCCGCCGGACGCTGACCATGCAGGAAATCGCCGATCTGGTGGCGGGTTATTACAAAGTGCGGCTGTCCGATTTACAGGGCAAGCGGCGTCTGCGCAGCGTGGCGTATCCGCGTCAGGTCACCATGTATCTGGCCCGGCATTTCACCGATTACTCCCTGACCGAAATCGGGGCGTATCTGGGTGGCCGCGACCATACCACCATCATCCACGGCGTCCGCGCCGTGGACAACGACCGCAGCACCAACAGCAAGGTGGATGCGGAGGTTGCCCGGCTGGAACAGATGCTCAAAGACAGCAACCGGGCGGCGGCGGGCTAAGGTCCCCGCTACTGGCATCCCCCACCATCCTTCGCTATCATAGAGACTTGCGCTCGAGCCCACCCATGCCGTGCAGGACAATCCAGTCTTGTGGCTCAGGGTCGGCGGGCCTTTTTGTACGGAGATCACCATGGCCGACACCCCCAATACCGCAACCAAAATGGAAAAGCTTGTCGCCCTGTGCAAACGGCGCGGCTTTATCTTTCAATCGTCGGAAATCTACGGTGGGATCAACGGCTTCTGGGACTACGGCCCGCTGGGCCTGGAACTGAAACGCAACCTCAAGGATGCCTGGTGGCAGGATATTGTGCGTTGTCCGGGCGTCGGCCCGGATGGCAATCCCATCGAGATGGTGGGCTTGGATTGCACGATTATCATGCACCCGAAGGTATGGGTGGCCAGTGGTCATGCCGCGACCTTTGCCGATCCGATGGTGGATGATCGTGAAACCAAACAGCGTTACCGGTACGACCATATGATGTGCTACACGCACCCCGCAGGCGATGCCAACGCCCCGATCTTCGCGTTTCTGCCCGACTCCCCAAGTGAGGCTAAACGTAAAAAAGAGGCTACCAAAAAATTCGGCGCCGAACCGCTGGTACTGCCTTACACCAGCTTCAAAGATGCCGCAACACTGGCGCGGGTGTTCGCACCCGAAGCCACCCAGGTGGGTACGTTGACCGAACCCCGGCAATTCAATCTGATGTTTGAAAGCTATACGGGTCCGGTGAAGGATGATGCCAATAAAGTCTATCTGCGGCCGGAAACCGCGCAAGGCATCTTTGCCAATTTCCGCAATGTACTCGATACTTCACGGGTCAAGATTCCCTTCGGCATCGCCCAGCAGGGCAAAGCCTTCCGCAATGAAGTCACTCCGCGCAATTACACCTTCCGTTCGCGCGAATTCGAACAGATGGAAATCGAATTTTTCATCAATCCCGAGACCGCGCTGGAATGGTACAAATACTGGCGTGACACCCGCTTTGCCTGGTGGCAGAGCATCGGTCTGGCCGGGGCCAACCTGCAATTGCGCGAACATGACCGCGACGAGCTTTCGCACTACGCCAAAGCCGGCGCTGGCACCAGCGATATTGAATACAAGTTCCCCTTCACCGAACCGGGTTATGGCGAACTCGAAGGCGTGGCCCATCGCACCGACTTCGATCTGCGGCAGCACGCCGAACATTCGGGGCTGAAGGACAAGCTCAAGTATTTCGATCAGGAACTCCAGCTCAAGCTCCAGGCTCAGGGAATGAGCAAGGAAGACATGGAAGCCAAAATCAAATACTTCCCGCACGTCATCGAACCCTCGGCGGGTGCGGATCGCGGCACGCTGGCCCTGCTGTGCGAAGCCTATACCGACGATCCCGGCCGGCCCTCGGGCGTGGTGATGAAATTCCATCCACGCATGGCACCCATCAAGGCCGCCATCTTCCCGCTGGTGGACAAAGATGGTATGCCAGAAATCGCCACGCAGCTCTATAATGATCTGCGCCGCAGTTGGAACGTGCAGTTGGACATCAAGCAGAACATCGGCAAACGCTACGCCCGGATGGACGAAGCTGGCACGCCCTTCTGCTTTACCGTAGACACCCAGACGCTGCAGGATCAGACCGTGACGGTTCGGCATCGCGATACGTTGCTGCAGGAACGTATCAACATCGCCAACGTCCGGGGTTTCCTGGCGGATAAAATGAATCAGGTGTAACGACACCCGATAGACAGGTAAATGCTATGGCCACCAAACGCGATTACTACCAGGTGCTGGGCGTGGAGCGTAAAGCCGACGCGGAGACGATCAAGCGCGCGTACCGGCGGCTGGCGCGCAAACATCACCCCGATGCCAATCGTAACGAAGCCAACAGCGGGGAAAAATTCAAAGAGGTTCAGGAAGCCTACGATGTCCTGAGCGAACCGGCCAAGCGGGCCAAATACGACGAGTTTGGCCACGATGGTGTCTCTGGCGCCTATAACGCCAACCCCGATCCACGCCGCGGCGCATATCAGCATCCGGGCAGTCATCATGCGGCCGAGGTCCACTATGAACAGGTGGACATGAATGACATTCTCGGCAGCATGTTCGGCCGTCGCGGGGGGCGTAATCCCTTTGCCGGCATGGGCCACGATGAACCTGCCGGTGAGGATCTGATCCATCACATCAATTTGAGTTTCGAGCAGGCGATCCGCGGTGCGGAAGTGGATATTTCCCTGCGTGCCCCCATTGGTGCCAAACTGGAAACCCTCTCGGTTAAAATCCCCGCCGGCGTGGATGAAAATTCCAAGGTCCGCCTGCGCGGCAAGGGCCAACCCTCTACCCGCGGTGGCCCGCGCGGCGATTTGATCATTGTCACCCATGTGGTGCCCCACCCCTACTTCACACGCGATGGGATAGATATTTTTCTGGATTTGCCGATTTCCATGTCCGAGGCGGCCACCGGAGCGACGATTGCCGTGCCGACTTTGGACGGGATGGTAGACCTGAAGTTGCCCGCCGGGATCACTTCGGGCAAGAAACTACGCATTCGTGGCAAAGGCGTGGCAAACAAGGATGTGCAGGGCGACCAGTACGTTCGGCTGCACATCATGCTGCCGCCTAATTTGTCCGCAGCAGAAAAGTCACGGTTGGCGGAAATTGATGCGGCCCATCATTTTAATCCCCGTGCCGATCAGTCTTGGAATGTCACATAATAGCCCTTAAACCCCGCTGAATGCTGGTGTTATACCGCGAATGCCACCGTGTTTTACGAAATTAATATTTTCCGCTTTCCATTGGCG
>JBIJDM010000166.1:0-6662 GCA_044344145.1 Phycisphaerae bacterium
CCAGCCCCTCTCGATCAGTGAAGGCCTGATCGCCCGCCCACATTCCGGACACCGTCCCAACGGCTTCAAGCCGCGCAGGTTATAGCCGCACTGCTGGCAAAATACATCCTTCCGCACTTCGGGCGGCTGCCACATCGGCTTGGGGGGATCGGGGTCTTTGAATTCAATCGTAGCCATCGTTGATTGTTTATACCGGGGGTTTAAGTGTCCGGCTACGGCGCCACAGCCAAATCAGGTAAACACTCAGCATGATGGCCGTGAGGACCATCAGCAACAGCAGGTACGCAATGACATAGATGATGAATTCTTCGTCAATTGCACACATGAGACCCAAAATTAGCAATGGCAAAGAGCACAACACAAGGAGTAGATAAATAATACCCCTACGCCGGTAGAAGCTGGATCCGGTGGTTTGCTTACGCCGATTAAGTTTGATTATCCAGAGTGCCAGTACCCCGCACGTCAGTAACCGGAACAGCGCCAGCAGTGCGGTTAGTACCATGATTCCAATCTGGAGACCGATATGTATTTCACCGTCGGGGACTTCGACCCAGCCTATGCCAAAGTATAACCCAAGTACGCGGGGGGCTACGATGGCGAACAGGAGCAAGGCCCATAAACAACTTATTGATGCCAATAAGCGGGCGGTGGGTTGCAGCCAGGTCCGGCGCGGTCCATACTGGGGCTGCAGCGTCAAACGCCATACCCCCATGATCCAAAGGATATATTCAATACTTAAGGCGATACAAAAGCCCAATCCCCATAATCCGAATTGGGACGCGGTACTGCTACCATCGTCGATTACCCATGCCGCGTACCAGATCGTTAACAACGCCAAAGGCAGACTGATTAGGGAATAAAGCAATCCTTGGCGAAACCGGTGCTCCAGCGGGCCCAGCGCAAAAAGCGTGGGCCAATCGCGCAAGGTATGCGCCACCGGTTGCCCGCATTCCGGACAGCGTCCGCTGGGACTCAGCCCGCGCAGGTTGTAGGTGCAGTTGATGCAGAATATGTCTGTATCAGGTTCCATGCCCAGCGTGGCTGGAGCAGTGGGGGTGTGGGCGCTGGTGGTCGTTGTGGCCATGATGTTACCTGGCATCTTGACGGGCGAACTGCGCAGGTTGTTTTGTCCTGGTGGCCAACCACAGCCACACCATAAACAGACATCCACCCGCCGCCAGGAGCGTGGCCGGACCGAGCAGGCAGGAAATGATGAGGTATTCTATGTACTTCCCTACAGGGAGATTCATCCACCTGAATGCGGCCGTACTCAGTAGGGACGTTAAAGAGGGACCTAAAAATGGCCAGACGACCTGCACCAACGGGATGAAGATATAACACAATATCAGGATCCAGCGCAGCCCCGGCAACGGTTTGCGTTGCTGCAAGCGTCCCAGCCATAAGACCAGAAACAGACTGGCCACGAACCGACAAAAGAAAATCACCGGCACCAGCAGCAACATACTCGCAAATAATACTTGGCTGGTCGTGTCACTATTAAACATCGTAAAACGTGCGCCATGAGGACCAGGAAACAGGTTGTCCAAAGTAAACGTTGTGAAAATACAGATTTCAGCAAACATGCTGACTAAGTTCAGGGTTGCGAACAACCGCGCGGTGGGCCGGACCCATGCCCCGCGCTGCCAGTATTGCCGCCCCGGCGTGGGGGGTGTGGTCATGGCCCATATGCCGGTGCGCCAGAGCACATGCTCAATGAATACATGGCCATAGAATGCCAGACAGAGCCAGCCAAACCATGCCGTATCGGCAAGATCCGACATGAACAAGGGCAGTAGCATAAAGCACACACCCGAAAACGCCGTCTGGGCCAGACTCACGGCCAGATACAGCGTCCCCCGGCGGAACCGCGCCGTCTGTGCCCCCAGCGCCATGGGGGTCTGCCAATCGCGCAACGTGTCCACCACATACTGTCCGCACTCCGGACAGCGCGACGCCTCGGTCTGCGTGCGCAGGTTATACCCGCACCCGGTGCAGCGCAGATCGAATGCCAAGGGTTCCGGTGCCAGCGATTCCGGTGTCAACGGTATCGGCGGGGGTGTGGTGGGGAGCGCAGGTGGTTCGGACATAGTTTCTCCTACCCAATTAAGTGGTGATTATTTTCCTCCCAAAGTTACCTAAGAGCAACTACCGATAGGCCCGCGCGCCCGCATTGGTGCGCTTTGCATCCCGCTAAAATTGTTCCACGAGGAACAAATTGCGCGGGCATCCGCATTCTTGGCGTAAAAACGCCTATCTTGCGGTTGCCCATGCCCCGGAAAATCATCCTCAAATTATGTCCGATACCCCCAATTCGCACCGTTGCCCCATTGGCCCAAACTTGACAACCCTACCCCCAAAGGCTTTAATAAGGCTATGAAGAACGTCCGCGTCCAAGTCGGCCTACTACTTACGCTTGCCAGCACGCTGGTGCTGGCCGAGGGTATTTCGTAGGGTTACCGAGCTTTTTTCTATCCGCGTAACAGGACCCTGCGAAGTAAAATTCGCGGGGTTTTTTGTTTTTTAGGGTATGATGACCACTTGCCGCCGTATGCGGCGATCTTAGTGCAGGAGTGATGACGATGACCACGGAAGCCCAGACGATCAAGATTTTCGACACCACCCTGCGTGATGGGGAGCAATCCCCGGGCGCATCCATGAATATGAAAGAAAAATTAGAGGTGGCCCGGGCCTTGGAACTGCTCGGGGTCGATATTATCGAAGCCGGCTTCCCCATCACCAGCCCCGGCGACTTCGAAGCCGTCCAGGCCGTGGCCAGTGTCATCACCCAGGCCAGCGTGGCGGGTTTGGCCCGCTGCACGGAAAAAGACATTGTCCGGGCCTATGAAGCCGTCAAAGGCGCCAAAAAGCCCCGCATTCACGTCTTCTGTGCCACCAGCAAGATTCACCGCGAACACAAACTGCGCAAGGCCAAGGAAGAAATCCTGCGCCTGACCACCGACAACGTGAAGTTGGCCCGGTCGCTGGTGGCGGATGTGGAATTCTCTCCCGAAGACGCCAGCCGGACCGAATTGGACTTCCTGGCCGAAGTGGTCACCGCCGCGATTGCCGCCGGGGCCACCACGATCAACTGTCCCGACACCGTGGGTTACACCACGCCGGACGAATATCGCAAGATGTTCGAATACCTGATTGCGAATGTCCCCGGTGCCAAGGATGTCATCTTCTCCACGCACTGTCACGACGATTTGGGTCTGGCTGCGGCCAACTCGCTGGCCGGGGTGCTGGGCGGGGCCCGGCAGATCGAATGTACCATCAACGGCATCGGCGAACGCGCCGGCAATGCCGCGCTGGAAGAGATTGTCATGGCCCTGAGCACCCGCCGGGACGTGCTGAATTTCACCACCCGCATCAACCCCAAGCGGCTGGTGCCCACCTCGCGGCTGGTGTGCAGCGTTACGGGTCTGCAGGTGCAGCGTAACAAGGCCATCGTGGGCGAGAACGCCTTTGCCCACGAATCCGGCATCCATCAGGATGGCATGCTGAAGAATCGTCAGACCTACGAAATCATCGCCCCCGAAGATGTCGGCCTGGTCCAGACCAAGTTGGTCTTGGGCAAACATTCGGGCCGCCACGCCTTCAAGTCGCGGCTGGATGAATTGGGCATCGTGCTGGATGAGGCGGCGCTGATCCCGGCCTTTGAACAGTTCAAAATCCTGTGCGACAAGAAGAAAGAGGTCTACGACGAGGATATCGAAGCCATCGTCGAAGACCAGATGGAAACCGCCTCGGCGCTGTTCAAGCTGAAATATTTACAGGTCGTCGCCAGCACCACCGGCGTGCCCACGGCCACCATCACGCTGGTGGACTCCAGTGGTCTGGAAGTGACCGACGCCGCCATCGGCGATGGCCCGATCAATGCCATGTTTGCCGTGATCCAGCGCATCACCAACATCAGCGCCAAGCTGGAAAGCTATCTGGTGCGCAGTGTCACCAGCGGCAGCGAAGCCCAGGGCGAAGTGCTGATCGAGTTGCTGCACGGCGACCGCAAGATCCGCGGCCGGGGTGTCTCCACGGATATTCTCGAAGCCAGTGCCAAAGCGTATTTATCGGCGATCAACCGCATCCGCACGCTGGCCGCGCGGACGGTAGCGCAATCTCCCACGATTTAATGTGAAGGTCTGCCTGTGAGTACGACAGTGACAATTTTGGAACGCCTCAAGCAGGTCTACCCGGACGTCAAGATGACCACCCTGCGGGAATGGATCAGCGGGCATCGGGTCTTTGCCGACGGCACGCTGGTGCGCTCACTTAAGCAACCCGTCGCGGTAGGCGCGCGCGTAGACCTCGATGCGCCCAAGACCACCGAGCAGGTGCTGCAGCATGGGCTGCAAGTGGTGTATCAGGATTCGGATATTTTTGTCGTGGAAAAACCCTCGGGGTTGCTGACCGCCACCGATGCCGAAGAACGCCGGCCCACGGTATCGGCCATCATGCACAAGTGGAGCGCCCGCGACAATCACAAGGGCCGGGCCTTTATTGTGCACCGGCTGGATCGCGGCGCCTCGGGTCTGCTGGTGCTGGCGCGGAATCCGGTGGCGCTGGCGGAACTGAAACAGCAATTTTTCGTCCACAGCGTCACCCGGCAATATCATGCCGTGGTCATCGGTAAACCACCCGCCCCGGCAGGCAAGCTGGAATCGCTACTTTGGGAAGACCACCTTGGGCACATGCAAATTGTGGATGACCCCGCGCGCGGCCAGCAGGCCATCACGCATTACCGCGTGTTAAAGCAGCTTTCCGGCGATCGGACGCTGGTGGAATGTACGCTGGAAACCGGGCGCAAGCATCAGATTCGTGCGCAATTGGCCAAGTTGGGCTGTCCCATTCTCGGCGATGGTGAATATGGCCCGCTGCGTCACCCCAAGCAGCGCTTGATGTTGCATGCGGTGGTGTTGGAACTGGATCACCCCAAGCTGAACAAACGCCTGCGCTTTGAATCGCCGTCGGGTTTTTGCTAAGTGGAAGCGGGGGGACTGGCAAAGTTGCCTAACCTGCGGCACAATAGTGGTTTAAGCGTTCCGTTGGGTACGTTCATGAGCTCTTGTGCACCCGGATTTGGTGGAATATGGCCTATCAGGTAACCTGCGTCTGTGGCGTTAAAATGACCGTTGGTGCGGACCAGTTCGGCCAGGTGTTGAACTGTAGTGCCTGTGGCCGGGCGCTGTTGCCCACGGCCCCGCCGACGATGAATCAGCCCATTGAAGTCCAGGCCGCCGTGGTGGCCGACGATTTTCCCACCGACATTCCCGAAGCGGCTCCCGAAAGAGTAGTACCCCCGGCCGCGTCCGCACCCATAGTGCCTCCGGCACCCGCCGCTACGGTCAGTGCCTCCAAGCCCTGTCCGTTGTGTGGCGAAATGATTATGGCCGCGGCCAAAAAGTGCAAGCATTGCGGGGAGTATCTGGATTCCCCCGCCGCCCGGCAGGCTGTGGCCGCACAGGTTGAGGCGGGTGAAGTGATTTTTGAATTGACCGTATCGCAGTGGGACAATGCGTTTAAATATCTGGTGTGTGTGATTCTGCTGGGTCTGGCCATTATGGGGGTGTTATATCTGCCTCCGTTGAAGCCGTTCCTGCCGGAAGTGACCGCGGCGGGAATCTTCTTGTGCAGTTTGTTGATGTGGATTTTCTACATCACGACCCGCAGTTCGCGGTGTACCATCCGCTCGACCCGGATTGATACGCAAATGGGGATACTCAACCGCAAGTATGATTCGGTGGACCTGCTGCGGGTGCATGATGTGCAGTTGCAGCAATCGTTTATCCAACGGCTGCTGGGGGTAGGTACGGTGGTGATTCAGAGCAGCGACCCGAGTTCGCCGGTGTTGGAGTTGTACATGATTCCGCAGGCCCGGGCGGTTTATGACTATATTACCACCCGCTTGCCGGAGATTGCCCGGGAACGCCGGGCGATGGTGATGACCGAGCGGTAAGATTCTGGGTTGCGTGTTTGACGGCGGGGGAGTATCTTCTCGTTTTTGGCGGTTGATTCTTGCGGCGTGCCGGGGTGTGCCTGGTGTGTACTGGAATTCGTCCTATTTATTTACGGAGTGTGTCATGACCGAAGCGAATAATGCCCAGACGGGCCAACAGCAGCAAATCGAAGTCCGCGTACGCGAAGAGAAGGCCCAGACCTATTACAGCAATGTGGTCCGGGTCGGCGGCACGGCGGAAGAACTGATCGTGGATTTTGCCATCAATCATCAGGACCCGGAAAACCCCGGCGTGCTCATGATGGATATCAACGCCAAGATCGTGATGAACCTGTATGCCGCCAAGCGGCTGACGCTGGCCCTCAGCCAGACCGTACAGCGCTATGAACAACAGTTCGGCCCCATCGAACTGGACGTCCGCAAGCGTCTGCGTCAGGGCTAAGGTCCGACGGGATGTAATGGTGAAAATTGACCTGCCCGCGTGTCCGCACGCGGGCAGGTTTTTTTATGGCCCGGAGGTGATATCGGGAGCAAACTATTGCCAGCAGCCGGTGGGGGTGCCATAATGTTATGGTGATTGCGTGGTGGATGCAGGTGCGTTCCTTGGAGTTTGGCGATGATGGCACAAAAAACATGGCGGCGACAGTGGTTGGTATGGGCCTGCGTGGGCACGATCAGCGTGCTTTGTCAGGCGCAGTCTGCGCCGGTG
>JBIJDM010000167.1:0-6639 GCA_044344145.1 Phycisphaerae bacterium
TGTCACCCAGTACCCAACCTGCCTTACCCAAGCAATCCATAACCCCTCAACCCACCGACGAACAATCACCTACCACCGGCACGCTGGCCATCCAGAAAGACCAGCAATTTATCCCCATTCCGCTCAAACACACCGACGTAAAAGCCCGCATCAGTGGCTATATCGCCTCGGTAGCGGTGACCCAGCAATTCCACAACCCCTATCCCGAAAAAATCGAAGCCGTCTACGTCTTCCCCTTGCCGGAAAATGCCGGGATCAATGAATTTGTCATGACCATCGGCGCACGCAAGATTCGCGGCATCATCCGCGAGCGCGAGGAAGCCACCAAAATCTATAACCAAGCCAAACAGCAGGGCTACGTCGCGTCGCTGATGACGCAGGAACGCCCCAACATTTTCACCCAGCGCGTCGCGAACATCGAGCCCGGCAAGCAGATTGATATCCAAATCAGTTATTTCCACACCCTAACCTATCAGGACGGCGGTTATGAATGGGTATTCCCCATGGTGGTGGGCCCGCGCTATAACCCCGCCGGCAGTACCGATGGCGTCGGCGCGGTGGGGACGAACGCAGTCGGCCAGTCTGGCCAGAAAACCGAAGTCGCTTATCTCAAACCCACCCAGCGCAGCGGCCACGATATCAGTCTGGAAGTGGACCTCAATGCCGGTGTCACGCTGGAAGCCCTGAGCAGTGTCAATCATGTCATCCGCCAGCAGAATCGTGGCCCCGGCCAGGTCGTCGTCCAACTCGATGCCAGCGATACCATCCCCAATAAAGATTTCGTTCTGCGCTATCGCGTCGCCGGTGCGGTGGTCAAGACCGCGCTGATGGTCACCGCCGATCCCGCCGGCACGGGCGGATATTTCACCCTCATGCTGGTCCCACCCGCGGAACTGAAAAATCTGCCCCGGCGGGCGGTGGAAATGGTCTTCGTCGTGGACACCTCCGGCTCGATGAGCGGCGAACCGCTATCGCAGGCCAAACGTGCCGCCACTGTGGCGCTGGGCAAAATGCTGCCCACCGATACCTTCCAGATTGTGCAATTCGCCGGCAGTGCCAGCCAGATGGCCGAGTCCCCCTTGAACGTGACGCCCGAAAGCCGTAAGACCGGCGAACAGTTTCTGACGAATATGAATCAGGGTGGCGGTACGGAAATGTTGCAGGGCATTAACAAGGCCCTGGACTTCCCCCATGATGAAAACCGTACGCGTGTGGTCGCCTTCATGACCGATGGCTATATCGGCAACGAAACGCAAATCCTGCGGGCGCTGTATGCCAAACTCGCCGATTCCAAAGTCTTCAGCTTCGGCGTGGGGTCTTCGCCCAATCGGTTTCTCATGGATAACATGGCCCGCATCGGCAATGGCACCACGGCGTATTTACCGCTGAATACTAACCCCGAACCCGTGATGGATGCCTACTTTGAACGCATCAGCCATCCCGCGCTGAGCAACATCACGCTGGCTTTCGATGGCATGAAAGTCACCGATATCTATCCCCGGCAGGTGCCGGACCTGTTCGTGGGCCAGCCGGTCATCATCACCGGCCGCTACACCGGCACGACCGGCGGGGCAGTCACCATCATCGGCCGTGCGGGCCAGGAAAAACTCGCCACGCGTATGCCCATCACCGCCGAAAACACCCAGGCCAACCCCGGCATCCGCACCGTCTGGGCGCGGATGAAAATCGCTGATCTGTCCGATACCGCTCTGCGCGACAATGTGGATGTGACCAAAGATATCCGCGCCACCGCCCTGGAATATGGCCTGATGTCCGCCTACACCGCCTTCGTTGCGGTGGATTCCCAGACCAAAACCACCGGCGACCATGGCACCACCATCGCCGTCCCGGTCCCCATGCCCGACGGTGTGCGCTATGACACCACGGTGAATGAAGGCACGAAGCCACAGCCGTGAAGTGAACGCGCCACTTTTTTGAACTCAATTTAGGGAGCTACTCATGACTACAAAACTGCGTTCCACCGGTTGCCTCTTTGCTCTGCTGCTAAGTTTCCTCTGGCTCACCGGCTGTGCCAGCAGCTACACCACCCCCTCCGGCCGCGCGGATTTAACCGACATTACCAGCAGCACCATGCGGGAAAGCTTTGCGGCCAAACCCGCCGCCGTGCTGCCAGCCAATATTGCCGCGGTGCGCGTGCAGACCACTGGGTACAGCAGCTATCGCACCCGCGATCAGGGCGGGGTCTATGGCGGGGGGCGTTATAGCGTGCTGACTGTGCGCGAGGTGGAGGACGAAGCAGACCTGAAACGCATCACCGAACTGCCCAATGTGGCGGGGCTGACCGGGGTGGGGCGGTTGCTGTTGCCCGAGGAACTCAATACCGATGTGCAGTTACGCGAAGGTGCCGCGCGGGTCAAAGCCGACATGCTGCTGATTTACACCTTTGAGACCACCTTCCGCCAGAATGACGAGTCCACCGCCCTGAAAATCATCTCGCTGGGCTGGTCGCCCACGCGCAAAGTCTCGGTCTATGTGACCGTTTCCGCGCTGCTGATGGACGTTCGGACCGGGTTCATTTACGGTACGCTGGAAGCCACCGAAAAACGCGCCCTCCAAACCACGGCCTGGGATTCCGAAGAAGCCATGGACCGGGCCCGCCAGGAGGCCGAAACCGCCGGTTTCAAGGCCCTGGTCCGCGAGTTCGAAAAGGCCTGGCCCAGCTTTGCCAATCGGGCCAAACAGGGGGCCTAAAGGCCCGAAACGAAACCAATCGGCCAGCCGGTTAGTTTTGCGACATTCACCCGGGGCTTCGGGTATAATTTCCGGTTTTACGGAGCCCCTAATGATTGGTCAGTATCTCACCGAAGACATGCCCGGCATCGGCGGTCTTATCAAGCAAGCCACCACGGATTTTATCGTTGAAGAAATTCCGCTTTACGAAGCCGCCGGCGAAGGCACTCACGCCTACATCTTTGTGGAAAAAGAGGGCGTCACCACCTTTGACGCCATCCGCATCCTGGCCAAAGCCCTGGGCCGGCGCAATTTTGACATTGGCTACGGCGGGTTGAAAGACGCCCGGGCCATCACCCGGCAGTGGTTTTCCATCGAACACGAAGACCCCGAACGCCTCAAAGAACTCAAGCTGCCCCGGCTGAAAATCCTGACCGCCACCCGGCATCGCAACAAGATCAAACTCGGTCACCTCGGCGGGAACCGTTTCGATATCAAAATCCGCAATCCTGAATGGAGCCGCGTGGATGGCGGGCTGACCCGTGCCCTCGGCCGGGCCCGCGCCATCATGCATCGACTGGGTGAAACCGGCGTGCCCAATTATTACGGTCCGCAGCGTTTCGGCATGCGCGGCGATAACCACGCCCTGGGCCTGGCCCTGATGCGTGGCGATTACAAAGCCTTCCTCGATCACTTCCTCGGCAAGCCCGATGAAAAACTGGACCATGCCCACGTGCTGGCCGGGCGCACCTATTACGAAGCTGGCGAATATGCCAAAGCCGTGGCCGCCTGGCCGGGGCACATGGGCAACGAACGCCGGGCCCTATCGGTGCTGGTCGGGGGCAAAGGCTCCAAGCGGGCGGTGGATGTGGTGGACTCTCGGCTGAAGGATTTGTTCCTCTCCGCGCTGCAATCGCATTTGTTCAACGCGTATCTCACGCTGCGTCTGCCGGCCATTGATCAGGTCTGGCCGGGCGATATGTGTATGAAGCACGACAACGGCGCCTGTTTCCATGTGGAAAATACGCCCGAAGCCGCCGCGGTGGAGCAGGTGCGTTGTGCCAGTCAGGAAATTTCGCCCACCGGCCCGCTCTATGGCCGCAAACTCAGCCGCACCGCCGGGCGCTCGGGCGAATTGGAAACTCAGGTCCTCGCCGAAGCGGGGATCAAGGAAGAAGACGCCGGCAGCACCGCCTTGGGCCATGGTGCCCGCCGCGCGCTACGCTTCTTTGCCCGCGAGCCGCAGTTGCAGACCGGCCAGGATGACAATGGCCCGTTCTTGCGCGTGCAATTCGCCCTTAACAGCGGTTGCTACGCCACGGTTCTGCTGAGTGAAATCATGAAAACGGATGTGGATATTGATTGATCGGTTCTGCACGGGAGGCCGCATGGTACGCCGGATGCTTGCTATCGGATTGGGACTGCTGGCCCTGACGCAGTCTTTGGTGGCCCAAACCCCGCCGGGGCCCGAACATAATTTGCGCGTCAGCAACGAAGTCCGCATTTACCAGATGGACAAAGACGCTGTGGTCAACATCACCAGCACCCGCGTGGTGAATGCCCGCGTGGGTACCGGCGACGAAATCTTCGACCGTTTCTTCGGCCCCACCGTGGTTCGCGCGGTGCCGTCTACCTCGCTGGGCTCGGGGTTTGTGATCCATCCCTCGGGCTATATCCTCACCAACGAACACGTCATTGACCGCGCCAGCGAAGTGAACATCGTTATGGCCAATGGCGACAAATTGCCCGCCGTGATTATCGCCACCGATACGGAGCATGATCTGGCGATCCTCAAGGTTGCGCCCGCCAAGCCCCTGCAGGCCATCCGGCTGGGTGTCTCCGACGACCTGATGATCGGCGAACCGGTCTATGCCATTGGCAATCCCTTCGGCTTCAGCGGCTCGATGACCCGCGGCATCGTCTCAGCGCTGGCCCGCGAACTCACCTTCCCCGGCGACCGCGTGTTCAAAGGCCTCATCCAAACTGATGCCTCCATCAACCCCGGCAACTCCGGCGGACCTTTGCTGAATGCCTACGGTCAGGTCATTGGCGTCAATACGGCCATCAAGGCCGATGCCAACGGGATTGGCTTTGCCATTGGTGTGTCCAAGGTCCGCGATTTGCTGCCCCAATTGTTGCAAACCGAAGTGACCAAACGCGTGCAACTGGGCTTTACCCTGAAAGAATCGCGGACCATCGCCCCACCCGCCCAGATCGGCGTGGCCGTGCTGATTGCCGCAGTCCAGAGTGGATCGGAAGCCGAAAAAGTCGGTCTGCGCGTGGGGGATCATGTGGTGGCGGTGGGGGAGACCCCGGCCGATACCATTGTTTCCGCCTTGGTCGCCTGTCAGGAAGCCAAAGCCGGCGCAATGATGGTGCTGCGCATCGAACGCGAAGGCAAACTCTACGAGGCCAAGGTGCCCGTGACGCCCGCGCCACCGCCGGAATCGGAACGCATCCTGCTGGATAAACTGGGCGTGGAAGCCATCAGTCTTACCCCCGCGCTGGCCCGGCAGTACGGGCTGAGTGTCAGCGCCGGCATTATGATTACCAGCGTCCGCAAGGGTTCACCCGCCGCGACGGGGGGGCTGCAGGCGCAGGATATCATTAACCAGATCGGCCCCTATTACGTCTCCACCTCCGATGACGCCGCCTACCTGCTGAAATCCGCGCCGAAAAAAGCCCAGGTCAGTTTGGGTATTATCCGGGGCGATCGTCGCGGCCACAGTGTTGTCAATATTAACTAAGGTTTTTACGCATGCTCAAACTGGCTTTTTCCACCAATGCCTTCAAGCAAACCACGCTGGAAGCCGCTTTGAATACCATTGCCGACATCGGCTATGCCGGGGCGGAAATCCTCGCCGATGTGCCCCATGCGTATCCGCCGGAGATGCCCGATTCGCGCGTGCTGGCCCTGCGCAAACTCATGGCTCTGCGGCATCTGCAGGTCTCCAATGTCAACGCCTTCACGCTCTTTGCCCTCGGTGATACCTATCACCCCACGTGGATCGAAGACGATGAAGACCTGCGCAGCCAGCGCATCAGTCATACCGTCAACTGCATCGAATTAACCCACGCTCTGGGTGGCAAGACCATTTCGCTGCAGCCCGGCGGCCCGCAGGGGGCGCTGGATCGCGCGGTAGCGCTCGGGCGTTATCGCGCCGGTCTGGAAGAGGTGCTGCCTCTGGCGGAAGAACTCGGTATCACGCTGATGATCGAACCCGAACCCGGTCTGATCATCCAGCACGCGCAGGAATGTGTCGATTTCCTCACCGCGATCAACCACCCCAACCTCAAGATGAACTGTGATCTGGGGCATTTTTACTGTGTGGATGAAGACCCCGCCGAGGTGGTCCGGCAATGTGCGCCGTGGATCGCCCATGTCCACCTCGAGGACATCGCCGAAAGCCGGGTGCATCAGCATCTGGTGCCCGGCACCGGGGCCATGGACTTCCCGGCCATCTTCACCGCCCTGCGCGACATCAAGTATGCCGGTTGGGTGACGGTCGAACTGTATCCCTATGAAAGCACCGCCGCCGAAGTGGCTCGTGCCGCGTGGACGTATCTGCAACCGTATGTTGGCTAAGCGTTGGTGGTTGGTGACGTTATGCAGAATAAAGACCAAGATTGGCTGCAACTGGGCTCGGGTAAAAAATACCTCGAGCGGGTCAAGCGCCCTATTCATAGCCTGATCTTCATCAGTCCCTTCCTGATTATTTATCAGGTGGGCACCGCCATGCACCCCTGGGCCACCGGCCAGGAAGCCCCCGCGCATGTGCTGGCGTTTACGCAAATGCTGACCTTCTTTTCCGTGTTCGGGGCGGTGGGTAATTACATGCCGTTGAGTCTGGTGGTGGCCGGGCTGCTGGCGTGGCATCTGCGCCGCGGGGATAAAACCGAAGTACGCGGTTGGTTCTATGTGGGGATGCTGGCCGAGAGTATTCTCTG
>JBIJDM010000168.1:0-6635 GCA_044344145.1 Phycisphaerae bacterium
TACAGCGGATGTATGATCTGGCTTGGGCGTGGGAGATGTTTGGTCCCAAGGGACAAATTCGCAGCCCGTGACTTGTGTGGAACAACGAGGGCGTTGCCCTGGGCTATATAAATATTGCCCCGTTGGGGCAGAACACCCAATGCTCCCCGGAAATACGGTTGAACCCTATTTCGGCTGCGTCGCCGCGCCCAGTTGTTCCAGCGCCTGATTGATGCCCGCCAGATTCGTCAGCAAACCCTCTTTTTCTTTCTGATATTTCGCCAGTGTTTCCGCGTCTTCCATTTCGCCCAACTTGGTCATTTCAAACGCCACATTCGCCAGCCGAAGCTGGATTTCCGCCCGGGTCATGGTCAAAAAGCCCCGCGCCATGGCGCGTTCCAATGGCGGGGTGATGGTATCACTTCGCCGCGCGTCGGCCACGGCCAGCGAGGCTTTGGCAAACGCCTGCCGCGCCTGCTGCAGTTCCAACTGCGCCTGCACATGCGCAATCCAATCTTTGCGCGGATCGGTCTTGGGGTCCAGCCGCGCCGCCTCCCGCGTCCAGTGTTCCAACGGCATTTCCGCTTCATGCAGCAGCGCCCGCGCCTGCCCGGCCTGGGCCTGCGCCTGCAACAGCCGCACCTTGTTGGCGTGGGCCTTCACATCGGCATCCGCCGCGCTCGCCGGTGCGGCCAGCGCCAGATCATACTCCGCCTGCGCGGCCTCAATCAGCCCGGCCATCCGACTACATTTGTGTTCGGCCTGCCGCAGCAAAGTTTTGGCATTGGCCCGCAGTTCCGGTTCCTGCTCTTTGTCCTCGGGATCTACCGTAATATCGTCCTGCATAATCTGCAGCCACGCCTGATCCAGCGCGGCATACCCGCCCGCCGTTTGCAGCGCCAGCAGGGTCAGTTGCGCCCCCTTGCCGGGCCGGTCGGCGGGGTCTTGCCGCAACTTCAGATACGCGGCCTTGTACGTATCAATCGCCTTCGCCTGCGGCAGCAGCCGGGCCAATTGTTTCGCCATGCCTCGATTCCGCAAATGTTTATCCGCCAGCGTCAACAACTCTTCTTCATTCACCGCCACCAGCCGCAGCGTCATGGGCACGGCGAAATTAGATTCATATAGTTCCGGGGTCAACAGCTTGGTATTGCGCACATAATTGGGCAGGCCATACTGCCCATCGTCATACGCCAGCGGATGATCCATGAACGACCGGCTGATATGCTGCAGCCCCTTAAACGTCAGCGCCACCTGCGGATCATCGCGGTACAATTCCTCGGCCACAGTCATGGGCTGCGTACCCGCCGGCGCCGTCGCGGGTACCGGCACCAGTACGCCGGGCACCAGTTGCGGCACGGTACCGGCGGTGGGTTCGCCCTTGAAGACCAAGCCATACACACCCAGATTGGTCCCCCAGCCCGCAAAGCCCATCAGTTCATCGGCCAGATACGTTTCGGTCTTGCCGTTCTGGTTAATCTCCACCAGCACCGCCACGCGTTGCCCGCGCAAAAGCTGAAAATTGTCAAAATTATCCGCCCACACATCCGCCGGTACAAAGCCCGCCTTGAGTAGCGCCGCGGTCATGGTTTTCTGCGGCGTGCGGATGCACAACAGCGTTTCATGCAAAAAGTCGCTGGACCGTCCGCACAGCATCACTTCCAGCCAACCCGCCAACCTCTGATTAAACAGCGCCGTGGGCACCTGCACCTCTTTTTTATCCGCCAGCACCACCGGCGTGTCCAATTGCATCGGCTGGGTCGCCGGCGCGGAGGCCGGGGCCGAGGTCGCCGGGACAGAGATAGCTGGCGCCTGCGCCCACATGCACCCGCTCAACGTCAACATCAGCACACTCGCCGTCAATGGTTTCAATCGCATCGTCCATTCCTTCCGCTTATAAACGCCGCAGCGCCCCGACTGGTATACCGCTTAGTATACCCCCAGGACGCTGCATGGTTAACTGTGCGTTGCCGCCGACGGCGTTAGATTTCCAGCAGAATCCGGGCCGGGTCTTCGATGGCCTCTTTGATCTTCACCAGGAACGTCACGGATTGCTGGCCGTCGATCAGCCGGTGGTCATAGGTCAGGGCCACATACATCATGGGCCGGATTTCGATGCGGTCGCCCGCTTTGTCTTCGATCACCACGGCGCGTTTTTCGATCTTGTGCAGCCCCAGAATCCCCGCCTGCGGCGGATTGAGAATCGGCGTGCTCAAGAGCGAGCCAAACACCCCGCCGTTGGTGATGGTAAACGTCCCGCCAGTCATATCATCGGGCGACAGCTTGCCCTCGCGCCCGCGCGCGGCCAGCCGTTTGATCTCCAGTTCGATCTGCGCCATGTTCAGCAGATTGGCATTCCGCACCACCGGCACCACCAGCCCGCGTTCGGTCGAAACCGCCACGCCCAGATGGGTGTTGCGGTGCGTGACCACTTCGGTGCCTTCGATATGCCCGTTCAGTTGCGGCACACTCTTGATGGCGTGACAGATGGCTTTGGCGAAAAAGCTCATGAACCCCAGCCCGATGGCGTGGGACTTTTCAAACCGTTCCTTATAGCGTTCGCGCAGCGCCAGCACCGCGGACATGTCCACTTCGTTGAACGTGGTCAGGCTCGCGCTGCCGTGCTGAGCCTCCACCAACCGCTTGGCGATGGTCTGGCGCAGCTTACTCATCTCGGTGCGCGTGACCTCATCGGCCACCGACACCAGCGGCACCTGCGGCGCAATCGGCCGGGCCGGGGGTGCGGGCACCACCGGCGTCACATTCGCCACTGCCGCCACCGGGGCGGCCTGCGTGGCCACCGCCACAGCCTTCGCCGCCGCTTCCAGCGCATCACCCTTGGTGATATTGCCCTTGGGTCCACTGGCGGCGACCGCCTGGGGATTCAATTTGTTTTCCGTGACAATTTTCTGCACGGCGGGACTCAGATGCGGCGCCGCGGGCGCAACGGCGGCCGCTGCCGGCGCATCTGCTGCCACGGTCGCCTTGCCCGCGGGGTCCACCGACGCAATCGCATCGCCCACGGCAATCTTGCTCCCCTGCGGTTTGAGGATTTTCAGCACCCCCGACGCCGTCGCCGGCAGTTCCACCGTGGCTTTGTCGGTTTCCAATTCGGCGATCACATCGCCGCTGACCACCGCCTGCCCGTCCTGTTTTACCCAGGCGGCAATCGTGGCTTCGGATACGGATTCACCCAGCGTGGGTACAATTTGCGCAACCGGCGAAGTGCCGGACGTGGTGGCCATGGCAGTGCTCCCTTGTGGGGTCAAAAATGTGTACCCATATTATAGGCACCCACCCCCGGCCGGGCTTTAACGCAGGGCGTACCGCGTTACCGCCGCATCCAGACAGGTGTCGGCCATCTTATCCACCCCTTCGACCGCCGCTTTGCCCAGCAATTCCTGATAATACTTGTTGGTCAGATCCGCATACTTGGTATCGCGCATTTTCTTTTCGATTTCGCCCTGCACTTCGCCAAACGCCTTGACGTGCGGTTGGGTCACTTCGCCCACCTTCACCACAATCGCCGCGGCTTCCTTGGGATTGTCCGGCCGCACTTCCAGAACCGTGGGCGAAGAATTCGACGGCAGGGCAAAGGCCAGCTTTTCCAGCTCTTCCAGCCTGAGCGATCCCACCCGGGTATTGCGCCAGCGCCCGCCCGACTTGGCCTTCGGGTCGGCGCTGAGACTATCGGCCAGCACGGCAAAATCTTCCCCCGCCGCCAGCTTCTGCAATACTTCCTTGGCTTGGGCATTCGCCGCCGCGCGGGCCGCGGCCAGTTGCTCGGGCGTGGGGTCCACGATGGGCACCTTGTGTTCCGGCGCGGCCGGATCGGGCTGCATCAGAAACCGGCTGAAGGGAATCGTGATGGTATACAAATCCACCTGCGCTTCCACGGTGTAGTCTTTGATATTCTGCTGGTATTGCTTCAGGATGTCCCCGCGCGTGATCTGCACCTGCGGGCGGATCATCTTAAACATATAGATTTCGACAATGGCCTTGCGCCGCAACGTCTCCACCTCGCGGCGGAAACTCGAACCTTTGGCCATCAAATCCGTATCCGCCTTGCCTTCGGCGGCACCGTATTTGGTACGCAAATCTTTTTCCGTGCGGTTCATATAAAACGACAGCCGCGCCTGATCATCTTCCGTCATGGTTTCCTGCGCGGCCTTGTAGACCAGCAGATCACCGATATGATTGCGCAACTCGCGGTTGATCAAATCCCGCGCCATCCGCTTGAACGTGTTGATTTCCTGCACCGAAGCCACCGCTTTGCGCAGTTCGCCATCCAGTGGTACCAGAACATCATCCACAAATACCGGCTGGCCGTTGACCATGCCCAAATAGCCCCCCACCGTCATGGCCTCATTGGGCTGCACCGGAGCCAGCTTGACCGGCTCGGTCTCCTGCGCATAAACCATGACCGCCGAAAGAGTTAACGCCAATAAAAGCAGCTTGTTCATGCGTTCTCCTGAGGACGAAAAGCGGTCACTGTAAAACCGGCCTTCTGCACCGCGGCCACCAGACCCGCCGCCGCCAGCGCCGGACCATCCACCCGCGCCGTGCCGGTGACATGATCCACCACCACCCCAACCACCCCCGGCTGGGCCGACAACGCCGCCGTAACCTTCGCCGCGCAGTGGCCGCAGGTCATGCCCTGAATCTGCAAAATGTAACCAGTCGTAGCCATAGTGACTCCGATTATATTCAAAAAATCGGCAGTATGCGCCTAATAACCGCCATAATCGCCCCACCCACCCCGGACGCCCCCATCCCTGCTCCCCGTTTTACCCCTTTATAGTTGACAACCGGGCCCGGATTTGGCATTATTGCCACATGGATACCAACCCCAACAATCGTCGTTCCGACGCCCCCGGCGGGGCTGACCAAGACCCTTATTTGGGCAAAATCGTCAGCGATGGTCTGACCTTCGATGACGTGCTGCTTCTGCCCGCCTTCTCCGATATCGTGCCCGCGGAGGTGGATACCCGCACCCGCCTGACGCGCAATATCGAACTGAATATCCCCCTGCTCTCGGCGCCCATGGACACCGTCACCGAGTCCGCGCTGGCCATTGCCCTCGCCCAGGAGGGCGGTCTGGGCGTTATCCACAAAAATCTCCCCATTGATGTCCAGTGCCGCGAAGTCGAAAAGGTCAAACGCTCCGAAAACGGGATCATCTTCGACCCCGTCACCCTCGGGCCGGATGCCACCGTCGGCACCGCCCGGCAGATCATGCTGGAACAAAACATCTCCGGCATCCCCATTGTGGTCGATGGCGGGCTGCTGGCGGGTATCCTGACCCGCCGCGATATGAAATTCCACGAGGGCAAAGACGACCGCCCCGTGCGCGAACTGATGACCAAGGATAATCTGGTCACCGCCAGCCCCAATACCACCCTCGAACAGGCGGAGCGCATTCTCAACAATGCCCGCGTGGAAAAGCTGCTGCTGGTGGATGAACGCCGCCGGCTGGTGGGCATGATCACCATGCGTGACATCGAAAAGATGCACACCTCGCCCCACGCCTGCAAAGATTCGCGCGGCCGGCTCCGCGTGGGTGCCGCCATCGGCGTGCGCCAGTACGACCGCGTGGAACAACTGATCGAAAAGGAAGTGGACGTGCTGGTGCTCGACACCGCCCACGGCCATTCCGCCAACGTGATCGAATCGGTGCGCGAAATCAAACGCCGGTTCAAGATTGATATCATCGCCGGCAACGTCGGCACCGCCGAGGGCGCCAAGGCCCTGATTGACGCCGGCGCCGACGCCATCAAGGTCGGCATCGGCCCGGGCAGCATCTGCACCACGCGCATCGTCAGCGGCGTGGGCGTGCCCCAGGTCACTGCCCTGTTCTATGCCCTGAAAGTCGCCATCCCCGCGGGCATCCCCGTGATCGCCGATGGCGGCATCCGCCACAGCGGCGACATCACCAAAGCCATCGGGGCCGGCGCCGCCTGCGTCATGATGGGCAGTCTCTTTGCCGGGCTGGATGAAAGCCCCGGGGAACTGGTCATCCGCCGCGGCAAGCGCTTCAAGAGTTATCGCGGCATGGGCTCGCTGGGCGCCATGGCCAAAGGCAGCGCCGACCGCTACGGCCAGGCCGCCGTCAAACAGGCCAGCAAACTCGTGCCCGAAGGCGTCGAGGGCTTGGTCCACTATCGCGGCTCGCTGGAAGACTTCGTCTACCAGATGGTCGGCGGCCTGCGCTCCGGCATGGGCTACGTTGGCGCCCGCACCATCGCGGAACTCCACGCCAAAGCCCGCTTCGTCCGCGTCACCCACGCCAGCATGGTGGAAAGCCACCCCCACGACATCACCATCACGCGCGAAAGCCCCAACTACCAAATGGGCATGGAATACGGCGAGTAAATAGGCGGGAATAACTGAAGATGACGGAGGCGGCCCGGTGGGTCGCCTCTTTTTTTTTGGGGTAGAGGGGAGTAGTGGGGTTGGGATTGCGGGGGTGGTTGGGGAGCGTTATACTTTTTCCCGTCGTGATGCCGGATGCAAGTGGATGATGTGGATGGGTCTGCAACAAGGAGCATAACTGTGAAGAGATTCATGATTCAGACCATGATGGTGGCGATGATGATGGTAGGAATGGGGGCATGCAAGCGGTCAGACGCCGACCCGATGGTGCCGCAGGTAGAGAC
>JBIJDM010000169.1:0-6599 GCA_044344145.1 Phycisphaerae bacterium
CCAAATCCCCTGTGCCCGCTACCGTCAATGGCGTATACCGCCGCAACGTCAATTCCCCCCCACACCAGAGCGCCGACGTCTGGGGTGGCAACTGATAAATGTTTTCATAAATCGTCCCCGGCGCAGGAATATAGCCCAACTGCAAATACCGCTGCACCCCTGCCCCGGCGGGCCGCGTCTCCGTCAGCCCCAGCGCCACCAGCGCTGGCAGCGTGGACGCACACACCACACCCGCCGCATCCGCCGCATAATACAACGGCTTCTGCCCCGCCTCATCGCGGGCCATGAACCATTGCCCGCCCGCGCGGTCATACAGCGCAAAGGCAAACATGCCCAGCAAATGCTCCGGCAACTGCGTCCCCCACTGCTCCCAGCCGTGGACCAAGACCTCGGTATCGCTGTGATCGCTGGCAAATTTGTGCCCCAGCGCTTCCAACTGGCGGCGCAATTCCGCATGATTGTAAATTTCCCCGTTAAAGACCACCCAGACGGTGCCGGTCTCGTTACCCATGGGCTGTTCGCCCCCGGGCCGGTCCAGAATGGCCAGCCGCCGGTGTTGTAGCCACACGGCGCCTGCAGGTGTGCGCTCCTGCCACTGCCCCGCGCCATCCGGCCCGCGTGGCGTCAGCAAACGCGCCGCCTCTGCCGCCGCGCCCGGCGCGGGCAGATTGCCATCAAGACGAATACCACCCGCAAAGCCGCACATAAGCGCGCCGCAGCGCACCCTCCGTTAAAAGCCTTAGCGCATTTGTTCCGCGATCTGCCGCACCAATTCCGCCGCCCGTTCCGGCGTGACCTTACCCGCCGGCCACGGCAGATGATAGCCGTCGCCCGCCCGCCGGGGCAGGATGTGATAATGTAAATGCCCCACCGATTGGCTGGCCTCAGCGCCGGCATTGGTCAGCACATGACACGCCTTCACTCCCGCCGCCGCACACACCGCCCGCGCCAGCCGCGGCAGCACCGCCCCCAGTGCGGCCGACACCGCCTCGGGCACATCCAGAATACTGGCATAGTGCCCCTTGGGGATTAGCAAGGTATGCCCGGCCACAATCGGCCCGATATCCAGAAACGCCAACATCTGCGCGTCTTCGTATACCTTATAACAGGGAATCTGCCCGGCAATGATCTTGCAGAAAATACACCCCCCGTCGGTGGGGTAAGTGGGCTGGGCGGGTACGCTGGTAGCCATAAAACCTCCCAAAGAATATCCCTATACATGTATATATACGCCTCAGGATACCCCCCAGCGAGGCATCTTGCCAGCCCTGCCGAGGTCGAAAAAGGGTAGGGTGGATAAGATGGTATTAATTCCACCAGAATGGTGTTGACTCTGCCTCAGGGATGTATTATCCTTGAACCTGTGCAAGTGAGGTGTTTTTTATCGGCGGTTTTCAGATTTACCCGCTATTATGCCCTTTCTTCTGCCTCCCGATGCACAGTCTGCCCGGCCACTTTGGTGTGCTGGTCATGTGGCAGGCTTGTTGAGCAAGTACATTTTTGTGTATGAGTCATCCGGTTTCGGCTGTGACGGGTGGTTTTTGAGCCTTGTTGGCTTAAAGCCCGTTTCTGGGCGCGACCTTATTGGGTACCTCATCCCAGCTACGCCCCGTGGTGTGTTGCCACGGGCTTCGCCCTCGGGCGAATCCGCTGTAGCGTCCGATGGCCCCCGGATGAAGATGTACGTTTCCCTTGAATGGGAGGAATGGTCATGATGAAAAATACTCGTGGTTTTACCCTCATCGAATTGCTGGTGGTCGTCGCGATCATCGGCGTGCTGATCGGGATCCTCGTCCCCACCATCGGCGCCGCCCGTGAACAGGCCAACCGTCAGGCGTGTGCGGCCAATCTGGCTGGTATCGCCAAGTCCATGTGCATTTATGCCAATGAAAACGCCGATGCCTTCCCCACCGTGGTCTCCTCGACGCTGGCCAGCATCGGTACGGCTCCCACCGGGGGCGTCGATACCGGTAGTGCGGATGCCTCCACGGCTGGCTCCACCCTCTTTGCTACCTCTACCCCACGCACGGCAACCCAATGCCTCTGGCTGCTAGTCATCCTTGGCCAGGGCCAACCCCAGCAGTTCGTCTGCCGGTCCGACTCGGCCAGCGCGTCCTTGAAGACCACCAGCACCAGCAGCCAGAACTGGGCCGGCGACTTCGCCGGTTCGACCAACCTGAGCTACTCCATGGCTTCGCCGTGGTCTGATGGCACCACCTCCGGCAGCCCGGGCTCCATGCCCCGCGCCCCCTGGTGGAAGAACAACGCCGACAGCGGCCAGCCCATTCTGGCTGACGGCATCAAGAAAGATGCCGACTTTGAAAAAGCCGCCGACGTGGCCCCCTCGCACCGCGGTGCGGGCAGCAACGTGAGCTTTGGCGATGGCCATGCCGAATGGACCCCGATCACCAAGATCGCGGCTACCTCTAAATATCAGTTGAATGTCCCCGCTGGCGCCACGGCCCCGGATAGCAGCGGTATCTTCGCCACCACTGCTACCGTCGCCGGTCCCTACGCCGCTCCGGCCGCCATCTCGACCACCAAGGTCAATGGCGTCTACGACATGATCTTCACCCCCGCCCTGACCGGCCGTGAATTCGACCTGTCCAGACGGTATGATCCGACTCTCCGCGGCCCACGGCTAAACCCGTGGGCCGCTTTCTTTTGGGGCTTATCCCCCACCGCGCGATTGGCTGAAGCTATTCCAGCACGAACTCCCGATCCCCCGGCAAGCCCAATACCCATTGCTTCACGCTATCCACCACCGGCCCTTCCGGCGCTGGCCCCAGACTTCGGGTCGTCACTGTGATCCGCCCCGCAACCACCTCCAACAACAAATATTGATGCGGTGTTTCACTCAGCGCCGAAACACTCAAATGCACCCGCCCCGCCACCCGGCTGGCGCAGAACATATGATTGTGCCCGCTTAACACCAGCCGCACCTGCGGATGCCGGTCCAGTACCGTGGCCAGTTGCGTCCCATACGCTGGCGGCGCCGGCTCCAGCGTCTTCGCATGCCCGCTCTGCGTGGGCGGCACCCCATGCAGCGGCGCATGCACACACACCACCGCCGGCGCGGCGCTCAGTTGCAGCACCGTATCCAGCCAGGCCAATTGTTCGTCCGTCAGACTCGCCACCGGCGCGGTGCCGGACTGCCAATACGCGCGCGGCGTACCCAGCGCATCCAGCCAGTGATTATTCAGCACAATCAGGTGGACCCCCTGCACCTCGCGGCTGACATCCCCCAACGTCACGCGCGGCCAGCGCTGACTCAAATCGCGCCACAAGTCCAGGGCCGCGGGCCGGTTCAAATCATGATTGCCCAGCGCTGCCAAAATCGGACACGCCACCTCGCCCCACGCATCCAGCGCCTCGCGGATCTGCCCCGCCGTGGCCTCCTCCACCAGATCGCCGCCGATTAACAACAGATCCCACGCCTCCGCGCGCTGCCGCTGGGCCATCTGCCGGGCCAGCCACCGCTCCCCGCCCACATAACGCGGCTGCATGTGATACCCCGCGAGAGTACCCAACACATGCAGATCAGTAATGAATGCAATACGCATATACCTTGATTATAGTGGCTCCCCACCGCGATCAAAATGGAAAATCCCCCCGGACAGAGTCTGCAGCGGGGCATGCCCGCCCCATGACGCGCCCCGCTTAGTCGGGTCGGCGGGCAGGCTGGGTGACGATCTTGACCTCACCAGCGCATCTGGCCACCACGACGGCGCTGTATGTGCCGATACCTTGCATATTATTAAGCTTCAAAACCTCCTCGAGATCCCGCTCCACCACGGTCACCTCCAGTGCATCACCCGCAGCCCGTACCGAGGTAATTTCCGGGGGCAGGTACATCGATTGGGCACAGATCACGGCAATCAGCATCTGTTTTTGGAAATCAATTTCCGGCTTCTTGAGCAAGGGATCAGCGCTGGGTGGACTTGGATTGGTCTTGGAAATCTCCCGCTCGGGAATTCGCGCGATGAACGCGTCATAGTCCCTGGCGTTACGGACGATGACCGGTGCATCGAGGACCATCTCTTGTTTCGAGGCATTGTCCAGCGCCATCGTCTCGATGCGCCCCGTATATCGGGCGAAGACCGCGACCCCGGCAGCTTGCGTCGTAGCGCCCCGCGTCGCCGGCTGCGTGCCCGGCTGCTCCACCGGCACAAACTCCCACGAAATCACTTCGCCATCCACGGCGGGGAGGGTCCGATGACCTCCGTCGGGCAGAATGAATGTTGGTGCGGGAATCCCCGGTTTGTACTTGACGATCAGAGCCTCAGCGCCATCCCGGTACGCCACTTCCTTGGAGGTATTCATCGCATGCAGGTCGTAGATGGATTTCACCCCCGTGGCTGCAGCGATCAGCCGTTCGGCCTCCAGCCGCTTCATCCCCGCCACCAGTTCAATTGCCCGCAGCCGTGAAGCCGCAAGTTGTGTAGCAGGTTGTGTAGCAGGCCGCGTGGCCAAATCCACATTCTGCCCCAGCGCCACCCCAGCCAGCACCATCAGCACAACAATAATTTGCATCCATCGCATAGCCAATTCCTAACTCTTAACTCTTAACTCTTAACTATTCCTTCCCCAGCTCCACCCGATTCTGCTTGCTCAATGTCCCCTGCCGTGTCAGCACTTCAAACGTGAAGTCCTGCTTCGCACTCGCGGCCACATCCACCGTAAATTCCGGCGTCTGAAAATCAAACAACTTCAGCCCCGGCAGCGTGCCCTTGAATGCCACATCGCCGCCATAAGTCCGGCGCACTTCCACATTGATCGCCTTGGGGGTGTAGTTACGAATCCGCTGGGCAAAGACGGTGTGGTCAATCCACCCCACCACCGACGAGTTCACTTCAATCGCGCCCGCGCCATCATCCACGCGGCGCAGGATGTTGGCGTTGTTGAACTGCATCCAAATGTTGTCGCGATAGCTCTTCTGCTTGATGAGCTCAAACACTACTTCGGGATCATTACCCAGATTCAGCTCAATCTTGTCGCCCACGGGAATATATTTCAGACTCTGCTGCGTCAGGTATGACAGCCCGCCCCGGCCATTCTGCCGGAACACCCGATACACCCCGTCCGGCAGCGGGCTGGTCCCCAACTTCGACGGCACATCATTGGTCAGCAGATACATCCGCACCAACAGGTCGCCATATTCGTTGGGCCGATAGCGATATTGAATCGTAACGGGCACACTGGCGGCCTCCGATGCCCGCATCTGTTTGCTCCAGCCGTTCTTGATCGTCTCGGTGCCCTCGATGGTGAAAATGAAATACTCCGACAAACCCTCCTTCACCACGGCCTTCTCCCGCCCGCCCTCTTTTCCGGCCATACCCCAATCCTCGCCTGGCTTGCCGTTACCATCCATCGGCATAGGCAAATCCATCACTTCTTTCATGGCTTCTTGTTTGTATTTTGACAATTCATCGCGCCGCAAACGACCCACCTTATCATGCGCAATCTGCGCCAACCGTGCGATCTTCTCCACCAGATTCACCTTCCCCACCACCAGCCGCACCTGCGCATCTTCATACTCCTCGCCGCTGTTGTTATACACGCGGATAAACCCGTCCAGCCCCGCCGTCTTTTCTTCGCTATCTGTAATCAGCGTATAATCCGCGCTCCAGGTAATGCCGCTGGTAAAGTACGAAATCTGAATCGTCGCTTCGCCATCGAAATCACTTTTCACATTCCAATACAGCATCTGCGGCTTGTCATGCGGAAACGTGGTATCCAACACCGCCAACTGCTCGGCTTTTTTCAGGAATTTAAGCTCCACACTACTGGGATCAATCAGCGTATTGGCCCACGAGAACTGCAGCGGATTATTCCCCTTCTTGAACGTCACCACCCGTGTCTCGCGCACCAGCGTCAAATCTTCCGAATTGTAAATCGTCAGCTGCACCGTGCTCCGCTCCGGCACCGTGGATAAATCCACATTCCGCCCCAGCGCCACCCCCGCCAGCACCATCAGCACAACTAAATATTGCATCCAACGCATAGCCAATTCCTAACTCTTAACTCTTAACTCTTAACTCTTAACTATTCCTTCGTCAGCTCGACCCGATTCTGCTTGCTCAGGGTTCCCTGCCGCGTTAATACCTCAAACCCAAAATCCTGCTTCGTCCCTGCGGCCACATCGACAGTAAAATCCGGCGTCTGAAAATCAAACAACTTCAGCCCCGGCAGCGTACCCTTGAACGCCACATCACCGCTATACGTCCGCCGTACTTCCACATTGATCGCCTTGCTGGTGTAGTTACGAATCCGCTGGGCGTACACGGTATGGTCAATCCACCCCACCACCGTGGCATTCACCGCCACCTTGACCGCGCCATCATCCACCCGCTGCGTAATCCGTCCCCCGTTCCAACGCATCCAGATATTATCGCGATAACTCTTCTGCTTGATCAACTCAAACACCACTTCGGGGTCCGCGCCCAGATTTAATTCGATCTTGTCACCCACCGGAATATATTTCAGACTCTGCTGCGTCAGGTATGACAGCCCGCCCCGGCCATTCTGCCGGAACACCCGATACACCCCGTCCGGCAGCGGGCTGGTCCCCAACTTCGACGGCACATCATTGGTCAGCA
>JBIJDM010000170.1:0-6575 GCA_044344145.1 Phycisphaerae bacterium
TATGAACTTACGAGCGAAAAACAGCCCTAAAAGGGAAATTTTAGGGATATTTATCCCCCGGGGTGAAAGATTCGTAAAAGGTCGGCAACGAATGAACGAGCCCCTGCACATTCGGGGGCATTGACTGACCCTATTGGACGATAAAGTTAAGACCGCGTGTTGCAAAAGGAGCGATCATGGCAGATCAGCATGTAGAAGTCCCCCAGATGACGGCAGAAGAAATGGCTTCGGTACAGAAGCTGCAGGCCTCGTTTGCGGAATTGCGTACCGAATTGGGCAAAGTGATTGTGGGCCAGCATGAAGTCATCGAGCAATTGCTCACGGTGCTCTTCTCGCGTGGCCACTGCTTGCTGGTGGGCGTCCCCGGATTGGCCAAGACGTTGCTGATCTCGACGCTGGCCAAGACGTTGAGCCTGAGCTTTAACCGCATCCAGTTCACCCCCGATCTGATGCCCAGCGATATTACCGGTACGGAAGTCATCGAAGAAGACAAGACCACCGGGCAGCGCGCTTTGCGTTATGTGAAGGGCCCTATCTTCGCCAATGCGATTTTAGCCGACGAAATCAACCGTACCCCGCCCAAGACCCAGGCAGCGCTCCTCGAGGCGATGCAGGAACACCAGGTCACGGCGGGTGGCGTGCAGCGGAAACTGCCCGAACCGTTCTTCGTGATGGCGACCCAGAACCCCATCGAACAGGAAGGAACCTATCCGCTGCCCGAAGCGCAGTTGGATCGGTTCATGTTCATGGTCATGGTGAACTATCCCACCGAAGCGGAAGAATTTGATATTGTCCGTTTGACCACCGCGCCGCGGAAGGTCGAACTCAAGCATGTGCTGACGGCGGAAGATGTGCTGCAATTGCAGGAAATCGTCCGCAAGGTGCCGGTGACCGAGCATGTGATCCGTTATGCCATCACCCTGGTGCGGCAGACGCGTTTGAACCAGCCCAACACGCCCAAGTTCGTCAAGGACTATGTGAGTTGGGGCGCCGGTCCGCGTGCGGCCCAGACGCTGGTCATGGCGGGCAAGGCCCGGGCCTTGCTGCAGGGACGCAGTTATGTCAGCACCGATGATATTCGTGCGGTGGCCTATCCGGCCCTGCGGCATCGCGTCTTGACCAACTTCAACGCGGAAGCCGAAGGCATCCGCGCCGATGATGTGGTGAAGTGGCTGATTGAAAACACGCCGCGCGATGCGGCGGACGAGAAATTGGCCGCCAGTCTGCCCAACGTGTTTGCAGGCAAAGCGTGACCAGAACCCCTGCGGGTTGCTGACACGCGGAATGGGTAGACAAACTTCAGGACGCAACGACTTATGTCGCAGATAACTGATACCGAAGCGCCGGTGGATTACCGGAAATACTTGGACCCCAAGACCCTGGCGAAAGTGCAGGCCTTGGACATTCGGGCCCGCCTGATTGTCGAAGGGTTCATCACGGGTATGCACCGCAGCCCCTACAAGGGTTTTTCGGTCGAGTTTGCCCAGCACCGGCCCTATGTGTCCGGCGACGACATCAAGTACATTGACTGGAAAGTCTTTGGCCGTTCCGATCGTCACTACATCAAACAATACGAAGAAGAAACCAACCTGCAGCTGATGCTGCTGGTGGATGCCAGCGAATCCATGGCGTTTGCGGGCAGCAACCGGGAATGGTCGAAGTTTGACCATGCGACTTCGATTGCCGCGAGTCTGGCCTATGTGGCCCTGCACCAGCAGGACTCGGCAGGGCTGGCGGTATTCGATGACAAGATGCGGGCGTTTCTGCGGCCCAGCACCAGTCCCCGGCAGTGGAAGCTGATCATCAACGAACTGACGCGCGTGCCCAAACGCGAGAAAACCTCGCTGGGCAAACTGCTGGATGATCTGGCCGAACAGATCAACCACCGCAGTCTGATTGTGCTGATCAGCGATTTGTTTGATTCGCCGGAAAGTCTGGCCAAGGGTATCAAGCATTTGCGCTACCGCCGGCATGACCTGATTGTGATGCAGGTGCTGGATCATGATGAACTGACGTTCCCGTTTGAATCCACCACGCTGTTCAAGGGCATGGAGCAAATGGGCGAATTGGTGGTCGAACCGCGGGCGTTGCGGGAAGGCTATCTGGAAGAGTTGCGCAAGCACACCGAGCAGGTGCGGAATTTGTGTCACAGTCTGCGGGTGGATTTCCTGCAGGTGGATACGAGCATGCCGCTGGATGTGGTGTTGCCGAACTTCCTGGCCGTGCGTTCGGCCCGGATGAAGTAAGTGCTGTGGCAAGGCATGATTTTTCCGCCGGTCGAGTGGCCGACGGACCTGTTGCATAAAAGACGATAACGAAGCCTATGAACCTGATACCCTCCATCCTCGCCTTCGGATTTGTGACGCCCTGGCTTTTTGCGGCCGGGGCGGCGGCAACTTCGATTCCGATCGTGATTCACCTGCTGAATCGCCGGCGGTTCAAGATTGTGGTCTGGGCGGCGATGGATTTCCTGCTGGCGGCCCAGAAGCGCAATGCGCGGCGGCTGCAGTTCCAGCGGTTCCTGCTGTTGTTGCTGCGGGTGCTGGCGCTGTTGGCGTTGGCGGCGGCGGTGGCGCAGTTGCTGTTGGGCGCGGCGGGGTTGGCGGGGATTCTGGGGGCCGAACAGCGCGCCGTGGTGATTGTGTGGGATGACAGTTATTCGATGGGCTTCACCAAGCCCGGCCAACCGAGCAATTTTGACCGCAGCCGCAAGGTGCTGCTGGATTATATGGATACGCTGGGCGCCGCCGACCGGGTGGCGCTGCTGCGGGCCAGTCGCGGCGCCGAGCCGATCATCGGCAAAGCCACGCTGGATCACAAGGCCCTGCGCCGGGCGATCGAAGCCCAGGAAATATCCGATGGCGGGACGGATTTGTCCGCGGCCCTGGATAAGGCCGCTGATTTGCTGGCGGAAGTGAAGGGTACGACCACGTTCCGGCAGGTATTGATGGTGACCGATGGCAGCCGCTCGTCGCTGGGGATGCAGAATCCGCAGACGGCCGTGGCCACGGCGGAGAATCTCAAGAAGGCGGTCCGCAAAGTCCGCGAAGTGGCGAAACTGAGTGTGCTGGACCTGGGCGAAAACGAACAGTTTAATGTCGGCATCACAGCGCTGGAAGCCACGCGGCCGGTGGCGGTTGCGGGGGCGGCAACAGAATTACGCGTGGTGGTGACCAATGCTTATGACTCGCCGCAGATGGGCATTCCCCTGACGGTGCAGGTCAATGGCGTACCGATTTACAATGAACGCATTATGCGGCTGGAACCGGGCGCGAGCAAAGCGGTGAATGTATCGCTGACCCCGCCCAATCCGGGCCGGATTGTGGTGGAAGCCCGCCTGACGGGGCACAATGATCTGCTGCCTGCGGATGATGTGCGGCGCATGATTTTGGATGTGCAGAAAGAACTGCCGATTCTGGTGGTGGACGGTTCGCAAGGCACCACCAACAGTCTGCGCAGCTCGACGTTCCTGCAGATGGCCCTGGCCCCGATGATTGACGCGCAGAGCGCGTCGGTGTTCAGTGTGCGGGTGATCGGGGAATTTGAACTGCCGCAGATGAAGGTGAATCCCCGGGCGTTTCCGGTGCTGGTCCTGACGGATACTTCGGTGCCGGACGAGACCACGGCCAAGACGCTCAAGGCGTATGCCAATGAAGGCGGTTATCTGATTATCTTCCCGGGGCCGGGCACCAAGCCGGAACTGATGAACCGGGTGTTGGGTGACAACGGTATGAAGCTGCTGCCGGCGGGTATGGGGCAATTGGCCAAGGTCCGTGCCACCGGGGATGCGGTGGTGGGGCTGAAGTTTGATCCCATGGGTTATACCCACCCGATTCTGACGCCCTTTGCGGCGGCGAACCGTGAGAATGCCAACATTGGGTTGAATACGGTACAGACGACCGATTATGTGCGCCTGACGCTGCCCAACGACAATGCCAGCCAGATGATTTTGAAGTACACCGACGGCGCACCGGCCGTGGTGACCCGCAGTGTCGGCGCGGGCCGGGTGACGTTGTTCGCCAGTTCCGCCGATACCAGTTGGAATGATTTCCCGGCCAAGCCCAGCTTTGTGCCCTTTGTGCATGAGCTGGTTTACTTCGGTCTGGCCCGCGAGCCCATCGGCTATAACGTGGCGGTGGGGCAACCCCTGCAACTGCCCGCGGATGTGGCGCCGGCGGGCTTGTGGAATGGACCGGCCAACAGCAAGATCAATGTGACCGCGGTGGTGGATAAAGACGGCAAAGTGCGGATGACCAGTGAACCGTTATACAAGGCCGGGGTGTATGCCCCGCCGGGTCTACCACCCGTGGTGGCGGTGAGTGTGGACGGCGAGGAAGCCGATATCCGTCATGTGCCCAGCGGGCAGTATGCCGCGACGCTGGAATTGACGGCGGAAGAGTTGATTACCGATGCGGCCAAGTCGGCCAGCGTCAAATTGGATCAGGAAGCCGCGGGCAATCTGGGCCGGAATTTACTGCTGGTGGCGCTGTTGCTGCTGGCGACGGAAACCCTGTTGGCCCGGCAATTTAGTCAGTATCGTTAACCCCTAGGGGTTGGACGCAGTTACGAAGCATTGTTTATACAGAAACGCGTGCTATGACAGCCATACTTGATTTTCTACTGAATCTGCAAAACGTCAGTCTCAAAGACTGGAGTATGATGCGGCTATCGTTCGGCCTGGGTGGCAGCACTCTGGGCTGGATGATCTTCGGCGCTGTGGTGCTGGGGTTGCTGGGCTGGTGGAGTTATCGCATCCAGAGCACCTCGCCACGCAAACAGTTGATTATGGGCGTGTTGCGCGGGGCGGTATTGTGTCTGATGGTGCTGCTGTTCTGTCGGCCGCAGTTGGTGATTGATCAGGAATTGCGTACGCCGTCCATCGTGGCGGTGTGGGTGGATAACAGTGCTTCGATGTCGCTGCGCGATCCGTATGAGGATGACGCGGCGATGCGCGGGCTGGTGCAGCAGGTCGGACTGCGGGCGAAAAATCCCGAAGTCCAGCGGGCATCGCGCTGGGATCTGGCGCTCGATGCGCTCGAACAGGCCAAGGGTAACTGGCTGCACAAGCTGGCGGAAAAACAGGAAGTGGCGATTTTGTCGGGCTCGGGCCGGGCCCAGTTGATCGGGATTGCACGGCATCCGGACCAGATTGACGCCCTGCTCAAGCAGGTGCGGGCGCTGACGCCTTCGGGCGAATTGACCGATGTGCCCACGGTGACGGCGGAAGTCTTCCGCGCCTTGCAGGGCCAGCCGATCAGTGCGGTGGTACTACTGACCGACGGGCGTAGCACCGAAGCGACCCGGCTGGACACCGCCACCAATCTGGCGCGGCAGAATTTCGCCACGTTCTTCGCGCTGCCGCTGGGTCAGGCCACCGCGCCGTTGAATCTGGCCATCAGCGAACCGCGGATTCCCGAAAATACTTTTGTCAAAGACCCCGTGTCGGTCAAAGCCAAAGTGACCGTGACGGGCCTGAAGGCGCCCCGGGCGATCACGGTGAACGCTTATCGTCGCAATGCCGATGGCAAAGCGGGCGAGTTGCTCAAGAGCCAGGAAATCACGCTGGATCCCGAACATCCCAGCAAAGATGTGGACATGGTCATCAAGCCGGAAAAAGCCGAGCGTATGGACCTGTTGATCAAGGCCGATGGCATCGGAGAGGAACTGACGCTGGCGGATAATCAGGTGGCCGGTTCCACAACCGTACTGGAAGCCAAAGTGCGGGTGTTGTATGTGGAAGGCCAGCCGCGTTGGGAATACCGTTATCTCAAGAACGAATTGAAGCGCGAAAAGACCGTGGATGTCAGCGTGCTGCTGCTGAGTGCGGATGAGAACTTTGCCCAGGAAGGCAACACGCCCATCACCCGCTTCCCGGAAACGCCGGAAGAGTTGGCCAATTATGATGTGATTCTGCTGGGCGATGTGGACCCGCTGTATTTCAGTCCCGCGCAGCGCAAGCTGATGGTGGATTTCGTCGCCAAAAAGGGCGGTGGGCTGGGCGTGATCGCCGGGACGCTGTTCATGCCCGATGCCTACAAGGGGTCGGATTTGGAGCCGTTGCTGCCGGTGGTGGTGGATGATCCCAATCTGCCGGTATTGAGCAAGGCCCCCAACGAGCCGTTCAATCTGCGGCTGACGGCGGCGGGGCGTGAGAGCGCGATTTTCCGGTTCTTTGATGATCCCGATGATAACCTCAAGCAGATTCGTGAGTTTGCCCCGATGTACTGGTACAAGCCGGTGCTGGGTCCCAAGGGCGCGGCGGAAGTGCTGGCCGTGCATCCTGAGAAGACCGTGGGCAGCCAGCCGTTGCCGCTGATTGTGGTGGGGCGTTATGGCGCGGGTCGCACGTTGTACAGTGGCGTTGCCGATACCTGGCGCTGGCGTTTGTATACCGGCGAACCGCTGTTCCAGAGTTACTGGTTGCAGATGGTCCGGCTGTTGTATCGCAACAAGGCGCTGGGGCAGTCCAAGCGGATTGAATTGGCGTTGGAGTCGAGCAGTGTGGAAGTGGGCAAGCCCATCCGCCTGTCGGCGCTGGTGCTGGACCCGACGCTGACCAGCCAGATGCCTGCGAA
>JBIJDM010000294.1:0-2621 GCA_044344145.1 Phycisphaerae bacterium
ATCAAAATACCAATCGATATCGCCAGACCCGACAGTGACATAATGTTGCTGGGGATATTCAGGTAATACATGAAAATAAACGACACCAGCATCGCCAGCGGCAGCGTGATGCAAACCACAAAGGCACTGCGGAAATGCGTCAGGATCAGCAGAATCGCGATCGAAGCGATGATGATTTCTTCTTTCAAGGTTCCCGTCAGGGTATGAATCGCGCCCTCGATCAGCCGCGTGCGGTCATAAAAGGGCACAATCCGCACCCCCTTGGGCAGACCGGTCTGAAGTTGCTCGATCCGGTCCTTGATCGCCTGCGTGACGGTCAGGGGATTCTCCCCATAACGCATCATCACCACCCCGCCGACAGCTTCCTGCCCATTCTTTTTCAGCATACTCCGCCGGAACTCCGGGCCTTGTTGGACCGCGGCGAGATTCCGCACATACACCGGCACCCCCTGCCGCTCCGCCACCACCACATTTTCAATATCCCGCAACCCGCGCAGCCAACCCACCCCACGAATCAGAAACTCCGCTTTGGCTTCATAAAAGACTTTCCCACCCACCGACAGATTACTCCGGGCCACCGCATCATAAACCGCCCCCAACGACAGGTTATACGCCCGCAGCTTGGCGGGGTCCACATCAATCTGATACTCACGGACAAACCCGCCGGCACTGGCCACCTGCGCCACCCCCGGCACATACAACTGATACCGCACATACCAGTCCTGAATCGTACGCAACTGCTCGGGACTGTAACCGTCACCCTCCACAGTGTACCAGAATATCTGTCCCAATGCAGTGGCATCAGGTGCCAGATAGGGTATTACCCCTGTGGGCAAATATGTTGCGGCCGTATTCAACCGTTCCTGAACCCGGGTGCGGGCAAAGTAAAAATCCGTCCCTTCATCAAAGATGATCGTGATCATCGAGAAATTGAATTCACTCGCCGACCGTACCGACTTCACCCCCGCCAACCCCTGCAGATTCACCGACAAGGGATAGGTAACCTGATCATCAATCTCCTTGGGCGAACGGCCCATCCAATCCGTGAACACAATCACCTGATTTTCCGACAGGTCGGGGATCGCATCCACCGGGGTTTTCACCACGCAGTAGACGCCCCATACCGCCACGATGGCCGTCACGAGGATGACGATAAACCGGTTGCGGATGGAGTATTCAATAATTTTCGGAATCATGCCGTATCTCGCTGTTCGGTTACATCAAGTCTGGAATCGTATCGTTAGTGTTTATGCCCTTGGGGTGTGCTGCTGGCGCCAAAGAACTGGGCCCCAGCGGCAGGATTCAGACGGTTTTCCGCATCCACTAAAAATGCCCCCTGCGTGGCCACGCGTTCGCCGGCCTGCAGGCCCGCAACCACGGGATAATATTCACCCGTCCGGGCGCCCAGTTTTACTTCAATCATGTCAAAAGTGCCGGTGCCCGCCACGGTTTCCCGATAGGCAATCTTGCGGGTACCGCTGTCAATAATCGCCGACTCCGGTACCGCCAGAACTTTCTCGACGCGCACATACTTCAGCGGGAATTTATCAATCGCGCAATGTTCCGGCTGGTCATACAACCGGTCAGGATAGATCGGACAGTAGTAACCGGCCACATAACGATCCGTATCGGTCGCACTGCCCGCTTTCGCGGCTTCCAGCGGCCCGGTGATACTCCCGCAGGTCAGCATATCCGGCCCCATATAGGGATTGTTGACTTCTTTCGTTCCGGCCACCCAATCAGCCTTGGCCATTGGACAATGGGCAATGTACAACGTCATCCCATCCGCCGGGACGACCTGTAAGAGTTTGATCAAGGCCGCACTGAGCGCTTTGAGCGTAGTTCGCTGGGTCTCCAGCGTCTTACTAGCCGCCAGCGCCTGCGTTTGTGCGCTCAGGGCCACCAATTCCGTTAATGCGGGCGCCTGCTTCTGCAACGATCCGACCTCCGCCACCAGTTTCGCCAGTGCGGTCGCATCGGTCTTGTCCTGGGCATATGCAGTGGCCAAAGCCAGATAGGCATGGGTCACGCCATGGGTACTGAAATCCGCCGGTAGTTTGGGAGCGCTGACTGCCTGCCGGGCCGCCTCATCCAACTCCACTACTTGCCCCATCGGCAACCGCACCGTCGCGGTCACAAACATCCCGGGCTTAAGTTTGTATTCGGGATTCAGCACTTCTACCCTGGCCGCTACCGTGCGCGTATCCGTCTCCACGGTGAAAGCCACAAACGTAATCCGGCCCGCAAAGACTTCATTGGGATACGCCGTGGTGGTCACTTCCACCGCCGTCCCCTCGTTGATCCCCTGAATCTCGCTTTCAAATATCTTGGCCTGCATCCACACGCTGCCCAGATCGGCAATCGTATACAGGTCATCGCCTTCCATCACATATTTGCCTTCCAGCACTTTCTTCTCGGTAACAATCCCGGCCATGGGCGAATAGATCGTCAGATGCGTCTGGGGTGTACCCGCACGAATCACTTCCGCAATCTGCTCATCGGTAATCCCCCACAGGCTGAGTTTCTTGCGCGATGCCTCCACCACTGCGGCCGCAGACTCCGCCGCCAGACTCCCGGCCTTTTGTTCTTTTTGCGTCCTGACCGCGCCGAGTAATTCTTCC
>JBIJDM010000039.1:0-16333 GCA_044344145.1 Phycisphaerae bacterium
CTTTCTTGACCTTTTGGCCCACAAAGTTCACCAGCAATTTATCCAAGCGGCCTTTGATCCGCGCCGTGATAAACGCCCGGCGGGTTTCGTTGTAATCCACCGCTCCCACCGTGCGTATTTCCCGCGTCAGCAGGCGATATTCCACCGGGCTGGTCCCGATCCGGCCCATTTCAACTTTCAGCGGGGTCAGTTGCACCTGCGCCAACACCCCTTCCGGTAAGGCCCCATGATTGGCGGTCTTGGGCCGTTTGGTTAAGGGCATGCCGCAAATCGGACATTTCCCCGGTTCGTCCCGGACAATATTGGGGTGCATCCCACAGTAATATTCACTCTCAGCGCTATGACTCACTTCCGCCACCTGCGTGGGCCGGGTCCAGCGATCATAATAATTCATGATCGTTTCCCATTGCGCCGCCACCACCCCGACAATCACCATGAGCAGAATAAAACGCAGCCGCACGCCCAACACATCCACCACACTCCAGATTTTATGGCCCAGTGTATTCTTGGTCGGGACTGGTTCCGTGGTTACAGCGGAATCCGTAGCCGGGGGTGTTACGGGAGTATTTTTTGTATGTTTGGCCATGATTTCATAACCTCAATTGGTTCAGGGTAACGTGGTAGCAGGCAATGTGGCTGGCGCGGTGGCCGGTGCGGTACTGGGTGCCGTGGTGGGCATCGCCAACGTTTCCACATCCACGCCTGCCAGAGTTTCCAATTCCGCCAACCGTTGCTCGCGGGCGATCTGTGCTTCCACCAGCACACGTCGGACTTCCAGCAAGGTACGCTGGCTGTCAATTAATTCAGCAAAGCCGATCGTGCCCCCACTATACGCCTGATACGAACTGGTCAGCACCTGCTTGGCTTTGGGATAAATCACCTCACGCAGCAAGGTAATCTGCCGTTCATTGTTCCGCAGGGCATACAGCGTGGCCACAAACGTCGCGCCACGTTCCCGCCGTGTTTGGCGTAAAGCAGCCTCCGCGCCACGCACCATCGCTTCCGCTTCTTCAATCGAACCGCGAATCTTGGGTAAATTGGTCGGCAACGTCACCATCGAACCGAGCATCTGTGAGATGTTGCCCGAGATGGTCAACTGGGGACTGATATCGGGAATATAGGCCATCCGGGCCAGTTCCAGCGCATCACTACGGCCCGCCACATCATGGGCCAACCCGCCCAGTTCCGGATTGTTATCCACGGCCACCGCGATCAATGCGGCATCGTCCACCGCCAGCGTGCGCGGCGTGGGCATGGCCTCCGGCGGTAACAGTGGCTCCGTACCCGCCCGGCCCAACCGGCCATTCAGCATGGCCCGCGTGGCCTGCATGGTACTGTTCATATTGGCCAGCTCATTGCAGGCCAACTCAAATTCTGTCTGGGCCTTGAGCAAATCCTGTTGCGGTCCGCCGGTCCGCACCCGCTGCTGGGCCGAATCCATCAACATCTTGAGTAGTTCGACCGACTCGGTCTGAATACGCACACGTTCCGCCAACCCGGCATATTCCAGCCAGGCCGTCAATACTTTCTGTTGTAGATCAAACTTGGCCACAGCGAAGCGCTGCCCCTTGGCCTGGGCGTCATGCAACGCCGCCCGCGCTGCGGCCCGCACCTTTTCCGGCCATTGCAGTGACATGGCGGGATCAAACCCCACTCCGAGCGTGCTGCGATCCCATGCCTTCATTTTTCCACCGGAGAACAGATAGGAATAACTCAGGGTGATATTGGTATTGGGATACGACCCGGCGATCGTCACCCGGGTCACGGCGGCTTTCCAATCAAAATATGCGGTCTCCAGATCGCCATTGGCCAGAAACGCATAATGCAGCAAATCCTGCCAGGTAGGCCGCTGGGCCAACTCCGGCAACTGGCGTTGTTCCAAAGTTGGTTCGTAATTCTTGCCCACCTCGTCCAACCGGGCACGTTCGGCCTCGGTTTCCTGTGGTGCCAAATTACACCCCACCACCAAAGTCACCACCGGGAGGGCCAGCCCAAGGAAACGATATGCCACCGAGGAATAGTTCATAGCTGTGATCTCTTTCAAAATTGCAGTTCTTGTGCGATATCCAACAACCGCTGGGCCGATACCGCCCCCATCAGGCACAGATACCGCCCTTGATGTTCCGTCATAACCATGCGTAAACCATTGACCTCATGCAGGTTATAGGTTCGTCCCTGCCGTTCAACCCGCTGGCCCACCGTACTGCGGAAATCCCGGGCATGCCCCACCACCAGCGTCAACGGCGTATCACCATCACGCAGCAGCAGGCAGGCAATTTTACGTTCCATAAAATCATGGATGCAGCAGGCATGCAGTTGCGCTGCAGGCACCGCCGGTAGTGCGGGATTATTCTGCCAGTCCTGCGCCAAAATACGATTGGCTTCGGCAATGCTGGTAATCGGTGTGGCCATCTGGCCCATATGACTGACATCCGCATGTAATTCCGCTAGTTTCAGCGGTGATGCCGATACCGGCGTATCCCCCAGGCTCATAATGATCAACCCCACCGCCACCACCACGACAATACTGGCCGCCAATGCCGTTACTGGCCGCCAAATCCTACGCCATGGCGAAGCCACCGGCGGCGTCACGCTGTCCGCCACCATTGTCCGCAAACGCTTTTCCAGACCCGCCGTATCCACCGGCAAGGTGCCCAAACGCGCCAACCGGGCCTGTATGGCCTCGTCGTTTGCTTCCGGTATGAGTTTGTCATTCATGGCTCAACTCCTCATCCTGAATCCATCCGCGCTGTTGGGCCAGGGGATGTAACGCTTCCCGCAGCATACCGCGCCCGCGATGGGTGCGGCTCTTGACGGTGCCCTCGGGCACCTCCAGAATCGCCGCCGCCGTGGCCAAATCCAGTTGCTCAACATCCACCAGCAACAACGTCCAGCGAATTTCCTCGGGCAAGGCCTGCAAGGCCGCAATAATCTCCTGATCGCCAAACCGCTCCAGCAACTGCTGCGGGTGCGGCCAGGGCGGGGCAAACAGACCCGCTTCATCCATCGGCCGATCCGGCACATCCCGCTGCTCCACCGAAAACAGCGCGGCGTTATGCTTGTTCGCTCGGACCGCATCAATATGCGTCCGTCGCAGAATCGTCAGCAACCACGCCTTGATGTCGGTACCCTCGGTGTAACGATCCATGAACCGCAGCGCCTTGATCATGGTCTCCTGCACCAAATCCTCGGCCTGCGGGCCGTTATGCGTCAGATAACCCGCCGTACGCAGCAACACCGCGAGCTGGGGCAAGGCCAGCCGCTGAAAGCGAGCGGCCTGCGCCGTCGTGAGGCGGAGTTCTATGTTCCGTTCCACCATACCAGAACGTTCCCAAGGGGTGAATTGGTTCAATTCATAACGCAGTGCAATCATATCCCCGCGTACGCAAATGTAAATACGCCCCCATACTTTGAACGTTTCTACCCCCGGGCTTCGTTCTGAATATTGTCCGGGGCTGTTGTGGCCCCGCCATTGTGAATCAACCAGAGGAGTTATCGTATGTTTGTTATCACCCGTAAACTGTTGCTGACCGCTGTGGCGGGCGCTGCCGTACTCACGCTGGGTCTGTCCGCGGTATCCGCCATGGACGCCCATCACGATCATGGCGCCGCCACAAAACCCCAGGAAAAGCCTCAAATCACCCCGGAAATGATCGCCAGTTATCCGCTGGATACCTGCGTGGTCTCGGGCGAAAAGTTGGATAGCATGGGCAAACCCAACGACCTGCTTTACCAGCACCGTCTGGTCCGGCTTTGCTGCACGAGCTGCACCAAAACCTTTAACGCCAACCCGGACAAGTACCTTAAGCTGATTGACGAAGCCGCGGCGAAAAAAGCCGCCAGCACCCAACCGGCCCCGGAAACGCCCAAGACTCCGCACAGCGGGCATATGCACTAACGCGTGACCACGTGTTAGCCTTCTTTATTCCCCGCATTCCGTTCCCCACGGAATGTGGGGAATGTGTTTTTATTGAGCCAACCCCCTATCTCGATTATAACTAGGTAGCTGCGATCACCGTCATTCACACGGAGTTCCATGATGCGCTGTTTCCACGGGTTGCTTGTCGGGTTATGGTTGCTTTGCGTGTGTTTCCATACCAGCCCACGCGCGACCGCCGCGGACGCCACCACCCTGCCCGGCGGGGAAAGCCTCATTGCAGGATTGACCCACGCCTGGCTCACCGGCAAGGACAACTGGGGTAATATGTCTATGGTTACCGTAGACGGGACGCCTGTTCTACACGCCGAAACCACCAAAAGCCCAAAAGAACTCTGGGACCTGGCACTGATATTCAAAACCACCGCGGCCGTCAAAAAGGGCGATGTGCTCTATGCTGAAATGACCGCACGCGGTTGGGGCGCCGGAGCGCCCGAAGCCTATACCGCCTTCATCTTCGAGAAGAGCACGGATAACTACGAGAAATCACAAACGATAAACCTCAGTTTGTCCCGGGAATGGCGCACCATCAAACTCCCGTTCGTCAGCATCGGGGATTATCCCGCCGGCGGGGCACAGGTCAATTTGCGTCTGGGGTATCTACCCCAGACCGTGGAGATCAAAGACCTGCGCTTGCTGAATTACGGCACCAAGGTCAAACCCGAAGCCCTGCCCCAGACCAGCTTTACCTACGAAGGGCGTGAACCCCAGGCCGCGTGGCGCGCCGCCGCGGAGACCCGCATTGAACAGCTCCGTAAGGGTGATTTGGAAATACGCGTGGTAGATGCCACCGGCAAGCCGGTTCCGGGCGCCACCGTGACGGTAACCATGCTCCGTCATAGTTTCCGTTTTGGTTGTGCCGTTTCGGCCTCGAAAATAATGGGTAAAACCGCAGACGCCGAGCGCTATCGCAAAGAATTAACGCGGTTATACAACACCGCCGTGCCGGGTTTGGAATTGAAGTGGACCGCATGGGAAAATAACCCCACCCGCGCTGTGGATATGCTGGACTTCCTGCGGGCTCAAGGCCTCGATGTCCGTGGCCACAATCTGGTCTGGCCCAGTTTCCGCTTTACCTGGTATCTCCCTCCCCGCCTGAAAAAAGGCTACGAAGAACGCGTGGCCGATCCGAAGGTAGGCGAAGTCAACGCCAAAGCCTGGCTGCGGACTGAGGTATTAAACCATGTGCGTGATGAAGTCACCGCCTGCCAGGGGAAAGTGGTGGATTGGGATGTCATCAATGAAGCCATGGATAATGACGACCTGATGAAAATCCTGGGGCCGGAGATTGTCGGCGCCTGTTTCAGCGCCGCCCGAAAGGCGGATCCCAAGGCCACACTGCTGCTTAATGAATACGATCTGGTTGAGGGTGGCGGCGCGCATGGCTCACGCCAACAACGGGTCTTGGGCTGGATCAGCGAAATCCGCAAAGCCGGCGGACCGATTGACGCGCTGGGTATCCAGTCCCATTTCGGCTACAACGTCACCGCACCCGTCAAAGTGCTGGAAATATTGGACCGTATCAGCCGCGAAGCCAAACTGCCGATTCAAATTACCGAGTTCGATGTGAACGTCACCGATGAACGTCTGCAAGCCGATTACACCCGGGACTTTCTCACCGCCGCATTCAGCAGTCCCGCCGTGACGGCCTTTACTATGTGGGGCTTTTGGGAAGGCGATCATTGGCTGCCCAATGCCGCCATGTATCGTAAAGACTGGACGCCGCGCCCGAGTCTGCAGGAATATGAAAACCTCGTTTTGAAACGCTGGTGGACCAACACCATTGTCACCACCGATGCCACCGGCACCTGCCGCATCCGCGGCTTCCTCGGTGACTATCGCGTGCAAGTTAAAATCGGGGCACGCAACGCGGAAGCCAAAACCGTCATCACCAAAGCGGGCACAGTTTTACCCATTGAACTAAAATAGTCTGTCGTTCCACTCGTTGACTTGTTGAGGAGGATCTTGATGCCATTTTACCGCTGGTGCCGTATCGGTTTGGTCGTGCTATATGTCGGACTCTGCGCGGGCCGGCTTTCTGCCACTGAGGTGGCAACCACACTGCCCGCAGGAGTGGATCTGATCAAAGGGCTGGACAGCCCATGGATGCTCGGGCAGGGCACTTGGGGCAACCTGTCCATGGTTACGGAGGAGGGCAAATCCATCGTCCGGGTCGAAACCCTCAAAAGTCCCAAATATCCCTGGGACATGGCTCTGGCCTTCAAGACTGATTCAGCCGTCAAAAAAGGGGATATTCTATACGCCGAACTTACCGTCCGGGGCTGGGGTCCTGACCGCCCCGAAGCGTTTAGCGAAATTGTCTTTGAAACCAGTCCGGGCAGAAAATACGAAAAGTCTGCGCCCGTGAATATCACACTCACCCGTCAGTGGCGTACCATCAAACTACCGCTGGTAAGTAAAAATGATTATCCCCCCGGCGGAGCGCAGATCAACCTGCGTTTTGGTTATCTGCCCCAAACGGTCGAGATCAAAGACCTGCAACTGCGGAACTATGGCACCCAGGTGCAAATTGCAGACCTGCCCCACACCGACTACACCTACGACGGACGCGAACTCACCGCCCCTTGGCGCGCTGCCGCCGACGCCCGCATTGAAACCCTCCGCAAAGGTGATTTGGAAATTCGCGTGGTGGACGCCACTGGCCAACCTGTACCCAATGCCACCGTGACCGTGGAGATGCAACGTCATGCGTTCCGATTCGGAGCCAGCGTGACGGCAGGGCAATTTATGGGCAAAAGTGAGGACTCCCAACGCTACCGCAAGGAAATGGCGCGTGTATTCAATACCTCCGCCCCCGGGCTGGAACTGAAATGGGACGGGTGGGAAAAGAACCGGACTCAGTCTCTGGAACTGCTGGATTTCCTCCGCGATCAGGGACTGGCGGTACGCGGTCACAATCTGGTCTGGCCGCGCTGGCGCCACCTGCCCGCCCGCTTGAAAATTGGCTATGAAGAACGCCTGGCCGATCCCAAGGAAGGTGAAGTGAAAGCCAAAGCCTGGCTGCGCAGCGAGGTCATGAACCACATCCGCGATGAAGCCACCGCCTGCCAGGGCAAGGTGGCCGATTGGGATGTCGTCAATGAAGCCATGGACAACGACGACCTGATGAGGATACTCGGGCCCGAGCTGGTTGGCGCCTGCTTCAGCGCTGCCCGGCAGGCCGATCCCAAGGCCACGCTGGTGCTCAATGAATATGACGTCATCGAAGGTGATGGCGCCAACGGAGCCCGGGAGCAGCGCGTCCTGGGCTGGATCAATGAAATTCGTAAGGCCGGCGGCCCGATTGATGCTCTGGGCCTGCAATGCCACTTCGGCTACAGCGCCACCGCCCCCGTTAAAGTGCTGGATATTATTGAGCGGCTCAGTCGCGAATCCAAACTACCCATCCAGATTACCGAATTCGATATGAACGTGACCGATGAACGACTGCAAGCCGATTACACCCGCGATTTACTCACTGCCGCATTCAGCAGTCCCGCGGTAACCGGCTTTAGCATGTGGGGCTTCTGGGCTGGCGATCACTGGCTGCCCGATGCGGCCATGTATCGTAAAGACTGGACCCCGCGCCCCAGCCTGCAGGAATACGAAAACCTCGTATTGAAACGCTGGTGGACCAACACCACCGGCACCACCGACGCCACCGGCACCTGCCGTATCCGCGGTTTCCTCGGGGATTATCGCGTGCAAGTTAATGTCGCTCAGGGCACTACAGAAGCCAAAATGGAAGCTAAAACTGTCCTCAAAAAAGCGGGCACAGTTTTACAATTTGAACTGAAATAACGCACTGAAATAGCCCAGCCCTTATTGGCTCCGATAATCCACACTGCCGGGCGCCCCCGGCTGACCGGCGGTTCCTTGCTGACCATCGCCCCCGTTGGGGCCATCCGGTCCACCTTGCCCAGCCTGGGCACTATTGCCGCTTCGGCCCGTTCGTCCCGAGCTACCACGGCGTCCATTGGCACCCGCGTTACCTGCCGGGCTGGTTTTAGTGACACTACGGGTCTGCGTTTTTCCGCTGGCATCCGTATAGCTTTCCGTTTCTGTCCACGAATACACATTGCCCCCGGCCCCACCCGCACCGCCATGACCGCCTGCACCACCATTGCCGGAGTTACCAGCCGCCCCACCTGCGCCAGGCTGGCCACCGTGACTCGCATACCCGCCCGATCCGCCGGAACCTGCAGTGCCTGCGGCCCCACCAGCCACATCAAACTGCAACAACTGCCTGATGCGTTGTTGCCACGCTACGGGACCACTGAGCACCACTGTAATTTGTGCACCCGCGCCGCCAATACCACCCTCACCGCCATCCCCACCAAGGCCACCCATACCGCCGGGGCCACCATGGCCACCCGGCCCGCCATCGGCGCCATTGCCGCCATCGGTACCATTCTGGCCGTCTTCTCCTCGGGTACCATCTGTACCCGGGCTATTCTTGGTCGCATTCTGTCCGGCTTTCCCTGCCGCACCATCTCTGCCCGGACGACCCGCGCCGCCATCGCCCCCGCGCCCACCAGCCCCGCCGGGACCACCATCACCGCCGGTACCGCCGCGCCCACCCCGGCCACCCGCACCACCGGCACCGCCCACACCCAAAATCCGCAACGGTTGTCCCGGAGCCAACACCAAGGGAGCAGGTTGCGCAGGCAACTGCAACGTGATTTTCGTCAGATATTCAGTATAGAAGGGCGATTTCAGCGGACTCACATCCAATGTCACTCGCGCCCCCGCCACACCATCCTGCCCGCGCCCGCCGTTGCCACCCCGGCGGCCCGGTGATCCCGGTCCACCTGGCCCGCCTGGCTGGCCGGGAAAACCATCCGCACCCAACTTACCGCTGGGACCACTCATCCCCGCGACGCCGGGCAATCCCTGACGGCCATCAGCACCTGCGGCCCCATCACTACCCGCCGCCCCGGCAGCCCCGGACAATTCAATATAGGTCAACTGGGCATAATCCGGCCCATAGGTAACTTCATGGCGCACCTGCGTTTGCTTCACCACGGCTTGGATCACATAGCCACTCGTCGCCACCGCCACCGCGTTCTGTGGTTGGGTGGCGAGTTTGCCATCGGCATCCATCTGGCCCTGCGGTGAGGTGAAAGCAATCGCTTCACGGGTCAACCACGCATCAGGAGCATGCAACGCCGTCTGATTCGACCTCGCCGTCGCGGCCGTGATATGCACCGCTCCGGTAGTCGTAACCACCACGACCCGGTCCACCACGACATAACTGCCCGCCGTATACACGGGAATATAGCCCTGCTTGGAATTGGGGATAATCCACAATGCTACTGCTTGCGCGGGATCAAATTTTGGACGCGGCACGCCGGTCCATGTGTGTGTAGCCAGCGCCGGTGCACTGGGCATCGCCAGGAACACTGACGTCGCGGAAGTCATCGTCATATCCTCTGATGCGCGGGCCATGTCCGCCGTTTGCATGGTGACAGCATCCATCGGTTGCAGGATCATCTGCGGCGGTGCCACCGGTGCCTGTTGACACCCCGGCAATAGTCCCACCGACAATACCGCGCCCCCGCCCCAACGTAACCAAGTCCGAAACTGCGCTACACGTAAAGTGCAATAATTACTTTTCATGGCTGACCTCCGGTTGCGTGCCCACAGTCGTGGCCGCCGTACAGACAATTCGCAACGATTCCCACGTAAACTTCCCTTTACCCGCCAGGGCCACCAATTCCCTGCGTGCCTCGGGTTGGGGTAATTCCGCCAAGCCTCGCGCGAGCAATAGCGCATCGGCCTCCTGCGTGGCCAGTGTCACACTCCGCGCCACCGCGGCAATGGCCTGCTGGGCAAGTTTCTCAGGCATCCCTGACGGCGCCTTCTTGAGAATATCCCCCATCACCCCGGCCACATACATATCCGCATCCTTGCCTTGCATCTGCCAATCCAGCAAACCCCGCAGCAGAACCGCGGGATCGCGTTCATATAGGAATGCCACCGCCATATTCTTGATTTCCACCTCGGGTCGGCCCAGTGTTCCCAACACCAATTGCGCCCCAGTCGGGCCATCGGCCACCACCGGCTGCGTTAAGGGCACTTTTTCACTCAGACTGGTGAAAAGTTGCACCAGATACCGCGTGGCGGGGACATCAGCGGCACGGGCCACATTCTGCAAAGGTGCCACACAGGCCCCACGTAATTCCGCCGCACGCGCTGGCAGTAGCGCCCCCGCCACCACTTTGCGTACAGTAATATCTTCCACCGCCAAATAGCTCCCAAGGCTCTGTACACAGGTCTTCTGCAGCGCTGGGTCTTGGACCTGTTTAAGTCCATTGGCCAGCAGGGTAACGTGCAAACCGATTTCTGGAATGGAGTGCTCCAGACTCTGCGGCGCTTGCGCCACCAAATGCCGCACTGTGGCGTTCACATCCAGCACATACGCCCGGGTGTAGAGTACCGTCTGCACCGCCGGATCCACACGCGTGGCCGTATACAATAGCATGGCCACGTAACTATCGTGCTGCGCGGCATAGTGCGTTAAAGGTAAATCCAGTGGATGCCGCAATACTTTGGTATCTGCCGCGCTGGCCCGTAAAGCCTCGATCCGCATCATCAGCGCCGACAATTCCACCACATCCGCCGTGTTTACCGCTGGCTTTTGGCACAGAGCATACAAGTCCGCGGCCCACTGTACCGGCGCCATTTCCGCCAGCACAATCCGCGCCGCCCGCCGGATTGCCGGGTCCGTGTGGACCGCACACGCGCGGATCAGTTTGATATTCTCCGCCCCGCCTACCGGCAGTGGTGCATTACTACTGAGCGCCTGCCGCAACAACGTCATATTCCATCCCAATGCTGTGACACAACTGGAACTATGCCCCGTGGCCATAGCCAGCTGCAACATTTCCGCCGTACTGGCCAAGGTGTACAGTTGCGCTTCGATGGTTTGCCGCAGCGCCCCCAGCCGCATCCGCTGCTCCGTCAGATCGGTCAGGCTCAATGTGGTGGAACTGACCGCACCGGCCGGTGCCGCATTTCCCGCAGGCAATTCCGCCATCAATTGCATCAACCGCCCGCGTTCCACCGGCTGGCTCATCAGCCACGCCAGATTCGGCCGCAGACTTTCCAGTGCCACTACCTGTAAATAGGTCTGATACCGCCCGCGCTGCGGCCAGGCCGTCCGCGTCACCCGCTCCAGCCACGTCAATTGCGCTGGCACCAGGTTTGGATCAGCCAATTGCCCCGCACACCAGACATACCACCCACTGAGATAGGCCTCATCCTCTGTCGCAGGCAGCGCCGCACTGTTCATCCGCAACCGCAGCAACGCCACCAGTTGTTCATATTGCTCTGGATTAAGTCGCCGCACCTCCGGCCGGGCCAACCGCACCGCCGACAGCAGCGCCTCGGCCTGCGTGGCCACTGCCCGTGGGTCCGGCTGGGCCAGATACAACAACAATTCCCGCTGCTGCCCCACCGCCGCCTCGGGATTATCCGCCTGCCGCAACGCCACCGCGCGCTGGGGATTCATACACCCGGCCAACAACAGCATTCCCGCCACTAACCCGCCACCCAGCTTCACGCAGCACATCATAGTTGGCTCCACGCACGTTTCCGCCATCGATCACATCCCGGCATCATACCGAGCCTGACACCTAATTGCGAAAGACACGCGTGGAGATGGTCAGTTAGCAATAAGCAGAGAATCCCCACCCTCACCGCGTTGGCATAGTCGCCAGCACAGCCATCCGTTGGTGATATATGGCAATGCGTGTTGTCTTCCTACGGCACCAGTAACGTATAACGTTGGTGCAATTCCAGCAATAGTTTTATCTCCCCTTGATCCGCCAACCGAATGGCCACCAGATATTCCTGCCGGATGGAACTGACGGCCCCAATTGTTGTCTCGGGCCAATTCGTCAGTGGATGGCCATGTTGTTTCAGCCAGATATTCGCCAGTAACCGCGCCCAGCGACCATTTCCGTTTAAGTAGGGATGGATGTGAACCGCTCGGTGATGCAGCATGACCGCCTGTTCGAGCAGGGATAATGTACCATGTTCCCAGCAAGCAAGATCACCCACCAGGCTATGTAGTTGCCCTTCTATCTGCATCCACGGCACGCCGAGATTCAAGTCGCAGGTACGCAGCGTTCCCGCCCAAGTCCACACCTGTCCCAACATCTCTTGGTGCAGACGTTTGAACCAAGGCACATCAAAAGGCGCCAGGCGCCGACTCGGTTTGGCCGCAAGATACTTCATAATCGCCTGACGGATATTCTCGGCCTCCGCTTCGTGGAGCGCAATACGGGTTTGCACACCCCGAATCTTCAGACCCGAGATATCGTCTATGGGTGTTTCACCGGGAATAACTTCCCACTGGCTCATAACTTTTACTCAGCCCAAAGTTTCCCGTTCGGTCCAGCCAACAACTCATGCACCGTGCGCCGTTCCATAGCCTCTAGGCTAGCACCGTCAACTCCTTGCGCTTCCAGTGCCGAGGTTCCTTGGACCATTTTCACCAGCCGTTTGGCTTTACGCTGGGCCTGCTGCTCCCGTAGTTCCTCGGCCGTGGCCACCGACTGCAGTTGCACCGCCACGCCCAAGACTTCGGCAATCGCCAGTACATGCGACCAACTGGCATTGGAGTGATGGCCCGAGAGCACGCGAAATAGTGTGCGTACCGACAGGCCACTCCGCTGCGCGAGAGTTTCCACCGACATACCCAGATCACGGCGGCGCAGGTCCAAATCGAGTAATAATGCGGGACGATCAATCATGGTCAATCCTTTGGAGGACCATGCAACAGGTCCTACCAAGTTAACATTATGCCACATATGGCATATTTATTCAATATATTGCTGACTTTATGGCATATTTTACGTAAAGACGACATACTTTAACCAGATTTGCTATATATGCGAAATAGTTAAGCATCATTGGTATTCCCCACTCACCGCGCGGGCAGGGTCGCGGGGACTTGTCGTTGCGCCGGCTGGGTCGCCGCCTCCGCAGCCCGGGCCAGCAGCGCGGTAATCGCCGGGTCTTGCTTGACCTTGTCATCCAACACATCCAGCCGGGCCGTAGCCTCGGTAACCTGCCAACGTGCGCCCGTTTTGGTCAGTTGCATATCCACCCGTCCCGCATTGTGCAGAAATTCCCCCGTCTGACAGATCAACACATTCTTTCCGTCCGGGTCTTTCACCAACCGCCCCTTGGGCAGCAGCGAATGACTGTGGCCGCCGATAATGACATCCAGCCCACTGACTGCCCCGGCCAGCTTCACATCCTGCTCCAGTCCGATATGCGTCACCGCCACTACGATATCCGCCTGCTGGCGTAATTCCGGCACCAACTTACGCGCCACTGCGATCGGATCAGTCAGCACCAACCCCGTTTGCTGCACCTGTGGCGCATGCATATACCCCAATCCGAAAATTGCCACTTTCGCCCCGCCCACCGGCTCAATCACATACGGTTCGGCCAGCAGCTTGCCACTCTTCTCCGCCACATTGGCACTCAACACTTTGCATTTCGCTTCCGCCATCCGCGCCTTCAAAACCTCCACGCCGCCATAATACTCCCCATTCCCCGGCACCCATAAATCAAACTTCAGCAGGTTCATCACCGCCACATTCACCCGCCCCTGAGTCGCCCGGGTCAAGTCATCCGCCTTGGAAAACTCATCCCCCGCATGGATCAACATCAACCGTTCCGCCGTCCCCGCCTGGCGCAGGGCATCCACATACGTGGCCAGCCGGGCATACCCACCATACGTTTTCCCGTTCTCCGTGCGCCCCAGCAACTGCCCATGCGGGTCATTGATATGCACCAGCGTCAACCGCACCTGCTGGGCCGGCGCCATCGTGGTCGCCGGTTGCCCCTGCGCCCGCGCCAACACCCCGGCCAGCAGCACCGCCACCAGCAACCAAACTCTACCCAACCAGCGTGTGCGTTTCATGTTTAATCCTTCGGGTCCAATGACTTGCCCAGCCAATCGCATCCACCAAACAACGCAACCAATTGATTGATTGTAACACAGGCGTAATTAACATTGAAGCGGGGATGCTACCACTCATTCAGGGAAAACCTGAGTTTATATCAATGATTGCAGGTAAAATATTGGCCATGAACCATCATCTTCAGCCTTAACAGCCAATATATTGCCCATTGCGTTTGTCCTTTATCCCGCCTAAGATTACTTAAATCGTTAAGGAGCTCAGGCATGATCATTGGCGTCCCCAAAGAAGTCAAAGCCGACGAATATCGTATTGCCATCACCCCCGCCGGGGTGGAAACTCTTACGCGGACGGGGCATCGTGTGCTGATTGAACGCCACGCAGGCCTGGGGTCCGGTCTGGCCGATGAGGATTTCTGTGCTGCCGGGGCCACGCTGGTTGCCACCGCCGGGGAAGTTTGGGCCCAGGCGGAACTGATTTACAAGGTGAAAGAACCCCAACCCACCGAATGGCCCCTGATGCGCCGGGGCCAGTATGTCCTGACCTACTTCCACTTCGCCTCCAGCAAACCCCTGATCGAAGGTTGTCTGGCTTCGGGTATCACCGCGCTGGCCTATGAAACCATTCGCGACGACCAGGGCCGGCTGCCCTGTCTCACCCCCATGTCAGAGATTGCCGGCAAGATGGCCATTCAGGAAGGCGCCAAGTATCTGGAAAAACCCATGATGGGCCGTGGCATTCTACTGGGCGGGGTCACCGGCGTGGCCCCGGCTAATGTGGTCATTCTGGGCGCTGGCGTGGTGGGCCAGAACGCCGCCAAAGTGGCTGCGGGTCTGGGTGCCCGCGTGCTGCTGTTGGATATTAATCTAGACCGGCTGCGTTATCTGGACGATGTCATGCCCGCCAATGTCACCGAGTTATATTCCGATCCCCACACCGTGCGCGAAGCCCTGGCAATCGCCGATCTGGTCGTCGGCGCTGTCCTCATCCCCGGCGCCCGCGCCCCCCGGCTGGTCACCCGCGCCGATCTCAAACAAATGAAAAATGGCGCGGTGATTGTGGATGTGGCCATCGATCAGGGCGGCTGTGTGGAAACCTCCCGCCCCACCACCCACCAAGCCCCCACCTACGTGGTGGAAGGCGTTGTGCATTACTGCGTCACCAACATGCCCGGTGCCGTCGGCCGTACCAGCACCTTTGCCCTCTGCAACGCGACCTTGCCCTATGTTCTGGCCCTGGCGCAGAATGGCTGGGACCACGCCCGCCAAGCCAACCCCGGCTTTGCCCAAGGCTTAAACCTGCAGGAAGGCAAGATCATCCACGAAGGCGTGCGCCGGTTCTATGAGCAGTAAACTTTGCCCACCTGAACCCCGCGTTTATTGCTTCACCACCTTGAACTTCACCGGCTCGGTCTTCAGTTCAGTCTGCTGATCATCACCTTCCCGCTGCGTGGTCAGTTTCGCCGTCAGCGTATGTTCGCCTGCTTCGGTAAAGTAAGCATGATTCGAAACCCCGCGTGCCCCCGAGGCCAGTGAGGTAATCGGCAACTCCAGCGCCTTGCCGGGGGCTATTGTCTTGGCCGCACCCATACGGTAATCCATCGTCATCATCACCGGATTATCCACATTCAGCGCCCCGTCCCCGGCCAGCGTCAATTCAATCCGCGATTGATCCCCGCCGATCATCAGGACAATGGGGGCATCGGTGTTATTGGTGATCCGCAGGACAAAGTCCACCTTCTGGACCGCCGGCAGTTCCTTACCCTCAGGCTGGGCCTGCGCCACCCGATCCCGGAATGCCTTACCCGCATAATCCGCAGTCAGCGTATAGGAATCTTTCTTCGCCACCAGCGTCGCTGTCAACGCCTCTTTCACCACCGGCTGCGTGGCCGGCCCACTCGCCGGGGCTTGCCCCAGCAGCGGAATCGCAAGTAACAACGTCGTCAGTAATGCCAAAGTCGTCAACGTCCGCATAGGGTAGCTCCTGAAAAGTGCCCGAGACAATGCCCAACCATTGTAACCCCAAAACCGCCCGAGCCAAGCATCTTTATGCCAATAATCCGCTGCCGAACCCCACCTAAACTCAGCCGCCCGCGAGACTTGTCAATCTAAGGTCGTACCCGAAGCAAGCTGACTGATTTTTTGAATTTGTCGATTCAAACTGGATGATTCCTGCCGCAACCGCGCCAAGCCCAACTCACCTGTGACGCCACAAGCCGCACACCAGAGCATGAACTCGGCCACATCCACCCGCCGATTGCCGGTCTCACAGTTATAGACCCAGCTTTGCGGCTTTTTCAAATACCCACCGATGTCCCGTTGGGTCAGCCCCGCAGTTTCCCGCAGTTGCCGTAGAACTCCCGGAACTGTGTCATAAATGGGGGAATGTTGGGCCTTTGCCATGGCTAAGCTATAACGGATTTCATTATTGACACTTGATGCGTGTCAGCTTAATGTAT
>JBIJDM010000171.1:0-6538 GCA_044344145.1 Phycisphaerae bacterium
GGGGATTATCAGCAGCGCGGGCAGGGGGAGTTGTTTACCGTATTGGAGCCGGTGCTGGTGGGTGGCGCTGGGACGGGGTATGCGGATCTGGCAACCCAATTGGGTATGACCGAGGCGGCGGTGAAAGTGGCGGCACATCGCCTGCGGCGGCGTTATCGTGAATTATTACGCGCGGAAGTCGCCCAGACGGTTGCGGAGCCGGATTTGGTGGAAGCGGAACTCCGGGAATTATTGGCCAGCCTGTAACCTTTGGGGGTATTTGCTTTTGTAAGTAGTGGAAGCAAGTATCTCTTTGGAGTTTAGACCATGAGCGAAGCCCAGCAATGTCCGGAATGTGGTGCTACTTTGTCGGCCAGTGCCCCGCGCGGGTTGTGCCCGGCGTGTCTGCTGAAACGCGGGCTGGAGACCAACACTGGCGTGGCCAGCGCTGCGGAAGCCACGGCGTGGGTACCGCCCAAGGTGGAAGAATTGACAGGGCGCTTTCCGGAACTGGAACTATCCCGGTTGCTGGGGCGCGGCGGGATGGGGGCGGTCTATCTGGCGCGGCACAAACATCTGGATCGGGACATGGCGCTGAAGATTCTGCCTCCGGAAATCAGTCACGATCCGGCCTTTACCCGGCGCTTCGCCCAGGAAGCCCAGGCTATGGCCCGGCTCAACCACCCCAATATTGTCACGATTTATGACTTCGGCCAGCGCGACGGGCTCTACTTTTTCGCCATGGAATATATTGACGGCCTGAGTCTGCGCCAGTTGCTCGACGGCGGGCGCGTGACGGCCAAGGAAGCCCTGGCGATTGTGCCGCAGATTTGCGCGGCCCTGCAATATGCCCATGACCGGGGGATCGTGCACCGGGATATCAAGCCGGAGAATATTTTGCTCAACCGCGACGGGCAGGTGAAGATCGCGGATTTCGGGCTGGCTAAATTGATGGGTCACAGGGCGGATGACGGCGGGCCCGAACGGGTGGTGGGCACCCCGCAGTACATGGCGCCGGAACAAACCTCGCATCCCGAGACCGTGGATCATCGCGCGGATATTTATGCGTTGGGGGTGGTGTTTTATCAGATGCTGACGGGGGAATTGCCGGTGGGGCGGTTTGCCGCACCCTCGCAGAAAGTCAGCGTGGATGTGCGTTTGGATGAAGTGGTGCTGCGGACGCTGGAGCAGAATCCCGCCCGGCGTTATCAACAAGCCAGCGAAGTGAAAACGCAGGTCGAGACGATTGTGGCCACGGCGCCGTCAGCGCCGGCCATTGTGGTATCCCCGCCCGTCGCCGTGCCTGCTGGGGTGGGGGCGCGGCTGTCGCGTGCGGCACTACTTGGGGCACTCTGGGCACCGTGGTTTCCGCTGGTGGCGGTGCTGATGTTATTTGGCCGTGCAGGAGCCGTGCAAGTCGGTGAGCCTCGTGGCCCGGCGTGGTGGCAATATGGGTTGATGTTCACGCTTTTGCCGTTGGGGTTGCTGGCACCGTTTGGTACGACGATTCTCGGGGCGGTGGCCGTGCGGCAGATACGCCACGCGGCGGGACGGTTATACGGACTTTCACTGGCGGTGTTCGATTTGCTGGTGTATCCGTTGCTGGTGATGACGGGGTTGGTGGCGTGGTTTTGGTGGTGGGTGTTTGCCGAATTGTTTTATCCCCATCAGGCGCTGACCCGTCAGCGGGAAAATCCTGCGCTGCCACTGAATTGGTTCGAAAATGTGGTGTACCAACATGGCACCGCGCTGATTATCTTGAGCACTTTAATTACCGCAGGATTGCTGGGCTTCTTAATCACGCGCCGGGTGTGGCGGAATTACAGTGGCTGGCAAGCCCCGCCCCGCAGTGCGGTGGCGCGACCGGCCGGGATGGGGACCGTTGCCACGGTGGTAGTATTACTCCTCCATGCACTACTGGCGCTGGTTTTGCTGGGATATTTAACGGTCATTGTGCCCCAGTATCGGATTGTTTTCCGGGATTTCCGCGCCGATCTGCCTCTGATCACGCAATGGGTGTTGCAGATTTCTGACTGGGCGATCCGGGGCTGGTTCATAACCCTACCGCTGGGGCTGGGCTTATTGGCGGTGGATGCCTTGGTGGGCTGGTGGCTGGGCACCAAAACGGGCCTATTCCGTTGGCTCTGGTGGGCGTGGGGGATATTGGTGGCCCTTCTGCTGCTGGCAGTGTTGGGGGCGAGTATGCTCAGTATTAATCTGCCGTTTGATCGACTGATCGAGTCGGTACACTAAGTTGTTTAGTGCGCCTTAAGATACGAAGGTGGTTTTGTCTGCATAAATGCGTAGTATGTGAAATGGAGTATGCGCGAACGGCAACGTCAGATCGTGGCTAGTGAATACTCAAGGAGCGTGGTCCATGAACATTCCCGCACTGAACCTGTCGAAGTTGCTGTCTGTGGTGGTCGCATCGCTGGCGGTAGGAATAATTCTGGTGCCTCACGCCTGTACCAAGCCGGGGGTGGTGTCCGAACCGCAGAACCTGAGCAGTCCAGAGAAAAATCCCGCGCCCACAACGCGGGAAGCGGCTTGGCAGGTGGTGGCCAGTAATGAATTGGCCAGTGTGCAGGTGTGTCAGCAATTATATGAGCGGGGGCCACAGACACCCTTTTTTGTCCGCTTCCGGGTGACCAATCGCAGTGCCCAGACTATTGGGGTAGATTTGCGTGATTATAACCGGGTGATTTATCCCAATCAGTGGGGGGATTTGCCTACGCCGCGGCGCTGGGAGATCAATGAACGCCGGATGCAGTTCACGGCGTTGACTCAGGCTGAACAGACGAAACTGGTGGGAGAGTTCCAGGCCGGGGCTTTGACGCGGGTACAGCCGGGCCAACATGTGGAGTATTATCGCGAGTTCAATAATATCACGGCGGGCCGGCCCAAGGGGACGGCGTATACGTTTGTAAGTATGGATGGTGCGTTGGCCGTCGCGGATGCCACGCATGCCATCAAACTCTCGTGTAGCTGGGATGGGGCCGGTATACCGCTGGCGCAGGGGGTGGCCACAGACATGTTTCTTGCCCCCGGTTTGCACTGGGCCCAGATTCCCGCCGGGGCGCTGATTCTGTCGCAGTCGTATGATGCCGACTCGGCGGTATTGGTGAAGTTGGCGCTGGAACAGTTAACCGCCGACTTGGCCTTTCTGGAACCCGGTGTGACAGCATCTGATACGAAGCCGGAAATCAAACTGGTCTATAACTTGTTGACAGATAATGAAAATAAAAACTACGGCGCCAGCGTGGGGATTGAATACAATCTGACGCCGGAGTCTATGACCGCCCCGGCCCGGCCCATCGTGGCGGATGCACCGGCCATGCGCGTGTATGTGACGGTCTATCATGACCAGGGGCAGATGCAGATGCAGCAGGCGGGGTTCGGGCCTGCGCCGGAGTCGTTTGTCTTCACCGGCCCGTACACCCATGTCGCCTATAAATTTCCCGATCCGAAGTGGTTGTGTGCGGTGACGGTGGAGGGCAACCGTCCCGAACTTATTGCCCGGACGCATACCGCGCTGGCGGCCACGCTGAACAAATTGCGTTTGGTGCTGGTGCCCCCGGTGGCGACCACGCAACCGGAGAAATGAAAGTTGCAGTGGGCCAAATCTCTGGTTTATAAAATAACATCCACGGGGCGCAGCGGGTCTTGTGGGTATCAACCCTTATTGAACAATTCCAGCAGATCGGCCACCGTGCGGTGGCGTTCGACGGGGTGGCGCAGGGGTTTTTGCGGGTGGATGGAGTAGGTGTTATTGCGGCCCTGGCGCTGGCGCGTGATAAAGCCGGCGGTTTCCAGGTCGGCGAGAATCTTGAGCACCGCGCGTTCGGTGATGCCCACGGCCAGCGCGACATCGCGCACGCGCAGCATGGGCTGACGATGCAGACACACCAGCACATGGGTGTGATTGGTCATGAAGGTCCAGTCCACCACCGGGGCGGGCGGGACAACGGGTTGAGCGGTAACGCGACCGGGCATGTGAACTCCAGTTCAGGCAATACAAAAAGCATAGCCTAGGGGCCGGGGTTATGCCAGCAGGGGCATGGAAAAAGTTGTGGGTTACGCCGGACGGCAAACCGGCGGGGGCGTAACGGGTCCGGCACCGCAGATAAACCGTAAATTCACTTTTTCTCGGCGGGATTGGTCATTTTGCCCGTGAGCATAGTGAGTTTGGCGGAACCTAAAGCCACTCCCTCCCCGCCTTCAGTGCCGAAGTTGGGGACCCCGCTGGTCTTGGGTTTGCGTGTGCCGGCGATTCCCAGCAGGCTACGTTCGCCCTTCCAACTCAGAACTTCCGCACCGTTCAGGCGCAGGCTGATCGTGGCCTGTTTGTCTGTAGTTTGCACCCGGGCCACCAGCCGGGCAGGCTGGGGATTCCGGATCACGCCGGAGACAAATTGGCCCACTTGGGTGCGTTCGTCCAATTGCGCCACGGGCGCACTCCAACGGGGCGAAGTCAGTGAGGCCCGACCCCGGAAAAACAATACGGCCAGCGTGGTCGTATCGCCCACCGGCAAGGTCAGGATGATGTTGCGATTGCCGTGCGGGATAAATTGGAGATTGAGTTCATAGTCCCCCTGCGGGGCGCGGGCAAACTCGAGCTGGGTCGCACCACCCACGGCCGTACCGATATACGCGGTGCCGTCCTTTTTCCAGGTGCCGGCGACCACATGCTTGTCCAGATTGATCAGACTGGCCAGTTCCACTTCGCGCTGCGTCCAACCCAACGCCAGCGCGGCGCGGGAGTAATCCAGTTTGCGTTTGTCGTATTTGCTTTTGGCCAGACCCACCACTGCGGTTTCGCCCAAATCTTCATACATGGCCAGAGCACGTTCCCAGGCAATACGTTTCACCCGCGGTTGGGTGTCGTTGGCCTGACCATATTCCCACCACTTATCAATTAACTCCAGCGTGCCTTCGGGCTTGCGTTCGGGCATCAATTCCAATTCGGCGATGGTTTTCAAAGCCGGCTGATCCCCTTTGGCCAACATTTTGCAGCCATCTTCCCATTGTTGTTTGAACAGACTGGTATAGCGGCCCACAATGGCCAGCGCCGCCGCATCGGTGGGCGCGGTTTCCAGCGTCTTCTTGGCCGCGATTACTTTGGCATATTCCAATTGGTAGAACTGCAAATCCATTTGATAGCCCTGAATTTGCTTGGTCAAAGCCGGGTCTTGGGCATTGTTGGCGGCGGCCACAGCCTTCAGCATATATTTGCCGGCAGCGGTCAGGTCGTCCTTCTGGAAGGCGGTTTGCGACAGTTCATAAAACAGATTCGCCAACATGGCTTGGACCGCGGGCTTGCCGGTGGCGGTGAGGATCAATTTCTCGGCGGCTTCAAGTTGCAGGGCGGAAAAATCTCCCTGATAGCGCGAAGTCAGTTCCGCCAGAGCGGTGGTGACGGTCTCAGCATCGCCACAGGCGGCGGCCAGCGTCAACGCTTCTTTCAGCAGGGCATAACATTCGGCGTTGGCCTCTTTGGATTGTTGGCCGGAGGCGAGTAATTCGCGGGCCAGTTCCTGCTTGGCGGTATTGGAGGTTTTGGCGAATTCATCCTTGAAAATATCGCGGACTTCTTTGGTGGCCGCGTCAATTTTGGTCTGGTCCGGCAGGGCGGCCTTGGGTTTTTCGGATTCCGCATCTTTGCCCGGCGGGGTAGGGGCTTTGGGATTGGCGATGGTTTTTTCAACCTCGGCCAAATCCGTTTGCATTTGCGTGAGTCGGGCTTGCAGCCGAGTAACCTGACGGGCACGGTTGCCGGCTTTGGCCTCGTCCAAGGCTTTTTGGGTTTGTTCAATCCGGGTTTTTAACTCGGCAGCTTGATCCTTGGGGTCTTTGACGGGGTCGGCGCAGAGGCCCACACTGACAACGGCCAGTATGGCCAGGGCGATGATTCGTTTGTGTTTAATCATGATACTATCCTCAAAATACCCGCCTCAAACGTATCGTATCTATTGACCTCATGATCACGAAATGCCGTGGCCGCACCTTGCCACTATGGTTACAACGCCTGATGGCTGCCGATGTTGCATTTCTTATAGCAGCAATAACCCCTTATCCCTGCGGAAGGTTCTCATCCACATTCAAACCAAAACTGCGAATTTTGCGATAAATCGTCGCGGTCGAAATCCCCAGTGCCCGCGCCGCGCGGGCCGGGGAGCCACCGGAAAGGTGGATGGCCCGTTCGATGGCCTGTTTTTCCAGATCCAGCATGGGCGTAATCGTTTCCTTGGCTTCCAGAGACCCCGGGCCAACTGCCGGAGTTGTGGCCACCGGGGCAGGTTTGGGTCTTTCCGGTAGGGGGACGGTATAGATTTCGGTTGCCGACATCGGGTCCTGGTCCAGATTGTGTGGCAGCATTTCGGCGGTGATGATGCTCCCCTCGTGCAGGACCACCGTGCGCTCCAGTGTGTGATACAGCTGGCGAACGTTGCCCGGCCAACGGCCTTCCTGCAGGCGTTGCAGGGCGGCATCACTAAGCTCGGTGAAGTCTTTGCGGTATTGTTTGGCGATGGTCAGCACAAAATGCCGGGCCAGTTGGACA
>JBIJDM010000252.1:0-3450 GCA_044344145.1 Phycisphaerae bacterium
ACCAAGCCAATCGTTGCGCTTTTTCTGCATGCCATTGGGTGGTTTTGGAGTGGTCAATTTGCGTCACCAAGGTTTTGATCTGTGTTTGCCGTTCCATGACCGTGGCATCTGTCGCGGATGGTTGGGGATTATGCCATTGGTGATGGTAAGCATGGCGTAGGGCGGACGGAGCAGTTGGTGCCGGGGCATCGTGGGCGATGGGTAATAACCAGCAGGCCGAGGCGCAGGCATATGCGGGAATGGTGTCGGTGAGCGCCAGGAAAAAAGCATCAGTTATTTGATCGTAAAGCGCCCCACCCAGACCATGGATAAACACGTCCGACAGAAACCCGCGCACAAACATGGTCAAGGTCAGCGCCCGGGGCCGCAGGACAAAGCCATGCTGCTGGAGTTGGGTCGCAAGCTGTTCTGCCAGTGCGGACGGGGGCAAATCGGCGCTGACCATAATAGGCGTATCCAGCAGATGGATTTGTCCGGACTGGTTCTGCACATGCAGTCGCAACCGGGGTTGCCCAGGCTGATAAATCCAAAAAGGCAATTCGATCTCGGTGGAAGAATATGCCAAGTCAGGCAAGGGATGGCTGGGGCTGTGGATCTGATTCGCCACGCGATACTGGGCCAGACAGCGGTTATACAGGGGCACCCAAGTCGTCGCCTGCCGCATCCAGGCAGCGACAAAAGTTAAAAATGCACGGCCCGAGCACAAAGTGGATGTCGGCAGGCGGTAAATAGGTATATCGAGTTGCTGTTCCAAGCGGGCCCGTGCCCCGACCAGCCAAGGGACATACGGGCCGGGGGTGTTTCGTTGGAATTCACGGGCTAATAGCTGATACGTATCCTGTGCGGCCAGGGGTTGCTGTTGCCAATGTTGTAACCATGCGGCCAAAGCCGCGCCAGCAGGCGCTGGGAGGCTGTCTGCGGTCAGCGCAGTAGCCGGGGCGAATATTACCTCATCGCGGTGCCAATGCTCAGCCTGAGGTATGGGCGCGAAAAATCCCATTTCACGAACAATATCATGGTCCACCAGCAAATCTATCGCCACGCCACTGCACTTACGGGCCAACTCACTTGACAGAATGACTTTGGCCCAAACCCCGGCATGGTAGAACTCAACTTGATGGCCAGTGAGGATCCAGGGGACTTGCGGATCAGGCCCGGCTTGGCCGGCGGTCTGCAGGGCGATGGCAACGTCCTGACGAGCCAGCGTGGCAATATTTTCGGGAATACCCGGCCAGCGTATGACCATACGGTTTTGTGGGGTTATGCCATTAAGGTGGTGACAGAGTGTGGCAGGATCGGGGGAAATGAGTAGTTGGCCATGTTGTCGGGGCGTAAGTAGATCGGTGGGGTGCGGGATGACATACGATGGGGTCATAACGTAAGCCTGGAACGGATCATTCGCAACAACAGGGAGAACAGCATTCTTTTTTGACAACCGTTTTCTGCGCTTCCAACCGAACCTGACTCAACTGCCGGCCAATGACTTCCAGATAATGCCCCAGCCGCACCGAGGGGTCATCGAGCAACCCGCCAAAATGCCGGGAAGGATCATTGTAGATCAACTTGATTGGCAGTTCGGAAATACGCAACTTGTGATATGCCGCCTGTACCCAGAATTGCATAGGGAAGGCATAGCCGGGGATATCGAGGTGAATTTTACGCAAGGCCGCGACGCGATGGTTCTTAAAACCACAAAAGGCATCGGTAATCCCCAAATCCAAGGCGGAATTGAGCAGTTCCGTGATCATCAGATTGATACTTCGCCGGTCCGCTGGGGGCTGGTCAGGCGAGGAAGATTCCGGCAAATATCGGGAACCGCTGATGATATCGCTGTCGTCAGCCATTGCCGCCTGATAAAAACGCGGGATGCTGGCCGGTTCGTGCTGTTGGTCGCAATCCATGGTGAGTGCCCAGTCATAGCGCTGGCACCGGGCAAACTTGAAGGCATCAATCAACGATTGTCCATAACCACGGTTTTCTGCATGGGTAATTACCTGCAAGGTGGGATATTTGGTTAATAGCGCGGGGGTGGCATCGGTAGAGCCGTCGTCAATAGCCAATACGTCATGCCCATAGGACATGATCCGGGGCAAGACATCATCCAGATGCTTGGCCTCATTGAAGATTGGAACCGCAATCAACATCCGCATAACCAAACTCCGTACCGTTATGGGCAGACCCAACAAGCAAGTATAGCCCGCCTCGTGCCAATTTCTGGCCGCTACGATAGGTTATGCCGGGCGGGAGGTTTGGCTGGCCGCGATGGCGTTCTTCTTGGCGGAATCGTCCTCATTAAGGACATCGTCCACCAGACCATAAGCCTTCGCTTCCTGCGCTGAGAAATACTTGTCGCGTTCCTGATCTTCGGCCACGCGTTCGCGCGTCTGGCTGGTCAGTTTCGCCATCAGGTCAATCAGCGAATCTTTGGTCTTGAGGATTTCCTCGGCTTGGATGGCAATATCCGCCGCCTGACCGTAAATCCCGCCAAAGGGCTGGTGAATCATCACCTTGGCATGCGGTAGGGCATAACGCTTGCCCTTGGTGCCGGCGGCCAGAATGACCGCCCCACCGCTCATGGCCTGACCCACGCAGAACGTGGAGACATCGCAGGTCAGAAAGCGCATGGTGTCATACATCGCCAGCGTGTCATCCACCGATCCACCCGGCGAGTTGATGTACAGATTGATGTCCTGATCTTTACGGACACTCTGCAGATACAGCAACCGCATGATGACATGGGTGCTAGAGGCATGATTGATTTCGCCCACCAAAAATACCACGCGGTTTTCCAGCAGCATTTCATCTACGGTCATCTGCCGCCAACGGGCATAATCCGCCATATTCCGGGGTTGGATCAGGTCCTGGGGAATATTGCCCGGCAGCAGGTTCGGGGCGTAAGATGCCATCGGGGTTTGCACCGGAATCGGAGAAATCACACGTCCGAAAGAATCAGTCAAAGCCATGGTAACCTCGTTCGTTTACAGTTTTACGTTACATAACCAGCAAGCAATCATAGACACCAAACCACCGTGACGCTACTGGCCTTCCTGCGCCAGTGCCGCCACGATGTTTTTCAGGCATCCTTGGAGGGGCAAAACCGGGCTTTCCGGCTGTAATTCATATTCGATGACCGCCGTGCCGGAAAAATTAATCGTCCGGAGGGCTTTGGCCAATTCCACCAAATTAAGGTTACCGGTGCCTACGATCACGTCTTCAGAAGCCCGGTTACGGTGGAAGATGAAGTCCTTGAAATGCAGTGCAAACAAGCGCGATCCAAGTTCCTGAACTGCTTTCACTGGATCACCTTTGGCATCCATCATCCACGCGGTATCCAGCGTTACACCAATCCGGGGGCTGGTGATGCTCAAAACATATTTGAGCATTTGCATGCTGCCCAACCAGTGGTAACCCCCGTGATTGTGAATCCCCAGTCTGATATCGTATTCCTCA
>JBIJDM010000273.1:0-3011 GCA_044344145.1 Phycisphaerae bacterium
GAAATCAACGGAAATCGTCCGGCAGCGCGCCAGCTTGGCAAACTCAAAGATCGGCCGGATCGCGGCTTCATCCGCACTCAAACGTTCCACGCCGATGCTATCAATAGTGATGCCGGCCTGCTGATAGAAAGCCGCTACTTGTGCGGATTGGACCGGATCACGAAAATTGCAGTGGACGCCACATAGTTCCAGATTTTTACTGCCGACCTGGGCCAGCAGATCCACCACCTGGGCATTATCTTTGAAGTTACGGAAACACCAGCTCTGGACACCGACGCGTTGGGATAACGGCAACATGAATGACTCACCTTAAAAGATTCGGGAACGACAACCTCAAGGTTGTAACAGAATTTTTTCCGGGGCATTTTCCGCCAGCACCTTTGGGGCGGTGGTTATTGTACTCCATGGCGTCCCTTGTGGGCATAACCAGCGGACGGCATTGGTAATTACCCGCTGGACTTCGGGTTGGTGATAGGTGGGATAGGTCTCATGGCCGGGGCGGAAATAGAAGACTTTGCCACTGCCCCGGGTATACGTTACCCCGCTGCGGAATACTTCGCCCCCGGTAAACCAGGAGATAAATACCACTTCATCCGGGTTGGGAATGGCGAAGGGTTCGCCGTACATCTCTTCGTGGGGTATCTCGAAATATTTGCCCAGGCCCTGGGCAATAGGGTGACCGGGGTTGCACACCCAGATTCGTTCCTTTTCGCCCACTTCACGCCAGCACAGCGAACAGGGCGTTCCCAGTAACCGCTTGAAAATTTTGGAATAATGCCCACTATGCAGGACCAATAAGCCCATACCTTCCCAAACACGTTGCTGCACGCGAGCCACAATGGCATCATCCACCTTGTCATGGGCGCCATGTCCCCACCAGGTCAAAACATCGGTCTGGGCCAGCACATCCGTGGTCAATCCGTGCTCGGGCAGGTCCAAAGTGGCGGTTTGAGCCTGAATGTCGGGTTGCTGATTGAGAAAATCCGCGATGCACGTGTGCATTCCGGTGGGATACACCCCAGCCACGGCTGGGTTATTGCGTTCGTGGAGATTCTCCCCCCAGACCGTTACCCGCACAGGATTTGCCTTATTCGCCGACATAGCAGACTCCACTAAAAGACACAATTATCGGGATTGTACCCAAGTATGTCACCTCCGGCAAAGTATTCGCTAGCCGAATCCGCCCTATCTTGATTACACTACCGTATATGGATTTGTTGTTATTACCTGAATCGGAGTCCTGATTGCGTTTTTCACTGCCATTCTCGCGGGCCCAAGGGATCTATTTTGGTCCCACCGCCGCTTTTCAAAGTCTACCTAAAGCGCTGCCCCAGTTGAGCTTTGCCCCCCAGCGAGAAATTCCGACGCAATCCCAAGAATTGCTGGAACTGGCCAATGAGGCGGGGCTCGAGCAGCGCACCACCCTCTGGCTGCCCCCTTTGAGCGAGCAAATCGCCGGATTGCGGGAGCGCAAAAACTGTAAACTCATTATCAACCTGCTCCCCCCCCAGCCGGAATCATTTTTAGCCCGCTATCTGACTGCCCAGCGTAGTCTGGAACTGTTGGTGGGTATTGATTGCCTGATCGCAGGCTTACGTCCTGCCCAAACATGGATGGTACTGGACCGGCATGACCACGATCTAAAACGCCGTTGGCAAAATTTGTTACCTCCTCGCAAGGTAACCCTCAAACGGGTTCTGAATGTCTATCCGCATGCCCACCCCACCCCCCTGCTGTGGAATATGCTGCGCCTTCGTTTACCGGTAGCCCATAATCCCCCAAGCGTCAATGTATGCATGGCAGATGCGTGGAGTTTGGTATGTTTGGGCCAACTGCGTCTGTATGGCCGCGCCAACTCGGCCCGGCCGGTGCAATTTTTCAGTGACGATCAGGAGCCGGTGTGCCTGGAAGTTAATTTAGGACAAAAGATCACCGATATTTGCGATCTGCTGGGCTGGTCGTGGCAGGGACAAGAAATTATCACCAATGGGCTGATGGCCGGTATGCTCCAGTCTGCCCCGCATGCCCAGGTACATACGGATACGGAGATGGTGGCGCTCCGGCAAGAGGCCAATCCAGAGCGACCGGTCGCCTGCATCCAATGTGGGTGGTGTGTGGATCATTGCCCCACGGCCCTTAATCCCGCACATCTGTATGAAAATATTCTGGTCCAGCGCAAACAGTCGGTGCTGACCACCGCCCAACATTGTATTGCCTGCGGACTGTGCAGTTATGTCTGCCCCAGCCGTTTGCCATTGGCGGAATATATTCGGCGGGAACAAGCCCACCTCGCCAGAGGGGGACCGTCATGAGTCTATTCGCGAGCCATGATATCCACCCCGCTTTAAGTGCGCGGCGCAGTGCGCCGTTTATCCGTTGGCCCGTGGCCACGTATGAGTTTTATATTTCTCTATGTGTGGCACTGACCCCACTGGTAGTTTGGGCGATGTTGCTGCTGGGTTGGCGTTGGTGCCTCTGGTTGACGGCCTGTCAGGCCGGCTCGGTGGGCAGTTATCTGATCCTGCGCCGCTTCACCCAGCGGGGGCGGAGATTGTCCTTTATCCACGTCTTTTCCGGGGCAATTCTACTCGCATTGCTGACCCCGGTCGGGCTGCCGTTTATCCTTGGTTTGCTGTTGGGCATGCTGCACATGTTGTGCATTTTCTTCTGGGGCGGTACCGGGCGGGAACGGATCACTTCCAGTCTCCTTCTGGCGGTTTTATGTTGTGCGGCCATCAATCTGGGGGCAGCGGGAAACATGAAGGCGCAACCGCAGGGCGTACTGGCCAATAATCGCTTATTCATGGGTGATAATCTGGATGTATCGCGGAACACCTACACCCGTTGGGTCAGTTCCAACCGCGTCGAAGGGCATGATACCGTGCAAATGCGCCCGCTCCAGGAAGTCGTGGGGAATACGTATCGTAATATCGGCAGCGCCCTCGCTACGGCGAATCTGCGCCAACAATTGGAAGTCGCACTGGTTTGGCACTTGCCTTCACCACATCTGG
>JBIJDM010000173.1:0-6450 GCA_044344145.1 Phycisphaerae bacterium
GTTGCAACGAAGTGGAAACCACCGGAGCAGGACGACGCGCGGTGGGCACCCCGGCAGGGGTGCCAGCTATGGTTGGCAAAAGGCTATCCCTCCCGATGGGGTGAAGGGCATCACATCCCTGCTGCCATCCCTGCCGGGATGGCGGGAATTTCCCGCACCGTTACCGGTGGTTTGCGCTGCGCTCCAACCACCGGCTACCAGCTGTAATGCCTCCGGCATTAAGATGATACCACTCAGGCTTGGTGCGCATAACATTCCCGTTCCCGGAAATACCGGAGGAACCTTTTTATGCGCGGATTTCGTTCCGGAAATGAATATGCCCGCAGTGGTGACTGCGGGCATAGCGTTGGATGATATGGACGGCACGCTTAACCGTGCTGCAAACCCAGTTTCAGCGGCCGGCAGCCGTTGTTGCTGGCGTCCACCAGTTGGGCCACGGTTTGGCTTTGCAGATGACTTTCCATCAGGCCCACGGCTTCATGCAGGCGCTGATGCAGCCCGCAGAGTTTGCCGTTGGTGTGGTGGTCAATGCCCAGTGGGCAGACATCGGTACGGTGGATGGGGTCCACGGCGTTGATCACATCACAGAGGGTGAGTTGGTCGGCAGGTTTGCCCAGGGTAAAGCCGCCATGCAGGCCGCGCTGGGACTTGACCAGACCACTCTTGGCCAGCGCTTGGAGCAGCTTGGCCAGATAGCCCAGCGGCACGTGGGTGGCTTCAGCGATGCTCTGGGTGGTGCAGGGCTCCTGGCCGGTCGTGGCCAGATAGACTACAACACGCAAAACATACTCGGCGGTTTGAGAAAACATGCCTGACTCCTTGTGGTAAGGACGACCGAAAGTACATTACCACGGGGAAAACATCACCGCCGCAGCCCACGGATCGTGCCTATTCAAGATATTAATATCCAATTATACTGGTTTGCCGGATTAAACCAAGACTAATTCGGTAAATTTTTAGTATTTATAAGTCATTGTTACACAAGTGGTTATAAAAGCTGTCGGGGGTGTTATGATAAGTCGGGGCGGGCATTTATGGCGCGTTTGTAGGTTGTTTGATGACCATTGGCACGCTTCCCGCTAGACTATGGGCCGATATAAATCAGGTGAGTCACGATGTCCGAGTTTGATCCATATCAGCACAGTTACCGTCAGGCCGTCAATGACGCCATCGCGTTCAGCGGGCAGACAGTGGACTTTTTTACGCGCGTGAAAGTTGAACATTTACTCAATACCGCCGGTCGGCTGGTGGGGCCAGCGCAGCAATTGCGCGTGCTGGATATCGGTTGTGGCGCGGGGCTGACGGACCAATTGCTGAAAACGCGCGTGGGGCATCTGGCCGGGGTGGATGTATCGCAGGGGTTGCTGACCACCGCGCGGGAGCAGAATCCCGGCGTGGAGTATCAATATTATGACGGCGGGAAATTGCCGTGGCCGGATGGAAGTTTTGATGTTGCGTTTGCCATTTGTGTGATGCACCATGTGCCGCCAGCGCAGTGGGAACATTTCGCGCGCGAAGCGGCGCGGGTGGTGCGGCCGGGCGGATGTGTGGCGATCTATGAACATAATCCGCTGAATCCGCTGACGCGGCGGATTGTGAATCAGTGTCCGTTCGATGCCAATGCGGTGTTGCTGGGGCGCAGCCGGACGCGCGGGTTGCTGCGGGCGGCGGGGTTGCGGGTGGTGGGCCAGCCGTACCTGTTATTTTTCCCGTGGGATCGGCCGGTGTGGCGCACAGTGGAAGGCGCGCTGGGGTGGTTGCCGTTGGGGGCGCAGTATGCGGTGTGGGCGAAAAAAGGGTAAGCGCGAAAATTGATTCGGTCGTCGTCGGATGAACCCCAAAAAAAGCGGCAAAACCTGTTACCAAGTTTTGCCGCCAGTCACTTATAGTTACACGCCAGGACGGACTTAGCCGCCCGTGCCCGGCAGGGTCGGGGCGTCTTCATCTTCGTCGTTGGCCAGACGGGCCACGGCGATCAGGGTGTCGCCTTCTTCCAGCCGGACCAGTCGCACGCCCTGGGTGGCGCGGCTGATTTCGCGCAGGCCTTCCAGACCCATGCGGACAATCTGGCCGTTCTTGCTGATGAGCATGAGCTGGTCGGTATCGGTCACCGGCCGCACCGCCACCACGCGGCCATTGCGCGGCGTAGTCTTGATGTTGATGACACCCTTGCCGCCGCGATGGGTCAGACGGTATTCCGCGATCGGCGTGCGTTTGCCGTGCCCGTTTTCACAGGCGGTCAGCACGGTGATCTGGTTGTCGCCGGCATCGTGGCCGTGGGGGATGATGACCATATCCACCACACGGTCGTCCACTTCCAGTTCGCAGCCCTTCACGCCACCGGCCTGCCGGCCCATGTCGCGGACTTCCTCTTCCTTGAAGCGCACGGCCTGGCCGTCGCGGGTGGCGAGCAGAATCTGGTCGTTGCCATTGGTGACCGACACGCCGATGACGGCGTCGTTGGGTTCCAGACCGATGGCGATGATGCCGCGTTTCTGGGGATTGCCATAGGCTTTGAGCAGGGTCTTTTTCACGATGCCCAGCGCGGTGGCCATGACCAGATGCTTGCCTTCGTCCTCGAAGTTCCGCACGACGAGCACTTCGGCGAGTTTTTCTTCCGCGGGCATGTCAATCAGATTGGCCAGGGCGCGGCCCTTGCTGGTGCGGTTCATGGACGGGATGTCGTAAACCTTCTGCCAGTAGCAGCGGCCCTTGTTGGTGAAGAACATCAGGTAGTCGTGGGTGCTGGCGATGAACAGATGTTCGATGAAGTCGGATTCCTTGGTTTCGCCGCCGATCACACCCTTGCCGCCGCGGCCCTGTTTGCGATAGCCGTCGAGGTGGGTGCGTTTGATGTAGCCTTCGTGGCTGATGGTCACGGCGACCTGTTCGTCGGCGATCAAATCTTCGATATTGATATCGCTGGCGGCGTTGGTGATCTGGGTACGGCGCGGGTCGGCGTATTTGCTCTTCAATTCCAGCGTGTCTTCGCGGATGATATCCAGCACGCGCTTGGGTTCGGCGAGGATGAGTTCATAGCCTTCGATTTCCTCGGCCAGCCGGTTGTATTCTTCGGCGAGTTTATCCACTTCCAAACCGACCAGACGCTGCAACTGCATGGAGAGAATGGCATCGGCCTGCGCGCCCGAGAGGGTCATGCCGCCGAACTTGCTGGTGGCTTCGTCCACCCGTTTGCGGAAGCTCTTGGGCACCGCGGCCCGCCAGGTGAGGGCTTCATCAATGGTGAAGAGCTTGCGCATCAGGTTGGCTTTGGCGGTGGGCACGTCGGGACTGAGCTTGCGGTTGCGCAGCAGCTCAATCACGGGCATGATTTCGACCTTGCCACCGCTGGTGCGCCGGCCGCCGGCTTCTTCGCTGTGAATGTCGGCCAGAGCCAGCAACAACCCTTCCAGGATGTGGGCGCGCTGCCGGGCTTTCTTGAGCCGGAACGCGGTCCGGCGACGGATCACTTCGACGCGGTGGTCAATGAAGTATTGGATGGTTTCGCGCAGGGTCAGCGTGCGCGGCTGGCGGTTGACCAGTGCGATGTTGATGATGCTGAACGTGCTCTGCAGCGGGGTGTATTCAAACAATTGGTTGATGACGACATCGGGATTAGCGTCGCGCTTCAGTTCCACCACGATGCGGACATTGTGTTCGCGGTCGGATTCGTCGCGTACGTCGGAAATATCTTTCAGCCGGTCTTCCTTCACCTGTTCGGCGATGGTTTCGACGATGGTTTTCTTCAACACCTGATAGGGGATTTCGGTGATGACAATTTGTTCGCGGCCACCTTTGAGCTGTTCGGTGTGCATCTTGCCGCGCAGGACCAGCCGGCCGCGGCCGGTGGTGTAGCCATCGGCGATGCCGCTGCGGCCACAGATCACGCCGCCCGTGGGGAAGTCGGGGCCTTTGACCAGTTTCATCAGGTCTTTGACGGTGGATTCGGGTTCGTCAATCACTTTGACGATGGCGTCGCAGACTTCGCCGAGGTTGTGTGGCGGGACGCTGGTGGCCATGCCCACGGCGATGCCCTGACTGCCGTTGACCAGCAGGTTGGGGAATTTGCTCGGCAGGACGGTGGGTTCCTGGCGGGTTTCGTCATAGTTGGGGATGTAATCCACGGTGTCTTCGCGGATGTCTTCCATCATTTCCATGGCGGGTGCGGCCATGCGGGCTTCGGTGTAACGCATGGCGGCCGGGGGGTCGCCATCAATGGAGCCGAAGTTCCCCTGGCCGTCCACGAGGATATGCCGCATGTTCCAATCCTGAGCCAGCCGGACCAGCGTGGGATAGATGACGGCTTCGCCGTGGGGGTGATAGTTACCGGAAGTATCGCCGGCGATTTTGGCGCATTTACGGTGTTTGCTGCGCGGCCCGAGCTGCAAGTCGTGCATGGCCACGAGGATGCGGCGTTGCGAGGGTTTCAAGCCATCGCGGACATCGGGCAAGGCCCGGTCCATGATGGTGCTCATGGCGTAGGTAAGGTAGCTTTCCTGGAGTTCGGTTTCGATTTGCAGATCGCTGATCCGTGCGTCGTGGTCAAACATAGTCATCGGCGTCCAATGCCTCCGGAACGTTCGCGGTTAAGTCATAAATAAAGACGGCATTATTGTACCCCAAGCGGGGGTTTTTAGCACGTTTGCGGGGGCGGGATGGGGCGGTTTTTCCATACCGAACATTTGGCTAATATTGGGGGTGGGGCGGAGGGGGGTGGGTCAGGAGCTTGGGCAAGGGAGTTTCGTCTTAATGCCGGAGGCATTACAGCTGGCAGCCAGTGGTGGCCGCAGAGCGTAAACCACCGGAAGTGGTGCGAAAAAAGGTTAAGGGAGATGCAGCAGTTCTATTATGTCATTCGGCAGAACATATAATGCCACCAAAGACATCACAAACGAGACGAATAGCCAAATCCAGCCGATCAGCAGTTTCTTTATGTTTTCCTGTCGCCAATATAGCCGCGTATATACATACACAAAAAGTGCGGAAAATATCGTTAAAAACCCGCCAGCTTGTGCGAAGAAGATCGTAAATGCTCTCCAGTCCGGTTCAACAAACAAAGACACTATGGCATTCCCAAGGGCGAAGGCCGGCACATACAGCGCGACGCTGGTTAGATACAGAAAAACATAATTCCAGACGCGTCGGGCATTGTCGTTGTAGCGCACAATAAACGCTGCGATCAATATATGGCATAAGACTATGTACGCTATCATTGGGTGATCCTGTGTGTGGGTTGGCGTAATAGTGTCATATTGTCCTCACTCTTTTTCTACCATAACCACGTTCGACACGGATTCTCCGACTGAGACACTGCCCCAGTAGGCTCCGCTTAACAATTTTATCGGCACTGCAAAATTGTATTCCGCATTGCCTCCCGGAGGGAGAGCAGTTTTTTCTGGTGGCGTAGATAAGCGAATCATGTTATCCAAGGGCATTGTGTCCGATAGGTTCGTGGTCACATGGAAATATGTAGGATTAGACGCAAAAGAATATGTGTCAGTTGTGTTATTCGATACAGATACAGAAAAATTTGCCGTGTTATTGGCCGCACTATAGCGAAGTTTGTTGATTTTTACGTTTAACTTCTGATCCGATAGTCTTATGGGCTTTACACCAAACTGATCCGGCTTAGTGCCACCGCCACCCGAAGACGAAAAATGACGCACCGTATACGATAGACAACGCGTGCGCTCACCCCACGGCGTCTGAATGCCGACATACTCCGCGCGAATGTTTTCTGGAACTTGTGCCATAATTCCATCAGAATAATTAACCGAAACTTGAAATACTATACCGTCGCGCGCTTGGGACAATACCAGATCATTAGGAGAAAAAGACGAACCATAAACGCCAAGATCAAGCACCATTTTGGGCGTTAAAACCATTTCCGTTTCGCCCAGCAATTTGCCATGGTAGTAAAATTTTGTGCCAGGAACATCCGATTTTATGATCCAGTTGTGGTCCGGCGTACACTCGCCAATAAAGCCATGGATGATCCGCATGCCGCCGATTAACCACGCAAATAACACCGCAAGTACCACGGCCACCAATAGGGTGTATTTCGAGCGATAAAAAGTCTGCGTCTTTTTGGTCGTTGCGTAGTCAAGGATTCGTAATTTGCCCATTACATGCCTCCCGGACTGTGCTGCTGTGCCGTGGACGGATAGTTCCGGCAAATGACCATACGCAGCAGCCTTACACGAAACCCACAAAAATCGTCACGAGAAAATCATAACGGCAGCGCGGGGGTGAAACAAGGAAATTGCGACAGAATGTGGTGGGGGTAATATGGCGCTGAGGGAGTGTGGTTTGTATCCATACATGGTGCTCTTTCAGAGCACACAAGGCAGGCCGGACTAAAACCCAGGGCGTTGCCCTCGTTGTTCCACACAAGTCACGGGCTGCGAATTTGTCCCTTGGGACCAAACATCTCCCACGCCCAAGCCAGAT
>JBIJDM010000018.1:0-20925 GCA_044344145.1 Phycisphaerae bacterium
CGGCCGTTCTTCCCCGGCCACTTCGGGCATCCGGTCAAACGGGTTCTGCATGATCTGCCCGTTGGGCAGGGTCGGCTTGGCCACATTCAATTCCCGGATGTCATCCACCGCGATGGCTTCCTTGTCGCCGTTGTCATATTGCACCATGACCAGTTGGGTAATGATCTGGGTATCCATCACCCACGCCGGCCCCTTGTCCGTGCGCACCCGCACATGTCGGTGGGGCAGACGCGCTTTCAGATCGTCATAGGCCACTTCCTCATACCGCAAACAGCACATCAGCCGGCCACACCGTCCCGAAATCTTGGTCGGGTCCAGCGTGGCTTTTTGAATCTTGGCATTGCGCATCGAAATGGGCACCAGCACCTTCAGGAATTGCTTGCAGCAGCAGCGTTGCCCGCATTTTTCATATTCTGCCGTGATCCGCGCCTCATCGCGTGCGCCCACCTGGCGCAGTTCAATCCGCGTGTGGAAGTGCTGGGCCATATCGCGCACCAACTGCCGGAAATCCACCCGGTGTTCCGCCGTGAAATAGAACAGCAGCCGTTCATTCCCCAGCAAATATTCCACCTCAACCACGCGCATTTCCAGCCGCAGCACATCGGATAATTCCCGCGCAATGCCCAAATCCCGCTTGCGCGTGGTTTCCAATTGGGCCTGTTCCGCCAGATCCTGGGGCGTGGCCACCCGCAGCACGCGGCCATCGCGTGAGAAGGGAAAATCCTTGCCGCCCGAAGCGCGGGCATAATCATCCACCACACTCGATGTGGGCTGGGCGCAACCCCCGCAATAGTGCGAGCGCGTCGCCGCCAACTCCGTCCCGCGCGAGGTGCGACATACCACCTTGGTCCCGGGGGCAATGCGATGCTTGATATCCGAGGGAAATTCCCCGACAAACGCCTGATAACCATACGAGACAATCAGGGTTTTTGGGACTTCCGCTTCCGGTGCGGGCGGTAGATCGGGCAATATATCTAAAGAAAGCGTCATAGTCGCGCCTTTGATAAGTAACTGGTGGTCCACCAAGGCGTTACCGATAACCCCTCGGCCATATTATGACCAGTGTACCCAAAGGTCTTATTTTATCCAAATACAAATATTCGCAAAATGGTGCGAATACGAATATGGGCCGCGACGACGGGCGTTATTTACCGTAGATGGCATCCCGACGGGCTTTTTGATAGGCCTGCTTTTGCAGTGCGGTCATCTTGGCGAAATCCGGTGTGCCATCCGCCTTCAGCGGATAAATCCCAGCGGGCCGGGGCACCGCACTGGACTTGGGTTTGCTGATTGCGGCTGCTGCCGGTGCAGGTTTGCTTACCGCCGGTGCCGTCGTGACAGCAGGGGCTGCGGGTTTCGTGCCCGAAATCACCGCCCCCGTACCCGTGGCGCCATAATTATTCGCCGTGCTGGTCAAAAGCATGTCTTGGTCAATCGCCCGATAAGGCTTGATATTCAATTTCTGCAAATCACCGTGATACAGCTTCACCGCCTCGGTGGGGGTGATCTGATCATCCGCCACCAGCCGCAGCGCCTTGACGAAGCTCAGTTGGTGCTCCGAATTGTTGATCTTCCGGCCATACAGCGCCACGCGTGCGCCGGCGCCCTTTGCCTCCGCCAGCATGTGGAACGCATCCATCGTCGTCCCCGACGATCCGCCCAGAATGCCCACAATCAGGCTCTCGTCATACCGGCACAATTCTTCCATGTACTTGGGGCCGTGATAGGCAATCTTCAGGAACAACGGCCGGCCCGAACGCGGCACACCCGCCAGCGTGCGCACGATATGGTCATTGATAAACGCGCCGAACTGCTCGGGGGGGATCTTGGAATCCACATTGGGGTCAAACACTTCCAGAAAATGCTTGAAGCCCTTGCGTTCCGCTTCATGCCGGAAATTCTTGTATGCCGTCAGGGTTTCCAAATCCCGTTCCGGAATATTGTTGAACGTGCAGCTATACAACCCCAGATTCGCGCCCAGATAACGCTCGTCTTCGGCGCAGGCCACCTTGCCGCACTGGATGTGGTCAATGCTGGCGCTGGAAAACGGCCGCGAGGGCACCTGGGCATACGTTCCGCCGCGCACGATATGAATATCAGTCGTGTCATTGGCCCGCGCCGCCGGGGTGATGTGGCTCTTGGCGAACAGTTTCTCGCCGATGGTCAGTACATCGCTGGTGCTGGCCGACATCAGCATGATGTCCACCAGTCCCTGCTGCACGATGTCGCGGATTTGCTGGCGATACTGGCTCAACGTGCGGTGCTTGCCTTCATGGGCGTGCATCTCCGGGCTCTTGCCCGGCGAGGCGATCCCGAACGCCATGTCGGCATCCTTGGCATCGGCCAGAATAAAGCATTTGTTGTAACGATCCTTGGCCAGGATGGCCAACTTCTGATCCAGTGATTTCGCAACGGCCATAATAGCAACCCTACTGAAAAATAATTACGTCGGTTCGGCCACGATGTGCCGATCCTCAAAATCAAACTCATCCACAATCCCCACCACCGTGGCGTCCACCGCCAGAATCGGATCGGTAAACGGATTGGCGGCCTCACGGCCTTCTTCAAACAACACCACATCCCCTTCGCGCGCCGAGATCACATCCACCGCCACCGTGGTCCAGCGAATCGGCTTGAGGTCAAAATCCAGCGGCTGCAGCACCAAGAATCGCTGCGCCTGAAAATCATCCAGCCGGATCCGTGCTTCAATCCGGCCAATCACCCGGGCAATCAACATGTGGCCCCTCCGGAGGCGGGGGCCTCGCTGAGAATACCACTGACTGCCAGCCGGGCCGGACACGTCCGGTCGGCCCCGAGCATCTCCTGCACGGCCTGACCATCGGATACCACCAGCACGCGCATCCCCTTGGCCGTACCAATCACATCAATCGCCACCTGCGGTACGCCCATGGGCGCGAAACTGACCGGGTCCAACGGCTGCACAATCACCAGCCGCGCGCCCTTGAGCGTGGGGTGCTTGGTGGTGGCGACCAGATGACCTTTGACTTCTGCGGTGAACATTAGACGCATCCCGGCGTGAATGATTTAGGGGCGACGAAAAACGATATTCCCCAGCGCATCTACCTGATCAATCAGGGCGACGACCACCGCATCCGTCGCGGTGCTCTTCATGCCGGGGGCCATACGGGCGCTGGAACCTTGGCTGACGACCACAAAATCCCCCTCGGCCGCGCCGAGTTCGTCATTGGCCACCAGCATGGTCTGGCCGGGGACCAGTTGCCCATCCTTGATCACATGCGCATGAATCACGACCAGCTTCTTGCCGTCGAATCCGCCCGTTTTCACGGTGCAGACGATTTTTCCCACAACCTTAGCAATAATCATAAGTTGGGCGCTCCGTTTCCAAGACTGCGCAAATTATGCCATAACATTTCAGAATATACCACTAATAACTGGGGAGATTCGCAAAAGCAATTTCGCCGGAATTGGCTGGCCTTATTCGTATGGCATCTTGCCCGCCGGGCGTCTATGATGTAGCTGTTCGCTAGGGGTGTCCCGCGTGTTTGGGACTGAGATTAAACCCTTGGAACCTGACCCGGTTGATGCCGGCGTAGGGAACGCGAGCCATGTGGTCTTCCCCTTGGTATTCAGTTCCCCCCAAAGTTAGTGTTGGTAATTACTTACGGAGCTTGTCGTCATGGCCCATATACCCGCCGATACGTCCCACCTGCGCACCCAGTATGAATTCGCCCGCGCCGGTCTGATTACCCCGCAAATGGCCCGTCTGGCCCAGCGCGAAGGCACCACCGCCGAATTCATCCGTCAGGAAATCGCCCGCGGCCGTTTGGTCATCCCCGCCAATATTCGTCACCTCGCCGGTGCCGCAGGCAAAACTGGTAACTACTCCGCCTTGGCGCTGGATTACGCCCAAGCCCAGGACCTCGGTCATCCCGGCGCCCGGGGCGCCGCCGCGCGGCTCTGGGTCAACCAAACCGTCTCCCAGCGCTGGACCGAGATTCAGAACCCCGCGTATTGTCGCGGCATCCACGCCCCCAAGCGGCTCGATCCCTGCGGTATTGGCCGCATGATCACCACCAAGATCAACGCCAACATCGGCGCTTCGCCGGTCTCCAGTAACACGCAGGAAGAAGTCGAAAAACTCCAGTGGGCTCAGAAGTATGGCGCCGACACCCTCATGGACCTTTCCACCGGCGGCAACCTCAACGAATGCCGCCAGGCCATCATTGACCACTCCACTATTCCCATCGGCACCGTGCCGATCTACTCCATGATTATCGGCCGCAAGATCGAAGACCTGACCTACGACATGATCCTCAAGGAAGTCGAACATCAGGCCCAGCAGGGCGTGGACTACTTCACCATTCACGCCGGCGTGCTCAAAAAACATATTTCGCTGGTCAAAAATCGCGTCACCGGCATCGTCAGCCGGGGCGGCAGCCTGCTGGCCAAGTGGATGATCGTCCACAACAAAGAAAACCCCATGTTCGAATTGTTCGACGACATCAGCGCCATCATGCGGCAATATGATGTCACCTACTCCCTCGGCGACGGCCTGCGTCCCGGCAGTTGTGCCGATGCCACCGACGCTGCCCAGTTGGCGGAATTGCAGACGCTGGCCGAGTTGGTTTTTCGCGCCCGTGATGCGGGTGTACAGGTCATGGTCGAAGGCCCCGGCCACGTGCCCATGCATCAGGTCGCCATGAATATGCAGATGCAGCAGGCCCTCTGCGACGATGCCCCGTTCTATGTCCTGGGCCCCTTAACCACCGATGTCTTCCCCGGCTACGACCATATCACCAGCGCCATCGGCGCCACCGAGGCCGCCCGCGCAGGCGCTGCCATGCTCTGCTACGTCACACCCAAGGAACACGTCGGCCTGCCCAAGGCTCAGGATGTGAAGGCCGGCTGCATCGCCTACAAGATCGCCGCCCACGCCGGCGACATCGCCCGCGGCATTGACAGCGCCCGCCAATGGGACGATGACATGAGCAAAGCCCGCGCCGCCTTGAACTGGCCCAAACAGTTCGAACTCGCCTTCGATGGCGAAACCGCCCGCGCTCTGCACGATGAAGATTTGGAAGTGGACACCGACTTCTGCGCCATGTGCGGCCACGACTGGTGCTCCATGCGCATCAGCAAGGAAATCCAGGAATTCGCCAGCGGTAAGGACCCCAATTTCCAACCCGAAAAAACCGTCACGAAATCCACCGGCGTCGGCGCCGAAGGTGCCCAACTCCTCAAGGAACGCGGCACCCTCACGCAGGAACAAATTATGGCGCTGGCCCACAAGAGTAAGAAGGCCGACTGTCACAGTGATATTGTGGCCGATCCCCAAACCGCCCAAAAAGTCCAGTTGCAGGTTCTCGGTCAATAGCCCGCGCGGTGGTCACGGCGGGAGCTATTCGTTCCCCTCCGTGGCAACGTCTATGGTGCGAAACACCGGTGCCAGCATGAGCCGTTGGCGATACGCGTTCAGTTCCTCCATCCGCCCGCGCATGTACAAACTCGCGTTCCCCCCAAATTCCTCCGGCACACCCGCCAGCAGCAAACGCACCGTGATGGTTTGCCCGCCGCGCAGTACCGTCAGCGAGACTTGTGTCCCTGGCTTTTCCCGGGCAATGAGCGTGCGAAACTGGCTCGGGTCTTCCTGCTCCCCCAGCGCCTGGCCGTTGAGATGCGTGATCACATCGCCCGTTTCCAGCAGTTCATACGCAGGCAGTCCGATCAGCGTCTCTTGAATCAGAATCCCACCCGGCCCCGCCGCGCCGGGTTCTTCGCTACCCCGCTGGGGGGCGTAACTGATACCCAGAATCGGGGTGGTCCCCGTCAGGATCATCGTGTTTTTACTGTGCAAATGGGTACAGATAGTTATCAGCCGTGCGGCCACTTTCCGGGTCGTGCGTGGCCTGCAATTCTTTTTCCAGCCACGGCAGGGCACTCCCCGGCCCCAAACACAACGCCCGTAGCGCCGCTTCCCGCTGCGTCCAGGCTTCCGCACCCAATTGCACCACCAGTTTATGCCCATCGGCCGGGGCTGTGGGTGGGGGGGCTGCCTGCGCCATCACCAACGCAACCAGCAAACTCGTGCTGACCGCCCTAATGCTCCGGAATTGTCTCAGGAAGTTACCCATAGTTAATGGTTCATTGTAGTGCCTGCCCCGGCAAAACAAAAAAGACCAGCGGTTTTTCCGCTGGTCTTTACCTGGCAACTATGTTCGCAATCCGCTTAGCGCGGCTTCTTCGTCAGATTCGACAACGCCGACAACGGGTCATCCCCGCCGCCTTCGTCTTCTTCATCTTCACCGATCTCGACCACTTCTTCCGTGGCTTCCACATCCACGGTCCCGCCGGTTTCATCATCGCTGTGCGTGATGGGTTCCACCGACTGCTCTTCGATGATGGTGCGGATGGGAGAAATTTCTTCCGGCTTGCCGTCAATCACCACCGTGAAGATGACCGGCCCTACAACCAATTGGTCGCCCGGCTGCAATTCGGCGGCCTGAACCCGGCTGCCGTTCACGAACGTGCCATTGGAACTGCCCAAATCTTTGACCGAAACGCTCTCATCATCCACCAGCACCTGACAATGCTTGCGCGATACCTGCGCCAGGGGGATCTGCAGATGGCAGTCAGTATGCCGGCCAATGAGCATATTGGAATGACGGATCACCAGCTCGCGCCGCTGCCCATCGGATTTGAACATCACCAGCTTAACTTCCATCGTCGAACCTCCCTGATAGGTATAAAAACTCATCTTTGCTGCCCATTTTCGTGGCTACCAGCCGGCTCTTAAGGCATAAAAATTGAGCACGGACGGTAATTTTCACGTACTATGGAACAGCGCTACACTTAAAGCTAACCGCTAGGCAAAGAATGTTCAAGTGCAGATGGATAGACGATGTTGAATAACCCCGCCCCGAACCTGCCCTTACCGCAACACCCCGCCGGGGCCCAGCCCCCGCTGCGCTACCAACCCTTGCCCGCTCCCGGCCAGCCCACCCAGCTCCCCGCACTCTATGTCCACGTGCCATTTTGCACGGTAAAATGCCACTATTGTGATTTTTTCTCCGTCGCCGGTCATCTCGATCAGGCGGAAGCCTACCTGGACGCATTGGAAAAAGAGGCCCAACTTGTCCTGTTAAAGTACGGCCCCCAGCAACCCCATACGATTTTCATCGGCGGGGGCACGCCCACCCTGTTGCCCCCCGGCCAACTCGCCCGGCTTCTGGGCATCATCGCCCAACTCGCCGGTACCCGCCAACTGCGCGAATATACCGTCGAATCCAATCCCAACACCTTCGACCGCGCCCGCGCGGATGTCCTTGCCCAGGCCGGGGTCACCCGCGTCAGTTTCGGCGCCCAAAGTTTTAACCCCGACGAACTCCACTCTCTGCAACGCGACCACGACCCCGCCAGCCTCGCCCCGGCCATCGCCGCGCTGCGGGCCGCCGGGATCAAACATTACAACATTGACCTCATCTTCGGCATCAGTGGCCAGACCCTCGCCTCGTGGGATTATTCCCTCACCCGGGCCTTGGAACTCCAGCCTGAGCATCTGAGCTGTTACAGCCTGATGTACGAACCCAATACCGCTCTGACCGCGCGCCTGCACTCCGGACAGGTACAAACCTGCGACGAAGACCTTGAGGCCGACCTGCTCCAGCATGCCCGGCAAAAACTAATCTCCGCCGGCCTCCATGCCTACGAAATTTCCAATTACGCCCGTCCCGGCTTTGAGTGCCAGCATAATCTCGCCTACTGGCGCGGTGCGGATTATCTCGCCCTCGGTCCCGCGGCCGCCGGACACTGGTCGGGCCACCGCTGGAAAAATGTCCCAAGCCTGAACCGCTATATCGCCGCCCTGACCGACCCGCAACCGGTATTACCAATCGCGGAACTTGAACATCTCACCCCGGCCCAACGCGCCGGCGAACTTGTCATGCTCATGCTCCGCCTGCGCAGCGGTCTTGATCTGGCCTGGGTCCGCCAGCGTCTGGGCCTCGACCTACGGGCCGATCTTATCCCCGCCAGCCAGCGTTACGTCGCCGAGGGCCTGCTGACCTGGACCGGCGATATTCTGCAACTCACCGAGTCCGCGATCCTGATCTCGGATACCATATTGTCGGATTTGGTCACCGCCGTCGAAGCCGGTGTGGAGGCGCGTTCATGAACCTGAGTGAAATTTTTTACTCCCTTCAGGGCGAGGGTAAACTCCTCGGCGTCCCGTCGGTCTTCATCCGCACCGGCCGCTGCAATCTCCGCTGCACCTGGTGCGATACCCCGTATGCCTCATGGGAATCTGACGGCCAAAACCAAACCCTCGCTCAGATCATGCAAACGCTCCAATCTCATCCCGCCCGGCATGTGGTCATCACCGGCGGTGAACCGCTACTCGAACCCGAACTGCCCGAGCTGGTCCAAATCTGCAAGCAGGGGGGCTATCACATCACCATCGAAACCGCCGGCACCCTCTGGCAGGACGTGCCCCTGACCCCGCGCGATCTGCTGAGTATTTCGCCCAAATTAGCCAACTCCACACCCCACACCCGGGCCGCAGGCAGATTCGCCCGCGCCCATGACGCGGCGCGGATCAATCTGGACATCCTGCGCCGCTGGGTCACCAGCCCCGCTGAAAAACAATGGAAATTCGTCCTGCAAACCCCCGCTGATCTGACCGAAGTCGAAAGCCTTCTCACCCAGATTGGTGGCATCAATCCCGCCGATGTGGTCCTCATGCCCGAAGGTGTGGACGCCGCCACGCTGGCCCAGCGCACCGGCTGGCTGACCGAACTCTGCACCCAGCGCGGCTATCGCTTCAGCCCGCGCCTGCATGTCCTGCTCTGGGGCAACCGCCGCGGCGTGTAGTACGCCACGGATTACTTTCTGACTTTGCTGTGCGCCGGTAACTGCATGCGATAGGTGTGCGGGGTCACCCCCAATAAACGCCGGAACACCACCGCAAAATATGCCCCGGATTGAAACCCACACTCCGCCGCAATCTGGGCCAACGGCGTGCTCCGGGGCCGTTGGGCCAACAATGCGGTGGCCACGGTCAGACGTTGCTGATTGATGTAATGATGCGGCGTCATGCCCGTGGCCCGTTTGAATTCTCGGTGCAATGTGGATTGGCTCATCCCGCACCGCCGGGCCAGATCAGGAATCCGGAATTCTCCCGTGGGATCCGCCCGGATCACCCGCAGCGCCGGCTCGACCAGTGTGGCCTGCGGCACCCGCGTGAGTTGGGGTTGTTGCAGGGCTGAGAGCATATGGGCCGTCAAGCCCAGCCCCAAACTCGCCCGTTGCAGCACCGGCAGCGTCTCGGGCGCATGTTGGCTAAACAGTGTGGCGGTCTGGCGCGCCGCCTGCAACAGGGGTTCCGGCATCGTTAGCACCCGCAAACGCTGTTGCTGCAGCGTATCCTGCAGTTCCCGCCAGGTGGCCGGATACTCGACAGGGGGGACAAACTTACGGGTATGCACCGGCTCGCCGATCGCCAGATAATACACCAAGCCGACATTCGCTCCGCTCTGACTGGCAATCGTCACCCCCGGCGGGATCACCAACATATGCCGCGCTGGTAAATGCACCGGCTCGTTGTCCAGCAGCAGGTCAAAATGGCCCACCTCCTGCAACATAATTTCCCACGCTTCGACCGTATGTTTGGGAATCACATTGAACCGCTGAAACTTATGCCACGCGAAAAAGTGCAACCAACGCCCACCTAATTGGGTCTGATTGAAAAATACCGGATGACGTGTGTGTTTGAGTGCCATATTCGCAATTCTAACATGAGACCTAATTGCCCGGGCCAGAGAGTTGACATACTTGGGTATTGAGTATATGCTCAAAACATGCCAAGACCTAAATGCCAATGTCGCATTCAGCATCAGCCCCATGTGCGGTACTTCAAGCCCCAAGGGGTACCCATGACCGCGCTGCAGGAAATTGTGCTCTCCGCGGAGGAATTGGAAGCCGTCCGCTGGGCCGATTTGCAGGGCTGTTATCACGCGTTGGCGGCCGAACACATGGGCATCTCCCGGGCCACCTTTGGCCGCATCTTGGAGTCCGGGCGCAAAAAAATTGCCCGCGCCCTGGTCGAAGGGCATGCGCTCTGTTTAACCTCGGTTTTGGTGTCCCTGCAGTCAGACGTTTCCCCTAACTCGTTTCAGGAGTGTAAAAAATGAAAATTGCCATCGTATCGAATGACGGCGTACATGTGGCCGACCATTTTGGTAGTGCGCATGGTGTGTTGGTGGTGGATGTCGCTTCCGACAACACCATGCACACACAATTTGTCGCCGCCTTTGGCGGAGACCTGCATCAGCAACGCGAACAAGGCACCAATCTCTTCGCACCCAATGGTCCATTACAGGGCTGTAAAGCCGTGTGCTGTGGTGGTATGGGCGGTCATGCCTACGAAAGCATTGCCCATATGGGTATGGAGCCCATCATTGTCGGCCCGGGCGCCGGTTCGTGGGAAGGTGTTGTGCAGGCTTATCTGGCCGGCACACTGGTTCGCCACAAGCCCCACGCGTGCTGCCATGGCCATTGAACCCATTGTGCTGCCGTCCAATCACAGCCAATGTTGTGTCTGCGGCGCGGCTTCAATCTGGGGCGGGCCACTGCAATTTGTCCGTGTGCCCGAAGGCGTGATGGCCGAAGTGGCTTTGCCTGCCACGCTGCAGGGCTATGACCAGACGATTCACGGCGGGGTAGTTGCCATGTTGCTGGACAGTGCCATGACCTGGGCGGTCTTCGCCACCGGCGCCCAGGGAGTAACCGCCGATTTGCGCATTCGCTATCGCCTGCCGGTACGAGCCGGACAGGTTCAGGTGTTTGGTCAAGTAACAAACGATCCCCGTACGGCAACGTGGCTGAAATGTGAAGCCCGTATTGTTGTTGCCGAGAAAACTTTGGTCTGGGCGCGTGGCCTTTTTCGCCGCAAGCTGGAGGTAAAATCATGTTGACCGCAGCCGAACATCTCCAACGGGAATGGCTGAATGCCCGTTGCCATCTTCTGGAATTGGCCGCCATTCTGGATCGGGTGGATCAGGCTGGTGGCGCGGCGGTACGCCAGGACCCCACGTATCAGCGCATCCAAACTCTGCTCCAACTCGTCCAAACGCCACCCGTGGGCGCCCCACGCACCACGGCTCTGCTGGGTGCACTAAGCGAACCGGCCTAACTCTTTTTTCCTCCGCATTCCCGGGAGTTTCCCATGTATGTGATCCAACCGCATTATCACGCCATTGCCCGCACTACCGAAGATTATCAGCGCATGGCTCAGGCCGGAGTGGTGGCGGTCTGCGAACCTTCTTTCTGGGCGGGTTTTGAACGCCAATTTGCCGGCACGTTTGTGGATTACTTCCGCCAGATTGCCGAGTTTGAACCCACCCGCGCCGCGTGCTACGGCATCAAACATTACTGCTGGATCGCCATGAATCCCAAAGAGGCGGAAAATGTCCCCCTGAGCCGGGAAGTATTGGCCCACATCCCCGAATTCCTGCGCCGTCCCAATGTGATTGGCATCGGTGAAATCGGCTTCAATATGAATTCGGCCAACGAGCGCGAAATTTTCCTGGCCCAGTTGGAACTGGCCCGCCAACATCAGTCTCTGGTCCTCATTCACACCCCGCATCTGGCCCAGAAATATAAAGGAACTGTGTTGACGTTGGCGTTGTTAAAAGAAGTTGGCCTGCCCCCCGAACGCGTGTGGATTGATCACGCGGAGGAACACACCATCGGCATGATTCTGGATGCGGGGTATTGGGCAGGACTAACCCTGTATCCCATGACGAAAATGTCCACCAAACGCGCGGTGGATATTCTCGAGCGCCACAACGCTCAACGCATTATGGTAAATTCCTCCGCCGATTGGGGACCCAGCAGTCCCTTTACCTTGTTTGATTGTATTGAGGAATTTAAAGCCCGTGGCCATACCGAACAGGAGTCACTGGAAATATTCCACAATAATCCGGCCCGTTTTCTCCGTCAGAGTGGTAAGTTTCCTATCGCTCCTCTGCAACTGGTTACCCAACCGGATTGAAAACTGGAAAACCGGCAAAATTTTCCGCCTCTATGGCGCATGTCGTCCAAGTGTTAGGCAGTCGCCCACTCGGTCCAAGTGAACCAATTTAGCATGATTTCCAAGGTTTTCCGCCCAGAATTCCCCCTGACGGTGGCGGTCTGCCTATATTTTAGGCAGTCGCGGGAGGATTGAACCCAACCGCTGATGATGATAGGATGGTCGGACTTTGGCACGCTTGGGCGCATGTGTTGCGCCCCGGAGTGCTGGCTGTAGCTAAACTGCGGCCTACGATGGTCCGACTGGACCTGCTGGATGGGTGGCTTTACCCGTATGCCGCCGTCTTAAGTTGGGTTTTCGATACTGGGTGCCGCTGGTCGGCTTGGACCCCAGCTTGCTCCCCCTGTGGATGACAGCCACAGGTGTTCCACACCCGCAACGTAGCGCCTGTGCAGCCCACGCAGATATTTTGCCGGTCCCTTGCCGCGCGGCTTGGGCCTGCTGTTTGGAGGTATATCCATTGAACGCGCCTGACAATATGTCGCAACGACCGCACGACCATCTCCAACCTGGTCCGGTGGGCCTGTATCAACCCGAATTTGAAAAAGACGCCTGCGGCGTGGGCTTCGTCGCCCACATCAAAGGCCAGAAGACCCATGCCATTGTCAGCAACGCCCTCAAGATGCTGGAACACATGGACCATCGCGGCGCCTGCGGCTGCGAGGCCAACACCGGCGATGGCGCCGGCATCCTCACCGCGCTGCCCCATAGCTTTTTCGCCCAAGTCACCCCGGCCGCCGGGATCAAACTGCCCGCCGAAGGCCACTATGGCTGCGGTCTGGTTTTCCTGCCCACCGATAACGAACAACGCAAAGCCATCATGGAAATGGTCGAAACCGCCATCACACAGGAAGGCCTGCGCGTGCTGGGTTGGCGCGATGTCCCCGTGGATAACAGCATGATCGGCGCCACCGCCCGGCGCATCGAACCGGTCATGAAGCACCTCTTCGTCGCGGGCAATGGTCTGTCCGGCGATGAACTGGAACGCCGCCTCTACGTGGCCCGTAAAGTGGTCACCAAGCTCATTCTCGATCTCGACGATCCATACGACCAGAGCAACTATTTCTACTTCTGCAGTCTCTCGACCAAGGTCCTGATCTACAAAGGCCAGTTGACCAGTCATCAGGTCCGCGAATACTTCCTCGATTTGCAGAACCCCCAATACGTCAGCCACCTGGCCCTGATTCACTCGCGCTTCTCGACCAATACCTTCCCCAACTGGCAGCGTGCCCAGCCCATGCGCTTCATGGCGCACAATGGCGAAATCAACACCCTGCGCGGCAACAAAAATTGGATGCGCGCCCGCGAAGGCATGTTCGCCAGCGCGCTCTACGGCCCCGAAATTGAAAAGATCAAACCCGTCTGCGAACTGGGCACCTCCGACTCGGGCTCGTTCGACAACACCTTGGAAATGCTGCTCCAGACCGGCCGCAGTCTCCCGCAGGCCGTGGTCATGATGATTCCCGAAGCCTGGCAGAACCATGAAACCATGGACCTGCAGCGCCGGGCCTTCTACGAATATCATTCCTGCATTATGGAACCGTGGGACGGTCCCGCCAGCATCGCCTTCACCGATGGCAAAGTCATCGGCGCTGTGCTCGATCGCAACGGTCTGCGCCCCAGCCGCTATTATCTAACCAGCGATGACCTGGTCATCATGGCCAGCGAAGTGGGCGTGCTGCCCGTGCCACCCGAAGTGGTCACGCGCAAAGGCCGGCTCCAACCCGGCCGCATGTTCCTGATCAACTTTGAAGAAGGCCGCGTGGTCGATGATACCGAGATCAAAGGCCAGCTCAGTCAGGCTAATCCCTACCAGCAATGGCTCAAGGAACAACGTCTGACCCTCGACGAATTGCCCGCAGCGCTGGTCCCCGGCGTGGGTGAATCCACCCTCCTGGCCCGGCAGCAGGCTTTGGGCTATTCCGTGGAAGATGTCCAGAAATTGCTCCTGCCCATGGCCCGCGACAGTTACGAACCCACCGGCTCGATGGGTAACGACGCAGCGCTGGCCGTCCTCAGTCACCAGCCCCGCCTGGTCTACGACTACTTCAAACAATCCTTCGCGCAGGTCACCAATCCGCCGCTGGATTCCGACAAAGAATACATTGTCATGTCGCTGGAGGCCTACATCGGGCCCGAGCGTAATCTGCTGACCACCACCGCGGAACATGCCCATCGGCTGCTGATCCCGCACCCGGTGATCACCAATGAACAGTTGGCCAAACTCAAAGCCCTGAATCATCGCGGCTGGAAGACGCTGACCATTGACACCACGTTCCCCAAAGCCGGGGGCAAGGCCGCGCTGCTGTCCGCTTTGGACCGCATCTGTCAGGAAGCCACCAATGCCATCGCCCAGGGCTACAGCCTGATTATCCTCTCCGACCGCAAGATGGATGCCAACAATGTCGCGCTGCCGACCCTGATTGCCCAGGGCGCTGTCCACCATCATCTGGTCCGCACCAACAGCCGCACCCGGATCGGCATCGTGCTGGAAACCGGCGAAGCCCGCGAAATCCACCATCACTGTCTGCTGGTTGGTTTCGGCGCCGATGCCATCAATCCCTACCTGTGCTTTGAAACCCTGCTCAACATGCGGGATCAGGGCATCCTTGACGCCACGCTCGATGACAAGACCGTCTTCAAGAATTACATCAAGGCCGTGGACAAGGGCATGCTCAAGGTGATGTCCAAGATGGGCATCTCCACCGTACAAAGCTACAAGGGCGCCCAGATTTTCGAGGCCGTCGGCCTCAATCATGATGTGGTCGAACGCTGCTTCGCGGGTACCAGCTCGCGCATCGAAGGCGTCGGCTTTGATGCCGTCTACACCGAAGCCTGCAAGCGTCACGAAGTGGGTTACCCTCTGCGTCACGAATCCCAGTCGCTGCCCGTGCTGCCCAACTATGGCCAGTACCAGTGGCGCAAGAACGGTGAAGCCCACCTGTTCAATCCTGAAACCATCTCCGCCCTGCAAACCGCCGCCCGCGACAACAGCCGCGAGGCTTACGGTCGCTACGCGGCCCTGATTAACGATCAATCCCGCGCCCTGTGCACCTTGCGTGGCTTGCTCAAACTCAAGAAGTCCGCCCACCCGGTTCCCCTGGCCGAAGTCGAACCCGCCCAGGAAATCGTCAAGCGTTTCGCCACCGGCGCCATGTCACTGGGCTCCATCTCGACGGAAGCCCACGAAACCCTCGCCGTGGCCATGAACCGCATCGGCGGCAAGTCCAATACCGGCGAAGGCGGCGAAGACCCCAAGCGTTTCCAGCCTGATGCCAACGGCGATTCCCGCCGCTCTGCCATCAAGCAGGTCGCCTCGGGCCGTTTCGGCGTCACCATCAACTATCTGGCCAACGCCGACGAAATTCAGATCAAAATCGCTCAGGGCGCCAAGCCCGGCGAAGGCGGTCAGCTCCCCGGCCACAAAGTCAGCGACTACATTGGCTGGCTGCGTCACTCCACCCCCGGCGTGACCCTCATCAGTCCGCCGCCGCACCATGACATCTACTCCATCGAAGATCTGGCCCAGTTGATCTTCGATCTCAAGAACTCCAACCCCTCCGCCCGCATCAGCGTCAAGCTGGTGTCCGAAGTCGGCGTGGGCACGATTGCCGCCGGTGTCACCAAGGCCCACGCGGATCATATCGTGATCGCCGGCCATGACGGCGGCACGGGCTCCTCGCCCCTGACCAGTATCAAACACGCCGGCGCCCCCTGGGAACTCGGCATCGCCGAAACCCATCAGACGCTGGTCCTTAACGACCTGCGCAGCCGCGTAGTCTTGCAGGTGGACGGCCAGCTCAAGACCGGCCGCGATGTGGTCATCGCCGCGTTACTCGGCGGTGAAGAGTTCGGCTTTGCCACCGCGCCGCTGGTGACCATGGGCTGCATCATGATGCGGGTCTGTCACCTGAATACCTGCCCCGTGGGCATCGCCACGCAGGACCCCGTGCTGCGGAACAAGTTCGCCGGCAAGCCCGAATATATCATCAACTACATGTTCCTGCTCGCCGAAGAAGTCCGCCAGCACATGGCTGAAATGGGCTTCCGCACCGTTCAGGAAATGATCGGCCGCACCGATATGCTCGAAGTCAACGCTGCCGTGGAGTTCTGGAAAACCCGCGGTCTGGACTTCAGCCCCATCCTCATGCCTGCCGAAAAAATGCACCCCGGCGTGGAAGTATACTGCACCCAGCAGCAGGATCATGGCATTGCCGATGTCCTCGACCGCGACCTGATCAAGGCCGCCGCGCCCGCTTTGGAAAAACGCGAAAAAGTCACCATCAGCCGTCCGGTGCGCAATATTGACCGCACCGTCGGCACCATGCTCAGTCACGAAATCGCCAAACGCTACGGGCAGGATTATCTCCCCGAAGACACCATCCGCATCAAGCTCAACGGTTCCGCAGGCCAAAGCCTTGGCGCCTGGCTGGCCGGCGGTGTGACCATCGAACTCGAGGGCGATGCCAACGACTACGTCGGCAAGGGCCTCTCGGGTGGCAAGATCATCGTCTATCCCGATCACAAGAGCCGCTTCGTGCCCGAAGAAAACATCCTGATCGGCAATGTGGTCCTCTACGGGGCCACCGCAGGTCGGGCCTTCTTCCGCGGCGTGGCCGGCGAACGCTTCTGCGTGCGTAATTCCGGCGCCTGGACGGTCGTCGAAGGCGTCGGCGATCACGGCTGCGAATACATGACCGGCGGACGCGTCGTCGTCCTCGGCGGCACCGGCCGCAACTTTGCCTGCGGCATGTCCGGCGGTATCGCCTATGTCTACGACCCCAACGATGAATTCCTCACCCGCGTCAATCTCTCCATGGTGGAGTTGCAGAAACTCGACCAGCCGGCCGATCTGGCCGAACTGCGGGAATTGATCACCCAGCACCAGCAGTACACCGGCTCGACCGTGGCGGAGCACATCCTCGCCCACTGGGATCAGGCCATGCGTAAGTTCCATAAAGTAATGCCTTTGGAGTATAAGAAAGTGCTAGCCAAGCTCGCGGCCGCTAAAGCCGCCAATCCCGCCTCCCCGGCCCAGGAGGTGCGTCATGGGTAAGCCCACCGGATTTATGGAATTCACCCGCGACCCCGGCAAAAACCGGCTCCCGGAACTCCGCATCCTCGATTGGAAGGAATTCCACACCCCCATGCCCGTGGATGCCATGCAAAAGCAGGGCGCCCGCTGTATGGATTGCGGCATTCCCTTCTGTCATTCCGATAAGACCGGCGGTTGTCCCATCAACAACCTGATTCCCGAATGGAATGATCTGGTCTACAAGGGCCGCTGGGAAGATGCCATCATTCGTTTGTGGAAGACCAATAACTTCCCCGAATTCACCGGCCGGGTCTGCCCCGCGCCCTGCGAAGGCTCGTGCGTGCTGGGCATCCATGAACCGCCCGTCACCATCAAGAATATCGAATACGAAATCAGCGAAAAGGCCTGGCATGAAGGCTGGTACGTCCCCCAACCGCCCGTCGCCCGCACCGGCAAGAAAGTCGCCGTGATCGGCTCGGGCCCCGCCGGCCTCGCCGCCGCCGACCAGCTCAACAAGGCCGGCCATTTTGTCACCGTCTTTGAACGTGCCGACCGCATCGGCGGGCTGCTCATGTACGGCATCCCCAACATGAAACTCGACAAACAAGCCGTCGTGGAACGCCGTCTGCAGATTATGGCCGAAGAAGGCATTACCTTCCTGACCAATATGAACGTGGGCGTGGATGTGCCCATGAGCAAGATTAGCGAAGAGTTCGACGCCGTGATTCTCGCCGTGGGCGCCACCAAGCCGCGCGATCTGCCGGCCCCCGGCCGTCAGCTCAAGGGCGTGCATTTCGCCATGGAGTTCCTCACCGCCAACACCCGCAGCCTGCTCGACAGCAATCACGCCGACGGCAAGTACATCAATGCCGCGGGTAAAAACGTCATCGTCATCGGTGGCGGCGATACCGGCAACGACTGTCTGGGCACCTCGCTGCGCCATGGCTGCAAGGGTCTGGTCAACTTCGAACTCCTGCCCCAGCCCCCGGTTGGCCGCGCTGCCGACAACCCCTGGCCCCAGTGGCCGCGCATCCAGCGCACCGACTACGGCCACGAAGAAGCCCACTACCGCTTCGGCACCGACCCCCGGCAATACAGCATTCTGACCAAGGAATTCCTCGGCGATGCCCAGGGCAACCTCACCGGCGTCAAGACCGTACGCGTGGAATGGAAACGTGTGGACGGCCAATTCAAGATGAGCGAAGTCGCCGGCAGTGAAGAAACCTGGCCCGCCGATCTGGTCTTCCTCGCCATGGGCTTCCTGGGCCCTGAAGAGACGCTGGCCAAGGTCCTGGACCTGCATGTGGACGCGCGCAGCAACTTCAAAGCCGAACACGGCCACTACGCCACCAACGTACCGGGCGTATTCGCCGCCGGCGACTGCCGCCGCGGCCAATCACTGGTCGTCTGGGCCATCAACGAAGGCCGCGGCGCCGCCCGCGCCTGCGACCAGTTCCTCATGGGCCACAGCGACCTGCCCGCCTAACCCCCTCCCTTGCCGGGCCCCCCGGCATCTTGGAGTGCGGTAATGCCCGGTACCCCCGGGCTTTACCGCTTTATCAGTCGCGCTGGCGCCACCTCGCGCGCAGATGCTAACCCCCACCCAATTCCCCCAAGAGTTTCTTGGCCCTTCATCCAGGCCATGTTAAGCTGTTACCCAATACTCATACTGTGGACACACGCCTAATAGAGAGTTTCTGCCGAATGTTCCGGTCAAGAAACTCTCCCGGCACAAGTCCACTCAATAGGATGTGCAGTCATGGGCCACAATCGCAGCATAGTTTTAAGCGGAGTTTCTTTGACTCCTGCCCGTCTGAATCGCGAGATTTTCAAAGTCACCTCCAAAGTAATGGATGAGATCGAGTTGTTGATGCAAGGATCAGGTTACTTGGATCATGCACCCTTCAGATGGGTTGGTCTCATCTTCCACTATGGCCTCAAGAACGAAGACGAACCCCACTACCAGCCCATTGATCCCAAGGATGGGGAGTTGCCATTGGCGATTGAGTTAGATACCCACGAGCTTCGGACGGCGAGTCCTGAGGAACTGCATCTCAAACTTAGCTTGGGTGCACTCAGAGCACTGATCCATGCCGGGCGAAAGTATGGGCTATTGACGGCAGGATTAGAAGTGCGATACGCCCAGCTTGTAGCCTCTTAATATTCCAAGATTTATTTGGCCCTTCTTCCCCGCCATGTTAAGCTTTTGCAAATAGCTCATGTTGTGGACCCGTACTACAATCACGCTTCCGCAGGAACTTTAAGCAGAATCACCCACAATGAGGTGTATCATGGCCAACGATGAGATATTCGAAAGTGCCGTCCGCTCAGCAGGTGATCTGGCAGGCGTTTATGAGTATATCGGCGAAACCGGGTACTTCTACCTGTACGACACAAGGAACGAAGGTGCTCGGAGAGTGATTGGCGCTATTCTCGTGCTATCCGGAGTATCTGACTTCCAGCAGAAAGATGTTGCAGTCCGCTGGGATTGCACGGAATCCAAGGTGGGGCTATACATCTATGGGAAATTGTGGGCTGTGTTTGATGGTGCGACTGGCGCGAAACACGGAGGGCATTATCGGCCCCATACTTCTCCTGAAATACCGGCCAATATCACCAGCGCCTTCGTGGAAGTCCATGGCCTTAGTCCCACTCCACTATCTGAGGGCTGTTAAACCACTACCTGTTTAATCTGTTTACACCGCCCGGCGTTGCAAAACCAAACGCAACCCTTCCGCCACCATCTTGGATCGTTTCAGATGATGACGCTGGGCGTAGGCATCCACCTGTTTCAGCAGACCCCGTTCAATACTCACTGGGACAATCTGCGCACCACCGCCAATCTTGGGGCGTCCTGCCTTGGCCCGCGCACTGGCCCGCTTATGCTGTGCCCGCTGCGCCCCGGTCAAAGGCTTGCCCGGCAGTTTCTCCCCGGTCCAAGGCTGGTCATACTCCGCCGTGGCTGCGGCCAACTCTGCGGTGTCCATTTGTTCGTAGGCTTTTTGCTTGCGTTTAGCCATAATTATCTCCCTTGCCGTCGTAGCCGGCGTTTTTCTGGTTCCGTCAGGTCGCGGGCGTGGATCACATACACCACCCCGGGAGGCGAAAAAATATAGATGACCTGTAAATATCGCCCGGCCATCGTCTGGCCCCAAACCCGGTACTTGCGGGCTCCGTCATACCGCGGAAAACCGCGGGCTGGTTGTTCGACCACCTGTTCCGCCTCGTCATACGCCACACCATGCAACGCAATGTGGTCCTCATTCCATTCATTCCAGCGGAAGTCGTAGCTCATGGAATTAATTATATAAACAATTATGGCTGATGCAAGAGAAAATGTGGGAACGCAAGCGAATCACCAGCCTATGGGGAAGATGCGTAGGCATCCACCCAGACCTTTCAACCCTCACCAGCCCCCATCCCCACTGCCCGCCACAAAAACGGCGTGCAGTTCCTCTCCTCCAATTCCGCGACCTTCACCCACCGCGCCTCCAGCGAATCCTCCCCGTCCGGCCCACTCTTCGGCGCTCGGTCTTCCAACGTCACGGTATAAATCACGCCCACATGATGCGTCTGTTCCCCCAGATGTTCCGGCCGCGTATCCACAATCAGATTCGCCCACACATCGCGCAACATGTAAGCCGTGGGGGCGAGCCCCGTCTCTTCCACCAATTCCCGCCGCAAGGTCGCTTCCGGCGTCTCCCCAAATTCCATCCCACCCCCCGGCAAATCCCAGCGCCCCGTAAACGGCCCCCGTCCCTTTTTGGTTACCAAAACCGCCCCGTCGCGCACCGCCACGGCATACACCCCCAGATATCGTGTG
>JBIJDM010000238.1:0-3963 GCA_044344145.1 Phycisphaerae bacterium
AGGGCAAAGCCCTTCTTCTGCAATTCTTCGGCGATATCGCGCCGGCTGACCGAACCGAACAGGTGGCCGTCTTCGTTGGCCGCCCGGGCGATGGTGATTTCCACGCCGGTGAGTTGGGCCAGGAGGGTTTCCTTCTGGCTGCGCAGTTCGCGGAGCTTGCGTTCGTAATCCGACTTCTGCTGTTCGTAACGCTTGATGTTGCCTTCGGTGGGGGTGATGGCCAGTTTCTTGGGCAGCAGGTAATTGCGGGCGAAGCCTTCGCTCACGTTCACCACTTCGCCGACGATCCCGATCTTGTTGATGGTCTCGGTCAGGAGGACTTTCATACGGTTTCCTTCAGGCACGCGGAGGACAATTCCGGGCCGGTGGTGTCTTGGGCTGCAACGTTGCCGAAAAATCGGGCGTGCCTGGCAGCACATTCGCACTCACGGACCTGTGGCTGATCTATACACCCCGTCAGCCAAGGGGTTTACAACACTATCATACCATCAAAACGGCGGTTCTTCACCTGCCGATGGAGGACCCATATCATCCGGAGCCGGGGGATCGGCCATACCCTGATCCTGAGCCGCAGGACGCTGCTGGTAGCCACCAGGCCGGCCGGCCGTACGGGCCGGGGGCCGTGAAGCCGGGGCCGGTGCGGCATAGCCGCCTTCGCCACCTTCACCGCCCTGACCTTGCGGCCGGGAACTGATGAACTGGAAGTTCTCGACGACCACCCGCATCTTGGACCGCTTGCTACCGTCCTGGGCTTCCCATTGATCCAGCTTTAACCGACCTTCAACGAAGATCGGCGAGCCTTTTTTCATATATTTGACAATCGTTTCCGCTGGCTTGCCAAACGCGGAGCAATCCACAAACGTGGTCTCTTCCTTGCGCGCGCCGTCCTGACTGGTCCAAGTGCGATTAATGGCCAGGCCAAATTCGCACACGGCCGTCTGACTGGGCAGGTACTTAAGTTCTGGATCACGGGTGATATTGCCCATGAGCATCACTTTGTTGAGATTCGCCATTATCGGCCTCCCAAGAGTAACGATTGCCTGCGGTATTCCAAACCTCGGCACGAGATCGTGCCCAGGGCTTATTCCTTGGCGCTGATCTCGGTGACATCAATGTCAATGCCGATATCTTCGCTGGGTTCGCGCCGACGATCACGCCGGTCTTCTTCCGGAGCGGGGACCTGCGGCTGCATGGCTTCCATATCCTTGAGGGCCAGATGATCGGCCTTCAGGACAATGATGCGCAGAATGTTTTCGGACAACTGGGCATCGCGTTCCACGCCCGCGATCTTGGTGCCTTCGGCCTTGAAGAAGGCCAGCACGTACAGACCACGCTTCTGGCCGGCGATTTCATAGGCCAGCTTGCGTTCTTCCCACTTTTTGATCAGCAGGACTTCCGCCTTGGCGCGACCCAGAATGTGCTCCACTTCGGTCTTGGCCTGCTCAAAATTGGCCCCACCGAGGTTGGGGTTGAACAAGAACAGGGCTTCGTACTGACGTACATGCGTTGCCATCGAACATCTCCAAAAAAAATCGCAGTTACCTTAACGCTTCGTTCCGCTCCGGCCTTTATACCGGGGCATTATACTTATTCATGGCCGTGGCGATATCGCTCCGGCACCAACACTCTACGGCCTCCGCGGCCCGTGACAATGACTCCTGCAGCAGCGGGGTCTGGCTGGGGGAAAACGGCTCCAGCACATACGACTTCTGCGGCACGCGGCCCGGGGCATCCACGCCGATGCGTAAGCGGGCATAATCGCGCCCCGTCTTACCCAGCAACACCGCACACGAACTCAATGCCCGTTCGATGTCACTCAGCCCGTTATGCCCTCCGGCCGAGCCACTGCTCCGCAGCCGGATACTACCGCACGGCAGGGCGATATCATCTGATACCACCAGCACATCCGGCAGGGCAATCTTGTAGTAGCTCAGGGCCGAAGCCACCGCGCGACCACTCAGATTCATAAACGTGATCGGCTTAAGCAGCACGACTTTCGTCTCTGCCACCTTGGCGTCGGTCACCAAAGCTTCCTGACCATTGCGCCAAGCCGAACACTGCCATTGCTTCGCCAAAAGGTCCAGCAGCATAAAACCTGCGTTGTGCCGGGTCCGTTCGTATTCCCGTCCGGGATTGCCCAAGCCAACGACCAATTTCATGCGTATGCCCGACCTCGCTCAAATACTTACTTCTTCTTGTCCGCCGGCTTCGCGGCCGCCGCTGCGGCTTCTTCATCCGTCGGCTTCTTGCCGATGACTTCCGGTTCCGCCGCGCCCGGTTCCGCCGCAACCACGACTTCTTCCTTCACGGTGCGGACCTGACAGACGATCTGTTCCGGATTGGCCACAGCCTTGCCCGAGGGGGGCAGAACCACGTCTTTGACATGGATGGCATCATGCAGCGCGAGATTTTCGACATTGATCCGGATGACTTCCGGCAATTCGGTGGCCAACACTTCGATTTCCAGTTCGCTGAACATGGTTTCGAGGATGCCGCCTTCCTTGGTGCCCTTGGCGGTACCACGGAATTCGAGCGGAACCTTGGTGTGAATGCGCTGCTTGGGATCAATGCGGAGGAAGTCCACATGCTCGATGGCGTCCTGCAGATGGTCGTATTGAACCTCCTGCACCAGCGCCTTCTCCGACTTGCCATCCACTTCCAGATCCACCAGCTTCACGCCGCTGTGAATCACCGATTCCGCCTGCTTGTAGCTCAGGGTGATGTTGGCGGTGGGCTTGCCCAGACCATAGACCACGGCGGGAATTTTGCCTTCGGCCCGCAGGAATTGGGACTTGCGGCTGCCGCGCGTTTCACGCACTTGGGCCTCGATCTTGGTTGAGTGGGCTACTTTAGACTTTGCCATTGCGAAAACTCCTTACGTCTTACTGACGCTGCTTCAAAAAAATCGCTGCCCGCGACCGCCGCGTGCGGCCACGCTTAACGCTTGCCAGAATTACCACCAGTCCCAAACAGACTGGACACAGATTGATTCAAGTGAATACGCTTGATTGCTTCGCCCAGGAACGGGGCCACACTCAGGACCGTCAGACGATCCGACAAGGTCCGGGTATGATTGTTCAGGGGTACGGTGTCGGTGATGACGATCCGGTGAATCGGACTGGCCAGCAGTCGTTCCACGGCCGGACCGGCAAAGATGCCGTGGGTCGCCGCCACATGGACTTCCCGGGCGCCTTTGGCCATCAAAATCTTGGCGGCTTCACAGACCGTTCCGCCGGTGGTGATCATGTCATCGAACATCAACACTGTCTTGCCGACCACATCGCCGATGATGGTGTTCATCGCCACCGTGGTGGCGGTTTTGCGCCGTTTGTCGATGAACGCCAGATCGGCGTCCAACATCTCGGCGTAATAACTGGCGGCCTTCAGATTGCCCGGATCGGGCGAAACCACGGCAATCTTGCCGAGTTTGGCCGCTTCGGCTTTGTAATATTGGGTGAATACCGGGCTGGCCAACAGATGGTCCATCGGCAGGTCAAAGAAGCCCTGTACCTGGGCGGCATGCAGGTCCATCGCGATCACGCGATCGGCCCCGGCGGCGGTGATAATATTGGCTACCAGCTTGGCGGTGATGGGCGTGCGCCCTTCCGACTTGCGGTCCTGCCGGGCATAACCAAAGTAGGGGATCACCGCAGTGATGCGATTGGCGCTCGCCCGGCGCAGACAGTCAATCCACACCAGTAGTTCCATCAGATTTTCATTTACCGGCGGGCACGTGGGCTGAATGATGAAGCAATCGCGGCCGCGCACATCCTCATCCAGCTTGACCAGCAATTCGCCATCGGCAAACAGCTCGGTCCGTCCGGTGCCCAAAGGCAGACCGGCATGCTGACAGATTTTCTCCGCCAACTCAGGATTAGCCCGGCCACTGAAAACTTTGATTTCTTCGTTCAGGCTCATGGTTCGTTTATGCTCCGCCCGGTCGCTTAAGGACACTGCCGGCAG
>JBIJDM010000047.1:0-14471 GCA_044344145.1 Phycisphaerae bacterium
CCGAGACCGAATGGCCCAAGGATATCGCCCGCATGCGTGAGCTGGGTTTCCGCATTGTGCGCCTGTTCGAATTCGCCTGGCACAAGTTTGAACCCAGCGAAGGCCAGTACGATTTCACCTGGGCCCGGCGTTGTCTGGACCAACTCGACGCCGCAGGTATTCAGGTCATGCTCGGCACGCCCACCGCGGCCCCGCCCGCGTGGCTGACCCAAAAATATCCCGAAGTTCTGCAAACCCATTACGATGGTCGCCGCGAAACCCACGGCCAGCGCAAACACTACAATCACTGGAGCCAGAAATACCGGCAGTTGGGCGACGGCATCACCCTCGCCATGGCCAAAGAATTGGGCCATCACCCCGCCGTCCATAGCTGGCAAATCGACAATGAAATGTCTGGCAGTGATTTTGGCCCGGAAACGCACCGACGGTTCCACGAATGGTTGCAGCAACGCTACGGGACGATTGAAAACTTAAATCAAACCTGGGGTTTGGAGTTCTGGTCTCAGGCGTACAACAGTTTTGACCAAATTCCCTTAGTCATGCCCTCGCATGGTTCGATTGAGGTGCCCGAACGGCATCACCCTTCGCTGATCATGGCCCTGACCCGGTTCATGAATGAAGGCTGGACGCAATTTATTGCCGGGCAATGTGCGGTCATTCGTCGGGAATGTCCCAATACCATCATCACGTCCAACATGACCCCCGGCATGGGCATGAATTGGTTCCAGCATAATAAGGTGCTCGACCGCGTGGGCCACTCGCTGTATCGCGATGTGGATCATTACCACTGGAATCCCATGTATTTTGATCGTATGCGGGCGGAAAAAGGCCAGCCCTATCAGCCTTATTATCAGCTCGAAACCGCGCCGAATTGGTCGGCGGGCGGGCGCATGTGGAATATCCACCATTCCCCCGCGGGCATCCGCGCGTTTTCGTGGCTGAGCCTGCTTCTGGGGGGCAGCATGATTCTGTACTGGCAGTGGCGCTCACATTGGGCCGGCCAGGAAATGCAGCACGGCACCCATGTCACCGCCACCGGCAACTGGGCACCCAACAAGGATGCAATCCAAACTCTGTGCGCCGATACCAAACGACTCGAAAAATTCCTCGCCGAAAATCCGCCAGCTCCCGCAGGTGTAGGCATCATGATGAGCAACGAAAACGCCTGGGGACTTGGTATTGACCCCATAGACGACGACATGCGCTACGACCAACGCTGGCGGGATGATTATCAGGTCCCGCTGGTGCTCAATAATATCTGGCGCGATACGCTGGGCGAAGCTACCGACCTGACCCCCTATAAAGTGGTCATCATGCCCCTGATGCCGATGGTCAGCCCCGAGCTGCGCCAACGGCTCATCGCCTGGGTCAAGCAGGGGGGCTGTCTGTTGCTGGGACCGCTGACCGGGTATCGCTCGACCGAGTTCACTGCCTTTACCGACCGCACCTTCGGCGGTCTGGAAGAACTCATCGGTGCCGAATCGGCCCTGCGTTTCACCGCGATGTGGGTCGAAAAGACCGTTGCACTTGATTATGGTTTCAAACGCGCTCCGGTCAAAGGCTGGTGCGAAGCCTACGCACCCACCACGGGCCATCCGCTGGCCCAATATCGCGGCGGTTACGGTGATGGTCTGGCCGGCGTGATGGATCACAAACTCGGTCAGGGCCGGGTGATTACTATGGGCTGCCGTACCGACGAAGCCACCTACCTGCATCTGGTAAAACTACTCATGACCCAGGCGGGTCTGACGCCGTTGGCGCAAACCGATGGTCGGGTGATCGTAGCCCCCCGGGCCAATGCCGCCGGACAGATTACCGCTTATGGGCTGATTAATTTGGAAGAAGAACGGCGCAGTGTGACCCTGCCCGCAGCGGGTATGGATCTTTTTACCGGCCTGCCCACTCCGGCCACCATGGTACTAGAACCTCTGGCCGTGCATATGGTAAAAATGCCAACATGAAGTCCACCCCGCCCGCCATTGATCCGCAGGCCCAAGCGGCCCGACGCCCCGACTGGCAAGTCGTCGGCTGGATGGGCTATCGGCTGGAAATCCCCGCCGCGTGGAACCTGAGCAGCTATTACGGTGGGATGAAAAGCGGTGAAGTTTACTTCTCCGATCTCGTGGGCCGGTGTTTGCATCTTGCCTGGCAGTCCCCGCCCCCGAAGCGGCTGGCCCGCACCGCCGAGACCATGCAGACGCAATGGCGGGAGCAGGGCTGGGAATTTTCCGCGTTGGGTGATAAACAATTGGCCCGGCACAAGGAGCAAACGCGCGTGCTCTGGGTTGGCACCAAACGCATCGTTACGCTGGAGTGGCTGCTTAGGAGCGACTGGGTGCCGGAAATTACCGCATCCCTCCAGGAAGAATATGAAGCTCCCGAATGGCTTTGGCAGATTTATGGTGTCGCCGGTATGGTGCCGCGCGAGATTGGCCTGGAACGGGCCGACTTCATCCCCGGCGGTTCGTCACTGTGTATGACCGATGGTTGGACGCGGCTCTGGCTGGGCAGTGTCAGTCTGGCGGAGCAGCGGATCGGCCGTGACAGCGCCGGCGGCTGGGCGAGTACCCAAGTCCTCGCCAAAGGTTTACGCAAACTCCCCTGGTCGGTGGCGGGTGATCATTGGCATGTGGCCCAAACCATGGGCTGGCCGCTCTTCCCTTGGGGTCAGCGTCAAACCGGGATCCTGCGGCATGATACCGCCGCGAACGTATTACGCTGGAGCCTGCTGAATCGCTGGCAATGGTTGAGGAAAAATTAATCATGGGTTTGATCGGCAATTATCTCGGCGGCGCGCAACTATCCCGGCAGGAACTGCTGGAAATCATTCCCGTGCGCCACCCGGAAGCCAAATTGGTCGAGGAATCCACCGGCCGTCTGCTGCTGTTGTTGCCCGCGCCCGACCGGTTCTTTTATCGCTGGATCAAAGTCGTCGGCAAGCCCCGGCAGTTCGAGATAGATGCCCTGGGCCGCAGTGTCTGGGATATGGTCGATGGCCACCGGCGGGTACAGAAAATCGTTACGCGCTTTGCGGAACAGAACAAGATCAACATCCGGGAAGCCGAATTGGGCGTGATGAGTTTTCTAACCACCCTGCGGCAGCGGAATCTGGTCCTGTTCGCCACCGATGACGCAGCGGTGGCGCAGACCGCAAAAAAGTCCGGTAAGAAATCTTAACGGGCAATTTCCAACCGGTCGCCCAGTGTCTTCTGCCAGCGTTCCGATACCCCCGCATCGGTGATAATCAAATCCACCTCGCTGGTGCTACAAACCCGGGCCAGGCTCTTGCGCCCGAATTTGCTGGAATCCATCAAGAGCACGCGCCGGGCCGTCTGCTTCAGCGCGATGCGTTCCACCTCGGCCATCACCAGATTGGAATTGAATACATCCTGCTCATAGATGGCCGCACACGAAAAGAGCATCAAATCCGCATGCAAACCCGACAACGCCTGCGTGGTGATTGGGCCGATCAACACGCCGCTGCGCGGATAATGTGAGCCACCCAGCACCAGTAATTCAACCTGCGTATCGGTGGCGAAGTAGGCGGCTACGGTGAGGGAATTGGTCACGATCTGCAAGGGCCGGGCGGTAATTTGTTCGATGGCATACTGCACTGTGGACCCGCCATCCACATAGACCGTCATCCCCGGTTCCACCATATCGGCGGCTACTTTGCCGATCAGCCGTTTGGCCTCGATGGCTTCTTTCAGGCGTTCTTCCAGCCCCAGCGCCGCCGTTGAGCGGCCGCGGAAAATCACTCCGCCCCGGGTGGATTCCACCATTCCCTGCGCTTCCAGCACGTCAATATCGCGCCGGATCGTGGAGGATGACACCTCCAGCGCCGCCGCCAGTGCTTCGAGCTGGGCGCTGCCCTGTTCTCGAATCAAATCCAGCAGACGATCAGCACGGTTTGTGCCTCGCGTTAGTTTACTTGGCCACCGCCATAATTTGGTTGGTGATGGACTGGACCAGTTGCTCAAAGGTGGCTTCATCAATGCTGTCCGCAGTGGGCGCCGTCGTGGTCTGGGTCTGCGACTTGCTCATGAGCTGCCCATCTTCGAACATGGCCAGAAATTCGTCGTTTTCCTGCCCGATGCAGCCCGAAGGCGCACAGGCCAGACGCGAATCCTTGATGCCGAATTTCTGCTTCACTTCCAGCAGCTTGATCATCTGATCCTGCGACAACGGCCGCACCTTGCCCAGTTGGGCGCACAACAGCAGAATCCGGCAATAGGCATCCAGAATTTCCAGCTTGTAATACGCGTCAATCAGTTGCGGGGCAAAGGTCACCGAACCGTGATTGGCCAGCATGATGGTATTGGATTCGGAGTCAATGAGCTTGCACACTTCCTGACCCAGTTCCGCATAGCTGGGGGTGACGTACGGGGCGGTCAGAACCTTGCCCAGAAACACTTCGGCTTCGGGGTGAATGCCTTCCGGGATCGGAATGTTGGCCACGGCAAACGCGGTGGCATGGGGCGGATGGCTGTGGACTACGGCCCGCACATCGGGCCGCTTGCGGTAGATGGCCAGATGCAGCAGCACTTCGCTGGTGCGTTTGAACTTGTTGGCCTTGTCCACCTGATTGCCGTCCATGTCCACCATGGTGATCATGTCCGGGGTCAGGAACCCCTTGGACAACCCGGTGGGGGTGCACAACACGCGATCGTCGGAGATCCGCACCGAGTGGTTGCCCTCGTTGCCCGCACAGTAGCCCTTCATCCAGATGCGCTTGCCGATGTCGCACATTTCCAGCTTGACTTGATGAATATTGGCCATGTTTTGACTCATGATCACACCTCGTAAAACTTAACGTTCCTGCAGCATTAGCAGTTCTTTGGTGACGTTGGGACACGGTTGCCGTAGTTGGGCGATAAATTGTTCCAGCATACTCTGCATCGCCGGGGCCGCGTGCTGGGTGAATTCCACCACCAGCAGATTGGCGCCCAGCAAGCCCGCTTCGCTGACGGCGCGGGCACTGGTGGCCACCACGGGCCGCAGCACGCCGGTCGCGGCGGCATAGACGGTGGCTTTGGCGGCATTGGACACGAACAAAATCCCGCCGTCGCTTTGGCCGGACTTAACTTGCCGGGCCAGATCGCGCAGCACCCGTACCAGGGCGTCGCGGCTGATGCCGGCCTGTGCGGGTTGCATCCGCCGGGGGAAATTCCGGGCCATCGCGGCCACTTCGGTACTGGAGGCATCACACCACCAGATCACCGGCTGGGCGGTGCGGGCCTTCGCGGGTTTGCCGTTGTTGGTCGCACTGGCAGGGGCAGGTAATTTCCCGCCCGCTTCCAGCGCGATAATTTCGATCCCTTTGTCGCGGATGTAATCTTTGGCCAAGGGGGTTAATTTCGCCCCCGGAGCCAGCGCGATCGGCCCGGGCGTTTTGACCCGGGCAATTTGTTCCGCCGTAATAAAGTTACCCAGCAGCGTGGCCACCGGCTTGGGCCCACTGACGATCTCGGGGACCGCCACCGCAGGGGGGATGCTGACTGGAGCTGTCACCACCGCAGCCGTCGGCTTGGGCTTGTCGCCCGCAACGCATAATCCCACCGGCGGACGGATTTCCGCGGGCACGGTGCCCGCATCCGTTCGCGCACGCAGCGCCTGCATCACCTGCGCGGTGATCTGGGCCACGAGATTGGGATCAATGACGGACACGCTGCAACACTCCACAGTATGGTTAGATAACCCGCAACGCACCGCTGACCGTCATCCGCCGGAAGCGGGTGAACGTCAGCGCCGTGGTGACACCTTCGCCCGTGGGCGTGGCCACCGTAAAGCTGGCATATCCTTCGCCGCCAATCCCCAGCGTCGCCGTGCTGGGACCATTGACCGCGAACAGGGTGGTATTCATCAATTTGCCCATACGTGTGATGGTCGCGAGGTTGTTGGAGTGGATACACGCCGTATGGCCATAGCCATGTTCATTCTGCAGCGCCAGGGCAATCGCCTGATCCACATCCGTCACGCGTACAAACGGCACGAACGGCATCATCTGTTCCTGGGTGACAAACGGATTCTTCGCATCCGTCTCCCCGTACAGCAGGTCCACACCGTTGGGCAGGTTCATCCCCGCCGCTTCGGCCAGTACCCGCGTATCTTTACCCACCAGATCCTTGTTCAGGGCCCAGTGATTGTCTTTGTTGGCAAACGCCTTCTGCGTCAGGGCTTCAATCTGGCTCGCGTTCAACCGCACCGCACCGGCCCGGCTCATCGCGTCCATCATGCGGTCAAACACGCTGCTGACCACAAAGACTTCCTTTTCGCCGATGCACAGCAGGTTGTTGTCAAAACTGGCCCCGGCAATGATCGAACGCGCGGCATTGTCCAGATCCGCCGTCTCGTCCACCACCACGGGCGGATTGCCCGGACCACCAACGACCGCACGTTTGGGCTGGGCCATCGCGGCCTTGGCCACGGCGGGACCGCCGGTGATGCACAGCATCGCCACATCTCGATGCGTGAAAATCGCGTTGGCGCTTTCCAGCGTCGGCGGATTGACCATCGTGATCAGGTTATCAATGCCATACTTGGCCGCAATCGCCTTGTTGTACGTTTGCACCGCCAGCATCGCACACTTGTACCCGCTGGGATGGGCGTTGATGACCAGCGAATTACCCGCTGCGATCATGCTGATGGCATTGGCCGACAGGGTCGGGATCGAATGCGTCACCGGCGTCACCACGCCGATCACACCCCAGGCCGCTGGCTCATCCAGCCCGATGCCGTCATCGCCGCTGTGGGCCTGGGTCTTGAGGAACTCGGTGCCCGGCACGTTCGACAGCAGGTGCAGCTTGCCGATCTTGTGATCCAGCCGGCCTACCTTGGTCTCGGCCAGTTCGATTTCCGCCCAGTTCTGGGCGTTGTCGGAGGCGATCTGCTTGATCAGGTTGCAGATGCCCGTGCGGACATCCATACCCTTGCTGGCCAACTGCTGATAGGCGGCTTTGGCCGCGGCTACCGCGCTGTTGGCGTCGCTGAACACGCCATGCGCGCCCGCACCCACCGGTGCGACCACACTGGCGCTGCTGCCCGCGCCCGAACGGGCGAGTTGCTTGAGTACTTCTTCCACAACACCGGCAATCAAGGTGGATTGGTCCATGGACCTGCTACTCCTGTATCAATGAGCCCGCATCTTCCCGGCCCGGTGTGGATACCACCCCGCGCCAGCCTGCGCAGCCCGCAAGACCTAACAACTGCTACCTGCACATCCGCTGCGTTCCCGCCTGGGGAAAGCTTAGACCTTGTTGGTCTCTTCATGCGGACGGGCAATCACGCTGCTGGAAGCGATCTGACCGAGCTTGCTGCCCGCGGCCACACCCGCATCCACTGCGGCTTTGACGGCCGAGACATCGCCGGTGAGCAGAACCGCCACCAGGCCGTTGCCCACGCGGTGTTGTCCCACGTATTGCACGTTGGCCGACTTCAGCGCTGCATCGCAGGCTTCCACGGCGGCGATCAGACCCTTGGTTTCGATCATACCTAATGCTTGCTGTGCCATGACTCAAACTCCTATCTGCAAAGAAATTCTACTATCGTTTCACGGCCGTCAGACGATCCTTAGCTGGCTGCCAGGACTCCAAACGTCTGCCGGGCCACAATTAACTCTTCATCCGTCGGCAACACCCAGATTTGCACCCGGCTGTCCGCCGCATCAATCCGGCATTCACCCTTGGCGGTTTGATTCTTGCCGGCATCCAGACGGATACCCGCAAACTCCAAATCACTCAGGATGGCCGCCCGTACGCGTTGGGCGTGTTGACCGATGCCACCGGTAAAGGTGATGGCATCGGCCCCGTTCAGCGCTACCAGATACGCGCCGATATAGTGCCGCACCGCCTCGACCAGAACATCAATCGCCAGTTGCGCCCGGGCATTGCCCTGCGCTGCGGCTGCTTCCAGATCACGCATATCCTGCGATACACCGCTGATCCCCAGCAAACCGCCTTCTTTGCCCAACCGCTTGAACACCGTGTCCACGTCCAAACCGCTCTTGAGCAGTTTGAGCAGGGCAAAGGTATCAAAATCACCCACCCGCGCCGCGTGCGGCAGCCCGCTTTGGGCCGTCATGCCGAAGCTGTTCGCCACCGACTTGCCATCCTTGATCGCACAGATACTGCTGGACCCACCGAGATGGCAATTGATAATCTTGCCGGCGGTGGGGGCGATCTGGGCCATGCGGGTGGCGATGTAACGATGACTGGCGCCATGGAAGCCATAGCGCCGGATGCCCAGCTTTTCCGTCCATTCATGGGGAATGGCATAGGTTTGCCGGGCCGGAGGGATATCCTGATGAAATGCGGTTTCAAACGCGGCCACCTGCGGAACCGCCGGCAGACGTTGGGCAAACGCACGCATCGCCGCCACATAGGGGGGATTGTGCGCCGGCGCCACATCGGCAAACTGTTCCATCACGCTGATCACATGGTCATCCACCCGCACCGCGCCACTGATCGGCCCACCGTGTACCGCCTTGAAGCCAATGGCTTGGACGGCTTGGATGGAGGGGATAACCCCCAGAGTGACCAGTTCGTTCAGGTGCAGACTGATGGCCGCGCCATGATCGGCCAGCGCCGCCGTACCGGCCTTGCGGGTTTGTCCGGTCGGGGTTACCGACCAGGCACTGACCGCTTGTCCGATGCGGTCGGCATCCCCCTGCGCCAGCACCCGCTCCGACTTGGTATCCAAGTCATAGAGCTTGTACTTAAAGCTGGTGGAACCGAGATTGGCGACGAGTATCAGCATGCGTGCTTCCGCGTAGGCTCCGGTCTTAGAAGTTGTCCATCAGACCATCATGGGGCCGGGCGATCACGTGGGCCGCGATCAGCTCGCCACTGCGCTGCGCCGCAGCCGCACCGGCATCCACGGCCGCTTTGACGCTGCCGACATCGCCACGCACGATGGTGGTGACATAAGCGCCGCCAATCTGGACGGTCTTGACCAACGAGACGTTGGCCGCTTTCAACATGGCATCGGTGGCTTCGATAATGCCGACCATGCCTTTGGTTTCGATCATTCCCAATGCTTGAGACATTGTCATGCTCCTAAAAGAGTGGGGGGGCTGATTACTTTTTGACCGCCGGAACTTTGGGCTTGGGCAGCATCTGGAACAGGTCCTCGTGCGGCCGGGCGATCACATGCGTCGCCAGCACTTCGCCGACCTTGGCGGCGGCTTCAGCGCCCGCATCCACGGCGGCTTTCACTGCTCCGACATCGCCGACCACGAACGTGGTGACGATGCCCGAACCAATCTTGTCCCAGCCAACCATGGTCACGTTGGCCGCCTTGAGCATTGCGTCGCTGCATTCGATCAGCGTGCTCAGGCCGCGGGCTTCTACCATTCCCAGGGCTTGTGTTGCCATCTGCGCGCTCCTATAAAAGAGAAATCCTACTAACGTTTACTCCACCGGACGGTCACGCGCCGCCCGCTGCGGCGTAATTACTTCAACAATTCCATATGGGTGGACGAATCCAGATGACAGGCATTGCCCTCATCGGTGTCAATATGTATTTCCAGCTTCACCTTCGGGTGATACCGGACCCGCATGTTTTCCAGCGTGGCCCCGCAGGGACCGGCAATCCGCAACTTCATCGCGTCGCCATCCTTGACCCCGTAATAGGCCATGTCCGCATCATTCATGTGCACGTGCCGGGCCGCCCGGATCACACCCTTGGTCAGCGTCAGCGCACCGGCCGGGCCGATCACCACGATCCCCGGCGTGCCTTCGATATCTCCGCTGATCCGCAGGGGTAGATCAATACCCATGAAGATGCCGTCGGTATAGCTCAGTTCAATCTGCGTCATCTTGCGGCAGGGGCCCAGAATCCGCACATTCGGAATCACGCGGTTGCGCGGCCCGATCAGCGTGACCAGTTGCTCGCTGGCAAACTCGCCTTCCTGATACAGGTCCTTGAGTTTGGTCAGTTTGCTGCCCTTGCCGAACAGTACTTCCAAATCTTCCTGAGTGATATGCATGTGGCGGGCCGAGACATTGACCACCAGCGGATTGGGCCCGCCGCTCTGTCCCGATGCCCGAAAGATGCGTCCTTCGTACTGCTGACGCAGCACTTGGCGGACGAGTTGTTCGACCAGTTTCCGATCCAGTGTAGACGATTGCATACGTCGCTTCCTGTGGTAATGATTCCAGTCAATATGCCAAGATTTGGCAAATCTTTCCAGAAGTTACCATAACTTGCCGTCCCATGCAAGAGAATTTGCACCTGTTTCCAGACAAATTCCAGCCCATGCTGACAGAGTCGTATTTTTATATATGCAAATGCGAAATATGCCATTTCCCGCCTCACACCCGCAAAATCTGGCCACATTTCACTTGAGCCCAATCCTGGCGGGGACTAAACTAAAGGGACAAAGCGTACTAAAACAGTTCTATAAGGTACGCCATATATGGAGTTATCGTTATGACCCTTGACCGCAACGCTGCCCAGCATCTCCAACCCGACCTGTCGCGTCCCCTGAACATGGTGGACCCCGCCAGCATTGCGGTGGCCCAGCGCCTCGAAGAACGCTTTGAACAAGCCCGCTGCCGCAACTGGATCACCGACCGCATGTTGGAAGAGTACCAGCACCAGTTCAACTGCTCGCGTCAAGAAGCCATCAGCAGCCTGCTGGGCGAATAACTATTTCTCGTTGGTAAACAAAAAAGGGCGGTAGTCTCACCAGACTACCGCCATCATGTTTTTAGACAGTCCGGCTTATCCCACCGGTCCCACGGTCACCGGGCCATAGGCGCAGCGGCCTTCTTCGACGATCAGGCCGATGGTGCCGTCGGTTAGGGTGTCTTTCGTGTCGGTAAGATCGAATACCAGCACATCATCCACCCAGCCCCGCAGGCGCGGGCCGTTTATTTCCAAGGCCAGTTTATAGGTCTTGGTCACTTCCCAATTCAGGGGTTTTTCCGCCAGTACCACGGTGTCGTTAAGCGCTTTGACCAGTTGGATACGGCCATTGGGGGCGAAACGCACGGCGTAATAGCGCCGCATGCCATGAACCCGTGCGGCTAGGCCGGCGGAGGAAGGTGAAGGTGCCGGTGATGTCGTCGTCGGTGACGATGAGCGGGAGTTTGCGGGTGTGGTGGATGTAGTAGGTGACCTCGCCGAACTCTTTGATGAGGCGCTCAAAGGAGCAGCCTTCGATGGGGCGGCCGAGATAGACGCCGATGATCTTGCCCAAGACGCCAGCATAGACGCGCGACAAGTAATCCTGAGGAATCGCCATGAGGATACATCCTATCGCACGGGTATGGTTCCGGGGGGAACGCATACGAGGTTAGGCACCTGAACAATAAACGCGAAGGCGGGGAGCGTAACGCCAAGACGGTGGGGACGTCGAGTGGTATCGCAGGTTTTGGACCTGCGACTATCACCCCGGCCATCTCTCGGGGGTAGAGGGATTACGACTTGGGGTACGGGGGAGTCGGCCTGGGGGGCCGAATGCCGATGGGGCGTCGGCACCACGTTGGGACGGGGGGAGGGCATGGCGGGATGCCCATGGTACGTGCGGGGGCGGGTTGCGGGATGGGGGGAAATCGCGTATTCTGCGCGGTTATGATTCGATCCATGACTGGTTTTGGCTCGGCCCGACTTGACCGCCCCGAATTTTCGTGTGCGGTGGAGGTGCGCAGTGTCAATAATCGCTTTCTGAAAACTTCGATTCGGCTGCCTGACATGCTTTCGGCATTGGAGCCGGAGGTGGAGAGTTTGCTGCGGCAGGCGCTGGCGCGGGGGTCGGTGACGTTGGCGGTATCGGTACGGGATGAGCGGGCGAGTTCGGCCGTGCGGGTCAACCGGATACTGCTGGATAAGTATGCCCAGGAATTGTTGGCGTTGGCGGAGCGGATGGACTTGCCGCGGCAGCAGGATTTGACGGGTTTGCTGGCCTTGCCGGGGGTGTGCGAGCCGGAGGCCGGGGTGGAGAATTTTTTCGAGCAGCACCGGGGCGAGATATTGGAGATGATCGGGGTGGCGGTAGCGAATATGCAGGATATGCGGGCGACGGAAGGGGCGGTTTTGCGGGCAGATTTGGACAAGCATTTGGGGGTGATCGAGGGGGCGTTGGAGCAGATCCGGATAGTGGCACCGGGGGTGCCGAAACTGTATTTTGAGCGGTTGCGGCTGCGGGTGGAGCAATTACTCACAGATGCGAAATATACCTTGAATGATCAGGATTTGGTCAAGGAAGTGGCGGTATTTGCCGATCGGGCGGATATCAGCGAGGAAATTTCGCGCTTGGGTGGGCATATTGGGCATTTCCGGACGGTGTGCATGCAGGAGGAGCAATCGGGGCGTAAGCTGGACTTTTTGGCGCAGGAAATGTTGCGCGAGGCCAACACAATTGGCTCAAAAGCGAATGATGCGACGATTACCCAGCATACGGTGGATATCAAGAGTGCAATTGACCGAATCAAAGAACAAGTGCAAAACGTGGAGTAAGCGGGCGTGGCCAAGGGTAAGTTAATCATGGTCTCCGGCCCGTCCGGGGCGGGTAAGTCCACTATTTGTCGGATTTTGGCGGAGCGTTTGCCGGCGGAATTTGCGGTTTCGGCCACGACACGGGCGGCCAAACCGCAGGATGCGATCGGGAAGCGGTACCAGTTTGTGACGCAGGCGGAGTTTCAGGAATTACTTGCAAAAAAAGCCTTTTTAGAATATGCTGAAGTGTTCGGCAACTGGTATGGCACGTTGCGTGCGCCGGTAGTTGAGGCGTTGGAAGCCGGCCGGCTGGTGCTTCTGGAAATCGATGTCCAGGGCGCGAACCAGGTCAAGCGGATGATGCCGGAGGTCTTGGGCGTGTTTATCCTGCCGCCCGATGTGACGGCGTTGGCGGCGCGGTTACAGTCGCGCGGCCGTGATGACGCGGCGACGATCCAGCGGCGGTTGGCCGAGGCGCAGCGCGAGATGGAATTTGCCTGGGCGTCGGGCGTGTACGATGTGATGGTGATGAATGCGGACCTGACGCAGGCCGTGAACGAGATTATTGCGGTGGTGGAGCAGAGTCTCCGGACACCGAAGCAGTAAAGTTTTTAGGAGATGCCGACCATGATCGAAGAACTGAAAAGTGATGAAATCGTCCACAAGATGGGCGGCCGTTTCAAGTTGTGTGCGTTGGTCCAGCATCGTTGGCGCGAATTGATCAACGGGGCGCGGCCGCTGGTGGAACGCGAACGCGCGGACGGCCACAAGATGACAGATTTGGAATTGATTTACGAAGAAATCAAGCAGAACAAGATCGGGATTGACTTTGAGAAGTCGAAACTCACCCCGCCCGCCAAGGCGCTGGGGGACGAGTAAGCCGAGACGTTTTTTAAGCTTTAAGTTTCCCACACAACCCGGCTTCGCTCGGGTTGTGTTTTTATACGGGGAGCGCGCTGATGGCCAAAGTCTTACTGTGTGTCTGTGGCGGGATCGCGGCGTACAAAGTGTGCGCTGTGGCGAGCTATTTGAAGCAACAGCAGGTGGACGTGACGGTGGCGATGTCGGAGGCGGCCCAGAAGCTGGTGGGGCCGGCGACGTTTCAGGCGCTGACGGCGAACCCGGTATATACGGATTTGTGGGAACATCCCGGCGGGAAAGACCCGCAGCATATCCGGCTGGCGCGGGAGGCGGATTTGGTGTTGGTGGCGCCGGCGACGGCGAATATCGTGGGCAAGCTGGCCAATGGGATTGCCGATGGCCTGATTGCGACGTTACTGTTGGCGTCGGACCCCAAGAAGGTGATGCTGGCCCCGGCGATGAATGAGGGGATGTGGCAGCATCCGGCGATGCAGCGGAATCTGAAGTTTTTGCAGGAAATAGGGATTCGGACAGTTGGGCCGGCGACGGGTTGGCAGGCGTGTCAGACCGTGGGGGTGGGGCGAATGAGCGAGGCAGAGGAGATTTGCCGGGAAGTGTTGGCGGCGATTGGCGTAAAGTGAAAATCGGCACTTGCGAGTGACCGGTTTTAGCGATATATTATGACGTGTTCACGGGGGTATAGCTCAGTTGGGAGAGCGTCTCCATGGCATGGAGAAGGTCAGGGGTTCGAGCCCCCTTACCTCCACGTGATAAGGTCTCCGGGTAATTCCGGAGACCTTTTTGTTTTTGCCGGGAAGGGGGACTAGACTTCGCAGGCATACGAAGTTTTCCACGCAAACATGGGAGTGCTTAATGGCGGAACACGCAGTAAAGTCGGACGTGGTGATGTTCTCAGGACGGAAGTTTGTCTGGGGCTGCCTGGGTGTGGCGCTGGCGGTGGGGGTGTATGGGCGATTTTTCCCGGTTTCGGCGTGGTGGTTGGCGGCGGAAGTGTTTGCGGTGGTGCTGGGGTTGTTTGTGCTGGGGTCGTTTCGGTATCAAATTCATAAGAATGCGCTGACATACGGGGCAGCGCTGGTGGTGGTGGCGACGTATTTGGGGGCGTGGTGGACGCAGCAGGGATTGCGTGGAGGATTCAGCGGTGAAGAGTT